>CAZNAH010000115.1:5057-6765 GCA_964570735.1 uncultured Hyphomicrobiaceae bacterium | reverse complement strand
ACCTCGCGCGCGAAAGTCTCGGCGTCCGTGTCGGGCCGGGTGATCAGCAGCCTCACGCAACGTCCCGGAAGACATCGGCCCCGCCGCGCCGGAACAGCTCGTGCGCGGCGTCGAGACCCATGGCGGCGGCGTCGCTGCGCGGTCCGCGCCGCTCCGTCTCATAGGCCCGCGCGCCGTCGGGCGTCAGGATCATGCCGCGGAAGACCATATCGTCCCCGTCGAGTGTCGCGAGTGCGGCGATCGGCGTGCGGCACGAGCCGTCGAGCGCGCCGAGGAAGGCGCGTTCCGCCTCGATCTGGGTGGCGGCGGTCTCATCGTTGATCGCCGAAATCAGCCGGATCGTGTCGTCGTCGTCCGTCCGCACCTCGATGCCGATCGCGCCTTGCGCAGGCGCGGGGAGCATGACGTCCGTTTCGAGATATTCCGTCACGTGAGCAGTGAGCCCGAGCCGCTTCAGCCCGGCGGCGGCGAGCAACGTTGCGTCCGCAACGCCTTCTTCGAGCTTGCGGAGGCGGGTTTCGACATTGCCGCGAAACAGCACGACCTTGAGGTCCGGGCGGATGCGGCGGATCATCGCCTGACGGCGCACGGACGCGGTGCCGACGGTTGCGCCGGGAGGAAGCTCGGCAAGCGTCTCGCCGTTCCGGCTGATGAAGGCGTCGCGCACGTCCTCGCGCGGGAGGATGCAGGCGATGCCGAGCCCCTTGGGAAGAACCGCGGGCATGTCCTTCATGGAGTGAACCGCAAGGTCGATCTCCCTGGCCAGCAAGGCTTCCTCGATCTCCTTTGTGAAGAGACCCTTGCCTCCGACAGCGGCGAGCGCGCGATCCTGGATCATGTCGCCGGACGTCTTGATGATGCGCATGGCGATGCTGAGTACCTCGGCGCCATGCGCGGCGATCAGCCGGTCCCGGACTTCGTCGGCCTGAGCGCGCGCCAGCGGGCTTCCGCGCGTTCCGATGTTTATTTCTCTTGCAGGGTGATTATTTTTCATGATGTGCTCTAGGCTTCTTCTTTGACCAAGATCAACAACAACGAAGCCGATTTTTTTTTAAAGAGATCACTCTATGGCGGATCGCGGTGCGTTCACTGGCCTGGATAATAACGTGCGATTTGAAAAAGGAAACCTTTCCCGCGTGGATACCCTGACAATAGAAGGGGGCTGCGGGCCATGCACGCCGAAAGCCTTGGAATCGCGAACCTTGACCCTGCTCGGTATCGAAACAAGTTGCGATGAGACGGCGGCCGCCATCGTCCAGCGGTCGGCGGAGGGCGAGGGCAGGATCGCGGCGAACATCATCCGCTCCCAGTTCAGAGAGCACGAGGCTTTCGGCGGTGTCGTGCCCGAAATTGCCGCGCGCGTTCACGTCGACGTGCTCGATCGCCTGATCGCGTCCGCCTTGCGGGAAGCCGGGATGGGCTTCGAGGATCTCGACGGCGTGGCCGTGACAGCGGGGCCGAGTCTCGTCGGCGGGCTGCTCGTCGGCCTCGTCACGGCGAAGGCGATCGCGCTCGTCCACAACCTGCCCCTGCTCGCGGTCAATCATCTCGAAGGCCATGCGTTGACCATCGGCCTCACCGATCGCCTGCGGCCGCCTTATCTGCTGCTTCTGGTGTCAGGCGGGCATACGCAGTTCATTTCCGTGAGGGACGTCGATGATTATCGCCGTCTGGGCGGAACCAAGGACGACGCGCTCGGCGAGGCTTT
>CAZNAH010000115.1:4832-5047 GCA_964570735.1 uncultured Hyphomicrobiaceae bacterium | reverse complement strand
AAGCTGCTCGGACTCGGCTTTCCCGGCGGCCCCGCCGTCGAAAAGGAGGCCGTGGGCGGCGATGCGACGCGGTTCGCCTTTCCGCGGCCGCTTGCGGGGCGCGCGGAGCCTGACTTTTCATTCTCCGGCCTCAAGACGGCGGTGCGGCAGGCGGCGCTGCTCCACGCTCCGCTCGGCGCGCACGACATCAAGGATATCTGCGCCTCGTTTCAGGC
>CAZNAH010000115.1:0-4781 GCA_964570735.1 uncultured Hyphomicrobiaceae bacterium | reverse complement strand
GCTTACGCGTCGGACATGCGCCTGCCCGATGCGCGCCGGCTGGTGGTGGCGGGCGGCGTCGCGGCGAATGCGGCGATCCGCGCGGCCATGCTGGAGGAATGCGCGTGCAACGGCTTCACCTTTCATGCCCCGCCTCCCGCCTTGTGCACGGACAACGCGGCGATGATCGCCTGGGCGGGCGCGGAGCGTCTCAGCCGCGGCCTTGCGGACAGCCTCGATGCGCCGGCGCGCGCGCGATGGCCGCTGACGGAGCGGACCTAGTGGAGCGAATTTGACATGTGAGAAAGAGCCCAGCCGCAACCGGGACTCACATGTCAAATTCGCTCCACGAGGATCCGTATGGTGCTCGTGGTTCTTTGGCCCCAACACTTGCAAACGAGCGCGCCGTGGATGGGATGCAAGTGTTGGGGCCGAACCACGAGCGAGCGGCGGCGTCATCCACGAAAATCGTGCGGCTCCTCCCTTGCCTCGACGTGCGGCGCGCGATAGCTCTCGCACTCGACGAGGAGTTCGCAGCGATGAGCACCAAAAAGCGGAAAGAAAAGCCTTTGAAGGAAACAGCTTACAGCTTTCAGCATATCGGAGTCCTCGGAGGGGGAGCGTGGGGTACGGCCCTTGCCCAGACCGTGCGGCGGGCGGGTCGGGAGGCGACGCTGTGGGCTTATGAGTTCGAAACCGTCGAGGAAATCAACCGCCATCATACGAACCGCGTCTATCTGCCCGGCGTCACTATCGACCCGCGCATCAAGGCCACCGCGAAGGCGCGCGACGTGGCCCAGGCGGACGTGCTGCTCGTCGTCGTGCCTGCGCAATTCGTGCGGTCCGTCGTGGAGGATGTTGCGCCGCACGTGAAAGAGGGAACCCCCGTCGTGATCTGCACGAAGGGGTTGGAGAGCGCTTCCGGCAAGATCATGACGGATGTCGTGGCGGAGTGCCTGCCGTCCGCGCCGCTCGCCGTCCTGTCGGGGCCGAGCTTCGCGGGCGAGGTGGCGCGCAACCTGCCTGTCGCGCTCACGCTCGCATGCGGGGATCAGAAGCTCGGACACGCGCTCGCCGGTGCGATCGGCCACAAGACGTTCCGGCTATACTGGACGGACGACATCCTCGGCGCACAGATCGGCGGCGCGGTGAAGAACGTTCTCGCGATTGCGGCGGGCATCGTGGATGGGCGGCATCTCGGCGCGAGCGCCCACGCCGCGCTGACCACGCGCGGCTTCGCGGAACTCGCGCGCTTCGGCACGAAACTCGGCGCGCGCTTCGAGACGATGACGGGGCTCTCAGGTCTGGGCGATCTGATCCTGACCTGCTCCAGTCCGCAATCGCGGAACATGTCGCTCGGGCAATCGCTCGGCCAGGGCAAGGCGCTACAGGACGTGATGGGTTCGCGCAAATCGGTGACCGAGGGCTATCACTCGGCGGCTGCGGTGGTCGCGCTGGCGCGCGAGCGGGGGGTCGAAATGCCGATCTGCGAGGCGGTCAACAGCGTTCTGACCGGACAGATGAAGCTCGACGCCGCGATCGAGGCCGTCCTGTCGCGGCCGTTCCGCGCCGAGGCGGATTACCCCGCCATGGCGGCGCATATGCTGATCTGACTCCGCGACAAGGCAGCAAGATGAAAGCGATCCATCTGATTTGCCGTCGCGAAGGCAAGGATTTAATCGGGCTGACCCACGAGGGCGGGCGCATCTATCGGTCATGCTGCTGGGCCGTCAGCGAAGGCGACGCCGGGTCCTTGATCGGAGGTTGGATTTATCTCCACAGCGCAAAAGCGATGAAATCCGAATTCGGCGGTGCAGTCCTCGCCGTGGAGTCTGTGAGTTGGGGGGAAGCTCTAGCTCAAACGAGATACGCCATTCGCTTTGAAGCGCGCAAGGAGGGTCGAGACCGGCCTTGGCGGGGCTCCAATCACGGGATGGCATGGACGGGAGGAGTAGTGGATGGGTCGTTCGACCACGAACTGAACAGTGATTAAGACTGGGAACGGTTATTCGCAGTCGGAATTGCGCAGAATCCAAGTTTCAACGTCCTTCCTGAGCTTCGTCGCGAGTTCGAGCGGCAAGCCCAGATTGCGGGTCGAGATCAGCGTGTTGTCGTTATATTTATGGAACTGGACCTCGAACGCTTCCGCCTGGCGCTCGTGATCGTAAATCTTGATGTTCTGATAGACGGGGACCGGCTCGGATGTGAGGGCAGGGTTTCCGTGTGTCGCGGCAGCCGCCTGGAAGCTGTAGCCTTGCAGCGGCGCGTCCTCCCCGCCGAACCAGCACGTCTTCATTTTCTGAAGGAAGCTGGCCTGAACGGTTTGCGGAGCCCCGAAGGAGAGGCGGCTCGGCTCAGAACCGCCCACATTGTCCAGCGTCGGATCCTTTTTGGAGCACGCCGTCACGGTGCCCGCCGCCAGGATCGCAATGAGGAACGCGCGCCGCACCGATCTTCCCTTGCCCCAACCTGCCCAAACTACCTAACCGCGTGAAGTCGGGTTCTAAACGGGCGAAAATATGACAGAACTGAGATGAAGCCTGAGCTGTGCGTTATAGGTTACGGGGTCGCGGTTTTGCCGGCGACCGCAGCAGACCGTGCCGCGCACCCCTCGCGGCCCTGCGCCCAGGCGGTCACGTCCGTCAGAAGCGCAGGTTTCAGCGCTTCCGGTAATTTGACGTTCTCGCTGTGGACGGACGTGCCACTGCCGTCGCGCATGATCTTGATCCGGAACGCGGCCACGCCCAGCGCCGCACCGTCAACCTTTTTGTAAAGAGTGATCGAGGCTTCGCCGCTGGGGCTGGCCTCGGCGTGGAATTTGTGGCCGGGGATGACCGGGTTGGCGCGGTTCAGCCAGCACGACTTCACCCGCTGCGCGATGCGGGCGTAGACCGTGGTGGGGTCGGCGTCCGCGTGTGCCGTTTCGGAGGCCGCCGCCGCACCGCTGTCAATTCCCGCCGGCAGAAGCGAGGCGAGATGACCCATAAAATTTGTCCGGGGGGAAGGAGCTTGCGCCACCGCGGCCGCATCCTTGCCACGCCTCTCGGGCAGGGGAGGGACGCCGTCGGCGGCGGGGAGCGCGCCGGTGATTTCCGCCTCGTCGGCTTGCGTCAGCGCGGCATCGCCCGGCGAGAGCGACGGCAGGGAGCCCGCGCATGCGGCCAGAAGGCAGCACGCGGCACCGAGCGCAGATAAAGACAAAGCCCTCATCATGGCGAGCCAAACCACATCCCGTGAAACGCGGTCAGTAAACCGCGATTCCCTAGCTTGCGGAATATCAGGCTGTGGCGGCCCCCGCCAGCGCCGCCCAGCGCTCGGGATAAGCCGTGGAAAACTGAGGCGGGAAAAACACACTCATGAGGACGAGCCGAGCGCGCCGAGATAACGGGTGTTCTTGCGGCGGCCCGTCGGCTTGCTGAACCGCTGCATGTCGAGCCCTTCCGCGACTTGCGCGTTCTTGATCTGCTCCTCCAGCTCCGCAAGCTCCTGCTTCGCTGTGCCGAGCCGCTGCTCCAGTTCCCGGATGGACGAGCGCAGGTTGTCGCGCCGGGCTATGGCCGCGCGGGCGAATGTGGGGTAGGCGAAGTGATTGATGTCGGTGATGCCGCTCGCCCGCTGTTCCGCCTCGATCTGGAGGTCGAGGTCATCGGCGATCCTGCGGAAGTCGGTGATCATCGCCTCGATGTCAGTAATCTGCTGGCGCTTGTCTTCATATTCGAAGCGCTGAGCGGCATTGTTGATGGTTTGCGGTCCCATGGCCCTCTAGCCCGATCTCGACTTCTCCACTGAGCGAACGGTGCCCACCTGCTTCGATGGATCATCGCGGGAAACGCTTAAAGTGACGTAAACCGTCGCAGCAATACAACAGCGCCGCCTTGAAAAGACCGGAACGAAAATGATGAATTGGCTTCGTTTCAGTTTTCATTGAACACTCTGCGCGCGATTCGTAAGTCCGGTTCGCGATTTGCGGCAAATTCATGTTAAGCTTGCGGCTTGCTTGCCGTGCTATTCGTGGCTGCCCCGATTCTCCGCGTCGGCAGGTTTTCCGCTCTGTAACGCGTCTCATCCCGTAAACAGGCGTCGCGCTCTTTTAGCGCTGCTGGCTTAAGGTTCCTTAACCTGTTCGGCGTTAAATTTTCGGCCGGGAGTTAACCTTCAGGCGCGGTCGCCGTTCTCCGCGCCAAGGGTCCTTTTGGACACCTGTTCGCAGACGAGGGATTGCCATGCGAGTACTACTCATCGAAGACGATAGCGCCACGGCTCAGAGCATCGAGCTGATGTTGCTGTCGGAGGGCTTTAATATCTTTCAGACGGATCTGGGCGAAGAAGGCGTCGATCTCGGCAAGATCTACGATTATGACATCATCCTCCTGGACCTCAACCTGCCGGACATCAGCGGCTATGAGGTGCTGCGCTCGCTGCGGGTCAGCAAGATCAAGACCCCGATCCTGATCCTGTCGGGCATGGTCGGCGTGGACGAAAAAGTCCGCGGCTTGGGGTTCGGCGCGGACGACTATCTGACAAAGCCCTTCCATAAAGACGAGTTGATCGCGCGCATCCATGCCATCGTGCGCCGGTCCAAGGGCCATGCTCAGTCCATGATCCAGACGGGCGTGCTGCGGGTCAATCTCGATGCCAAGACAGTCGAGGTCGATGGCCAGCGCGTGCATTTGACCGGCAAGGAATATCAGATGCTTGAGCTGCTTTCCCTGCGCAAGGGCACGACGCTCACCAAGGAAATGTTCCTCAACCACCTCTATGGCGGGATCGACGAGCCGGAGTTGAAGATCATCGACGTGTTC
>CAZNAH010000114.1:8547-9207 GCA_964570735.1 uncultured Hyphomicrobiaceae bacterium | reverse complement strand
GACGCCGACCACCTCGCCTACGACATCGGTGACAGTCTCAACCGTGCTTTCCACCACATTGACCACCCCGCCCACAATCGGTCCCACGGGAAGGTCAAGGCCAGGGTCTACAGCAGGGGTGGAGCCCGGATTCACGTGAAGGTCGATATCGATATTGATGGTCAAGTCGAGATTTCCGGAGCCCTCGCTCCCCCGCGGAGCATTCGCTGGCGCAGAGGCATTCTGCTCCGCCGCGCTGCGGCTGCCGCTCGCTGCGAAGCCTCCGGACGCGCTCAGGGTCAGGCCGGTCTCCGCCGAGCCAAGATCGACGGGGAGCGCGTCAGAGCCGCCCACATTCGGCGCGGCTTGCGGCTGGGCTTGCGAGGGTGCCGCACTCTGCGCGGCGGAACCCTCCTGCGGAGTGGGCTCGTTGCCGATGGCTACTCCCGGGAGGATGGGGACGGCTGCGAGCGCGTTCGGCAGTGCGCCGGAACTGTCCGGCTGCGGGGCGGTATCGTCGGCTTCCGCCGCGTGGGCGGACTTTCCCGCCGCCTCCGCGGTGGCCGCGACATTCGCCAGGAAAAAGGACCAGGTGAGAAAATTCCACAACCCGCGCTGCCGCTGCGCTTTTCCCTTATCCTGTTTCAGCGCGACTTCGGGAGCTTCGGAAGCCTCGCCAAA
>CAZNAH010000114.1:0-8509 GCA_964570735.1 uncultured Hyphomicrobiaceae bacterium | reverse complement strand
AACGACGTCTTGACGCATATAGACACACCTTGATGACGGATGGCGCGGAGAAAGCGCGGGCACAGTCTGTTCTTGATGATCAAGATAACAGGGCGGTGTTTTCATTGAGTATCCCAGCCAAGGACAATTTGGCTGGGATTTTATTCAAGGGTTTAACTTAGCTTTGACCGAGCACTTCACCGAGATCGGCGATATCGAAAAGGTTGACCTGGCTGAGCAAACCGCCGAGATCGACATTCAACGGGAGACCCGCATCAAGGAGATCCGCCTCGATGACGGCACCCAGGCTGGACAGGTCCAGATTGGCCACATTCCCGATCAGCGAGTCGGTTGTGAGCCCGCTGAGCTGGGCCACCAGATTGCCCACATCCGCGTCCGTCAGGACACTGCCGGAGCCGGTGATGTCGCTCGTGATCGAGCCCACAGTCTGCACAGCGTTGAGGTTGATCAGATCACCGAGGTTGGTCCCAAGGCCCGATAGAGCCGAAACGAGATTTCCCCCGACGCCGAGATCGGCCGTGTCGGTGATCGCGCTGACGATGTCGAGGTTAGCGACTTGGCCGATGATCTCGGTGCCGCCGACGTCGGCATCGGCCAGCCCGTCGAAGAGGTCCGTGGCGGACGTTACGGCCTGCACAACATTGCCCACGTCGAGATTCGCGGCGGCATCGACGAGGTCTCCAGTAAAGCCGAGATCCGCGATGTCGTTCAGAAGCCCGGCATTTCCCACGTCGGCGACATCCGTAACCACGGCGGTTACATCCGACAGAACGTCGCCGGTCTCGACGAGGTCGCTCAGTACACCGCCCGCATCGACATCCAGGATATCGCTGACGAGTGGGGCATTCAGGACCGTCGAAACGGTTCCGTTTAAGGCATCCACGGTCGGTGCCACGCTCAGATCCACGTCCCCAAGGGTCAGCGACGGGCTCAGGACATCGCCTGTCTGAAGCGAGTTCCCGTTCAGAACGCTCAAGTCGCTGAGAACGGTGTTTCCACTCAATATTTCGCTCGTTGTTGAGCTTTCATTGCTAACGGTAACGGAGCTTGTGTTGTTGGTTACGCTATTATCATTGTTCGTTGTTGTCGTAATCGTATTGATCGTCGTCGTGTTGTTTGTGGTATTGTTGGTCGTGTTGTTGGTCGTGTTGTTGGTCGTGTTGTTGATAATTGTGGTTTGAGTGGTGTCGCCGCCCTGATAATGACTTGGAGGCGGCGTGTAAGGAGGAGCAGCGGGCGAATGCGGTTTGGGCTGGGTTTCGCAGAAGGATTGAAATGCCATTGTGCGTGCTCTCCGGACTGTGGCTCTGGTTCGAACCGGTTGTGAACAGCAGGGCTTGGAGCGTTCTCAAGCCGCTGCGATGTAAGAAGGATAAGCGGGCAGGCGTCTGCCAGCGGCCCCGGGTTCGAGCTAGGCTTACTGAAGCGTAAACCTGCAAGAAATTCATACAAATCAATGGCTTATATATTGATTTTGCGGCTCGCGTCCTCCGGCACGCCTGTACCGGCGCGATCGCGAACTGCCTAATCCGGCAAGCGCGGGCGTTTGGCGTGCCTAATCCCCGCCCCGATTGTATGAATGTGATTTTTCTATCACAGGTAGAGGAAAACTCCGCGAGGCGTCGACTCACTGTCTCCAAGCCAGCCCGCGAATCGGCGATTGATGCATCCAGTTTCCACACGCGGAAGTCGTATTCGCGTCCCCTTCGCGTTTCGCCTCTCAACCATGAAAGGACGCATCATGAGACTGTTCTCGCTGGCCGCCATCGGCCTGCTTCTTCTCGGCACCGCAGGCGCCGCACGCGCTGACGGCCTTTATCACTCGGCCAAGGACGCGCCTCCCGCGCCTTCGCCATGCTGCACGGCATCCTGGGGAGGCTTCTATGTCTCCGGCAGCGTCGGCTACGGCATCGCGAGCTCCGAGATTTCCCACGATATTGCCGTTGACGACGATGATTTTTCACAGAACGACGATATCGCCAGCGACGGCGCGACGGGGACCATCGCCGTGGGGTACGATCGTGAGCTTTCGAGCGTTGTGATCGGCGTTTTCGCGGATTACACCTTCGGTGATCTCGAAGGCTCCGGCACGCTGACCGGCCCGGGCGACTACACGCTCAGCTACGACCTTGACCTCAAGGAAAGCTGGGCGGTCGGCGCGAGGCTCGGCCTGACGCGCTCCTGCTGCACGATGTGGTATGTCACGGCTGGCTACACCGCGACGGAGATCGAATTCGCTGGCGACCTTTCGGAGGACCTCGACGGCTATTTCGTGGGCCTGGGCGTCGAACAGCAAATCCGCGCCGGCTGGTCGATGAAGCTCGAATACCGCTATTCGGATTATGAAGACGTCACGCTGTTCGACGAGACGACGACGGCGTGCAGCACGAGCTGCTCGCAGCGGATTGACGCGGAGACCGATGTCCATGCGGTCCGCTTCGGCATCGCCTACAAGTCGGTGGCGGGCCACCCCGCGGAAGCGCCCCTGAAGTAAGCGGTGACGGCACGGCAGCCTCGGTCCCCCCAGGGCTGCCGTTCACGGCTAAGCGCAGTAAAGCCGCGTGTCTTTCGACGCGCGGCTTTCGGCATTGAAAGGGGGTTCAGTTTTCAGAAGTCGCTTTAGCCGGACTTAGTCGGCCCCGCGTACGAGTTCTTCCGTGCGGATTTTGAAGTTTCTTTTCATTTCTTTAATACAGATCTCGATCAACACACTACAAGCCGGCATCCCGAGATCGCGCAGGTCCTCTTTGGCAAAAAGCAGCATGCGAGAGACCATCAACGCCGCGTTCTTTTGGTCGGGAGAACTTACTTTATCGCTCATTTGCATTGTGATTTGCCCCACGGTTGATCTTATACCCTCAGGAAACCATAAACCAAGCTTTGCCGATAGTTGGGACTTTCCCCATGGGTGAGCGCTGCGGAATGTATGCATTTAAATAATAACGAAATGGAATTAAGGAATTCGATCTTGATGTTTCCAGAAAAGGTGTTTTAAATTTTTGCATAAATTGGATGCATTCGTAACGCGTATCCGGCATGTCACTCAGCGCCATACGGCACGAGGAAATTGCAAGGCTCAAGGATATCCTGTTCCGCGATGAACGCGCACAATTGCGCGAGTTGAGCGGGCGGGTTCTTGCGCATGAAGCCCGCATCGGGACGGAAGAGCGTCTGCTCAAGAGCGTCTCCGCCGTCCTTGTGGATGCGCTGCGAACAACGCATGCGGCGGATCACGAACGTCTCGCCAACACCCTCGCGCCGCTCGTCGTGCGCCTTGTCCGCCGCGAGATCGCCAACTCCCGCGACGACCTCGTTGAGGCGATCTATCCTCTGCTCGGCCGTCTCGTTTCCGCTTACGTTTCGCGCAACCTGAACAGCTTCGTCTCGCGCACGGACCGGAAGCTCGCTCAACTGTTCTCGGTCAGCAATCTCGCATTGCGCATCAAGAGCGTGATGACGGGCGTGCCGTATCGGGACCTGATGTTGAAATCCAGAGGCTGCCTGCGGGTCGAGGAAATCCTGCTCATCAAGAAGGGGGCTGGAATCGTCGTCGACCGGTGGCTGTCCGCCGAGGCGAAGCACGCGTCTGCCCGTAAGGGCGGGGAGCCCGACCGGACCATGATGGGCGGCCTCCTGTCCGCGTTCAGCGATTTCGCCGCGGAAGCCTTGTCTCAAGAGGGGGGAGAACTCCGCGCCCTCGATCGAGTCCCGCCTTTTCCTGCGGATGACGCCCGCTCACATCGTTGCATTCCGCTGCGCCGGCCGGTCGAACCCCGTCCTCGAAAAGTGCCTCGATGCGGAACTGGTGTCATTTCTGGGAGAGATGCGCGAGCTTCGGGAGAATGCGCCAGAACCGGCGGCCGGGAAAGCGCGCAGCGCCATCCCGGCCCTTGCGGAACGGCTGAATGCGGCCTCCCTGCAATTCGCGCTCGCGGACGATGCCGCGCGACGGCGTAAGCCGTTCTATTTCATCGGGCTTGTGAGCGTTCTGTTCGCCTTTTCCGCATCCCTGACGGGGCAGCATATCGTCAGCGAGATCCGCGCGGCGACGCTCGAAAAGGATATCAGCGAAGTCGTTCAGTCTCAGGAGGCCCTGCGCGGCTATCCCATTCACGTGGACGTCACGGATGGGGCGGAGACGATTACGCTCTCGGGCGTGCTGCCATCGCAGGAAGCGGCCAATTCTCTGCTGCAAATCCTCGACCAGCAGCTAGGCATCGTCCCGACCACGACGAACTTCGTTTTCGGCCTGACCTCCAACACCGTGGACTATACGCTCTCGCAGGTGCAGCAGGTGACGGATCGGCTGATCGCCATCGAAAAAGCCCTGACCGAACCCGTGCTCGACACCGTCTCGCAGACCGTTCGGAGGACGGGATCTGCGGTTTCCGCAACGGTCTCCTTCGGGGGAAATGCGGTTGCCGCGACGCTGGGTGCCGCGGGTCAGACCGTATCGGCTGTCGCGAAATCCGGGGCCGGGGCGACGCAAGTCCTCGATGCCGCATCGAACGCCGTATCCCAAACGCTGGAAGGCGCGGGCAGCCTGGTCCGGGACCGTCTGTCCGGTGGGCTGGCGGCCATCCCATGCCTGCCGCCGGGCCGGTGCGAGCAGGGTGCCGCAACCGCCGATGATGCCGCATCCATCGTCGAGATGTGGAACGAGCAGGATCGCGCTACATCCCTCGGCGAAAAGCTCGACATCGTGGATTGGGGCAAGCTACCGCCGCCGGCTGTCACGGCGCTCGGCCCTCTGAGGCAGCGGCTCCCCGGGCCATTACAGGGCTTTCAACGTTCCCCCTCCAGCCGTGGCAATTTAGGGCAGGGCGTTGCGAACGTTGCCGGAGGGCTGACGCGGGGAGCAGTCGGCGCGCTCTCCGGCTCCGGTCCGCTCGCAAGGGGCGGCGCGGCGGGTGCGGCGCGTCCGTCTGCCGCTGGCGGGCTCGTCCGCAACGTCATCCGGACGCCGGGCCGCCTGCTCGGACGGCGGTGAACCATGGTCCCGGCTTACAAAATCATGCTGCTTGGCGATATCGGCGTGGGAAAGACTTCCATCGCGCGCCGGCTCGTCTTCAAGACGTTCGACACGAATTACAAGGCGACGCTGGGTGTCGATATCTACACCCATCGCATGACCCTCAGCGCGCGTGGCGAGGAGGTGGCGGTCGAGCTTGCCATTTGGGATATCGACGGTGATTTCGGCCCGGGCATCTTCAAGCACATCTACATCAAGGGCGCGAGCGCCGCGCTTGTGCTCGCCGACGTGACGCGCGCCTCCACCGTGGAGTCGGCGAAGAACCTCGTGCACCTGTTCCAGGAAACCCTGCCGGGGCGTCCCGTGCTCTTCATCCTCAACAAGACCGATCTCGACCCCGGCGCGCAGATTGAGACCATGCATGACTTGGAACGGCTGGGCGTGGAGCCGATCCTGGCGAGCGCGAAAAGCGGCGCGAATGTCCAGGCAAGCTTCGAGGCGCTGACGCTTCTCTGTCTGGAGCGCGAACTGTGACGGTCTGTGTTCCGCCGCCGCCTTCAACGCTGGACCGGCTCGTCCGCGGCCTTATGGAGCGGTCGATCCTGGGTTTTGCCTGGGCGGACGCCGGTCAGATCATCCGCGGCCATTGCGGAACGCTTGCAACTTTCATCACGCGGGATGCTCCGCTCTGCTCGCCCGGCACGCCGTTCTTCGGTCTTGAGCGCGACATCCTCGCCTTGCAGGACGAGGACGGCGCGGCCCTGTCCATCCCGAAAATCGACCTTGTGGATCGCGGCCTCCCTCCCGGCAAGCTCTCCATCGACGTGCATTGGTGCGAGGCGGACGACGCCTATATCGTCGTGCTGCACCGGTCCGACGCCCGTACTGGCGTGGAGGACGAATTGACCCGGCAGATCCGGTCCCGCCGGCTGGCGGAGGACAATCTCGAACGGGCGAAGGGGCAGGTGGTCGAGAAGCAGAACCTGCTCGATGTGCTGATCGCCAACGCGCCGGTCTCCCTGGCCATCCTCGATGCGGACGGCCGCGTCGTCGTGGCCACACGCCACTTCACCGAAAGCTTCCGCTTTCTGACGGAGCCGATCCTCGGCGAAAGCCTGAACGGCCTCTTCCCCTATCTCGCCGATCGCCATGAGGATTGGCTCGTCGCGTGCAGAATGGGGCGTGCCACGGCGACGGACATCCATCTCGCCCGATCGCGGACCGGTGTGGAGCACCATGTCAGATGGCATCACTGGCCATGGCGGGGGGTGAACGGCGCAGTCGGCGGGATCATTTCGTTTGCCGAGATCCTGACCGACATGGTCGAGCGAAACGCTGCGCTCCAGGACCGTAACCGTCTCTTGGCGCGGGCGAATGCCGATCTCGAAGAATTCGCATCCCTGATCGCGCATGATCTGCGTGCGCCGCTCCGAAGCCTGGGCAGCGGCCTGGAGTGGTTGCGGGAGCAGATGCCGGCGCATGAGAGCGCGATGCGCGACCATATCGGGAGGCTGGAAGACCAGATCGAACGCATGGCCGCCATGCTGAGCGAATTGCTCGATTACGCCCGCCTGAAGCAGACCGCGCAGGTTCGCGCGCCGCTCGATGTGGTCGCGATGGCGGAAGATGTCGCGAGAACGATCCCCGCCGCAAGCCGGTTCGCCCTGCATCTTGATTGCGAACCTCGCCTGATCTTCGCGGCGCCAGCATTGATGGATCTCGTCTTTCGCAACCTGATCGGCAATGCGGTGCGGCATCATGATCGTGAGGATGGGGTGATCGAGGTCCGCCTTCGGGAGGACGGTTCGATGTATCGCATCGAAGTCCGCGATGACGGGCCCGGCATGCCCCGTGACCGCGCTGCGGACCCGTTTCGCCCGGCCCTCTCCCACGATCATGGCGGCCATGAGCCGTGCGGGGGCGGTCTGGGCTTGGCCCTCGTCAAGAAAATGCTGGAGAATGAGGGTGGGCGCATCGTTCTGACATCGTCCGGACGCGGAACCCGGATCGAGGTCTGCCTTCCGAAGCCGGGCCCCCCGGCAGGCAAGTGAGGGAGAGATGAGACTGGCGGAACCTATGGCTCAACGCGCCCCGGATGCGGGCCCGCCCCATCGCACGGCCTATGTCGTCGATGACGACGCCGGCGATCGCCTCGCGCTGGAAAGCCTGCTCGCTCCGAAAGGCATCGAGGTCCGCTGTTTCGAGTGTGCGGAACATTTTCTTGAAGCGCTCGACGCGCTGAGCCCCGCGCTTGTCTTCCTCGATGCCCGCATGCCCGGATTGGGCGGTCTCGACGTGATCGAACTCATGCGCGGCCGGGGCCTGAGGTGGCCCATCATCATGGTTTCGGGCCAGGCGGACATCCCGCTCGCGGTGCGCTCGCTTCACATCGGCGCCACCGATTTCATTGAGAAGCCATGCCGGGAGGCGGACCTTGACAACGCGTTGAGGCGCGCAAGCCGCGTCTCCGAAGCGGGCGTGCCAAGCTTGAGGAAGCAGGAGATCATCGAGAAGGTGACCCCGCGCGAACTCCAGATCCTGGAGTTGCTCGTCAACGGTCAGGCGAATAAGTCGATCGCGTTCACGCTCGGGATCAGCGAAAAGACGGTCGAAGTCCACCGGGCCAAGCTGATGCGGCGGTTGCAGGCAAAAAGCTTCGCCGATCTCATCCGCTGCGCCGTCGAAGCCGGTATCGGGCGCTAGCCTCCGGCGCCCTCCGCTCCGCAATCGCCGGCTTATTCGCTTTTCGCGACCCGCACCTCTTTTTTGTCTTCCGCTGGCACGATCCGCCGCGGGGAGCGCAGAGCCTCAAGTTCCTGTTCGAGAAAATCGCCGTAGGTCACGGCGGCTGTCCACGCGCAGAACGTGTCCGTGCTGCACAGCAGGTTGCACGTGTCCGGCTCGAACGCGTGCGATTTGCACTGCGCATAACATTTTGCGAGCACGCTAAGGCAGCGGTCGCCCACGAGCTTGAGCGTGCGCCGGACCGGGATTGACGGAACGTAAGGCGTTAGGTTTGCGGTTGCGGCGGGCGCGGGTGGAGTGCTCGGGGGCACCGTTTCGGGAGATGCTGCTTTGGCGTTTGTGGCCCGGGTGATGTTCGTTTGCTTGACCTGCTGCCTATGGATCGAGCATTCCGAATAGCCATAGGCGCTGCCGTAAGTCTCGCAGTCTTCGCTGCCCAGATGGGGAAAGCTCGACAGATTGCCGCTCGGTGAACGCCAGACATCCTGCGCTTTCGCTCGATCCGCCTGCACCAGACCCATACCGATCGACGCACACAGCACGAAAGGGAGAACCCGAAACCCCATCAACACAACCCTCGATGGCGCGAACGAAACACATCTTAAGGTTGTATATACCGTCAAAAGATTATGGGCAAGATAGGGATTTCCCTAATGCCGAAACATGCTGGACCGGCTGGCGAGCCGGGTTCAGCCCCCTTCCTTATGCGAAAGCCTGCAACCCCGTGATGGCCCGGCCGAGGATCAGCGCATGGATGTCGTGCGTGCCTTCATAGGTGTTCACCGTCTCCAG
>CAZNAH010000113.1:8708-9226 GCA_964570735.1 uncultured Hyphomicrobiaceae bacterium | reverse complement strand
GAGGACGCCATTCTCGCCATCCAGGACATGGGCGCGGCGGGCCTCACCTCGTCCTCCGTCGAAATGGCGGCGAAGGGCGGCTCCGGCATCGACCTCGATCTCGATCACGTGCCCCAGCGCGAACCGGGCATGACGGCCTATGAGATGATGCTGTCGGAAAGCCAGGAGCGCATGCTGATGGTGCTGCGCCCGGGATCGGAGGCGCTGGCCGAGCGCATCTTCCGCAAATGGGAACTCGATTTCGCCGTCATCGGGCGAACCACCGATACGGGCCGCCTCGTGGTGCGTCACCGGGGCAAGGTGGAAGCCGACATTCCGACGGCCATCCTCTCGGACGAGGCGCCGCGCTACGAACGCCCCGTGGCGAGCCGCCCCGTGCCCGCCGCGATCTCCGCCGAAGACGTGCCCGCGCCGTCCAGCTTGCGCGAGGCGCTCATCTCGCTGATGGGCTCGCCCAATCTCTGCTCGCGCCGCTGGATCTGGGAGCAGTACGATTATCTGGTGCGCGGCGACACGGC
>CAZNAH010000113.1:5282-8698 GCA_964570735.1 uncultured Hyphomicrobiaceae bacterium | reverse complement strand
GGTTCGGATGCGGTCGTCGTGCGCGTCCACGGCACACGGAAAGCGCTCGCCCTCGCCTGCGATGTCACGCCGCGCTACTGCTACGCCGATCCTTACCAAGGCGGAAAGCAGGCCGTGGCCGAGACCTGGCGCAACCTGACCGCTTCAGGGGCGACACCCCTCGCGCTGACCGACTGCATGAATTTCGGCAATCCGGAGCGCCCCGAAATCATGGGCGAGTTCGCCCGCTGCATCGAGGGCATGGCGGAAGCCTGCCGCGCGCTCGCGTTCCCGGTCGTCTCCGGCAATGTCTCGCTCTACAACGAGACGAACGGCGCGGCCATTCCGCCGACCCCAGCCATCGGAGGCGTGGGACTGATCGCCGATCTCGATCGGGCCGCGACAATCGCGCTCAACCCCGCCGACGAGGTTATTCTGCTGATCGGCGCGGAAACCGGCCATCTCGGCCAGTCGCTCTATCAGTATAAGGTCACGGGCAAACATGCAGGCGCGCCGCCCGCGGTGGATCTCGACGCGGAGCGCGCCGCGGGCGATCTCGTCCGCCGCCTCGTCGCGGACGGGCTGACCCGGACCGTGCACGATATTTCCGATGGCGGGCTGCTCGTCGCGCTGGCCGAGATGTCGCTTGCTGGCGATGTGGGCCTGATCTACCGCCCGAACGCCGGCCTTTTGCCCCACGCCGCCGCATTCGGCGAGGAACAGGGCCGCTATCTCGTGGCGACGAAGCGCGCCGATGCCGAACGGATCATGGCGGACGCAACCGCCTGCCGCCTGCCCTGCCGTATCGTGGCGGAATGCGGCGGCCGGGCGATCCTGCTGCCGGGCGAGCCTCCCCTCGACCTTGCGGACCTCCGCAAGGCGCATGAAGGCTGGTTCCCCGCCTTTATGGGCTGATGAGCGCGGCGGGGGCGTTGCAAACCGTCTCGCCTCGCCTTTATGTTATGGATATTGAAGCGAACGGGGCTGCCCCACATGCCGATGCATGCACAGGACATCGAGAGTCTGATCAAGGCCAAGCTGCCTGATGCCGAAGTGATGATCCGCGATCTTGCAGGCGACGGCGACCACTACGCCGCGACCGTCATCTCGGAAGCCTTCCGGGGCAAGTCGCGCGTTCAGCAGCACCAGATGGTTTATGAGGCCCTGCAAGGGAATATGGGCGGCGCGCTTCATGCCCTCGCCCTGCAAACAAAGGTTCCCGATGCGGAACCGGCCAAACCTTAAGCGTCAAGAGAAGGGATCGCGATGAGCGAGCAGGACATTCACACCTGGATCCGGGGCCAAGTCAGCAGCAATGATGTCGTGCTGTTCATGAAGGGCACGAAAGATTTCCCGCAATGCGGCTTTTCCGGCCGTGTGGCGCAAATCCTCAACTATCTCGGCGTGGACTTCCACGATGTGAACGTGCTGGCCGATATGGACGTGCGCGAAGGGATCAAGACCTATTCCAACTGGCCGACCATCCCCCAGCTTTACGTGAAGGGCGAATTCGTGGGCGGCGCCGATATCGTCAGCGAGATGTTCCAGGCCGGTGATTTGCAGGCCATGCTCGACGAGAAGGGCGTCGCCTATGAAAAGCGCCAGGTGACCGCCTAATCGCAGACTGCCGGGCGCCCTTCGATGAAGGCTCCGCGATGACAGGCAAGGGCTGGCGCGCATTCTTCGTGCTCGTGCTTGTCCTTGCCGCAGCGGGCTGCCTCGTCCTGGGGCTCACCCTCCCTATCGTGAAGCTGACCCGCCTCTATTTCTGGACGGACACCCACTCGCTGGCGTCGATCATCGCGGCGCTGTACCACACCGGCGAGCTTTTCCTCGCCGCGATCATCTTCATCTTTTCGATCCTCTTCCCCGTCTTCAAGCTCGTCTACATCGTGGCGGCCGGCACGCTGATGGCTTCGCCGAGCCTCGCGCGCAGCCGCGTCCTGCGACGGCTCGAATGGCTCGGCAAATGGTCGATGCTCGATGTGCTCGTACTCGCGCTGCTGGTCTTCTACGCGAAATCGACAGCGCTCGCGGACGCGGTCGCGCTACCCGGCGTCTACTTCTTCGCGGCTTCGGTGGTGCTCACCACGCTGGCCCATGGCTTGGTGGAGGAGGAGGGGCGGGACGGGCGCGCAGGCAAGGCCGGGTGACACCTTTCTCGGGCCGTCATGGGCGCGTTATCGGCTTCCGCTAAGCTGGAGACATGGGAGGTCTTATCGAGGGACAGGTTCCATGACCCTGAACTTGCCCGCCGCTTTTGTCGATGCGCAAGCCGTGCAGACGGCCGATCCGGGCCTCTTGGACCGGATCATGCGGCACGACCTTGATCGGACGGACGTCTCGCTCCCCTTTTCGAGACGGCTCGCCCGCGAAAACGGCTGGACCGACGACTACGCAGCCCGCGTCATCAAGGAATACAAGAAATTCGTCTATCTCACCTGCATTTCGCCGCGGGAGGAACTGACCCCTTCTGACGAGGTGGACCAGGCGTGGCACCTGCACCTCGTCTATTCCCGCGATTACTGGGGTGAGTTTTGCCCTCGCGTGCTGGGGAAGGAACTGCACCACGGACCAACCGAGGGCGGGCCGGTCGAAGCGCAAAAATTCGAGCGGAACTACCTGCGAACGCTTGAGCTTTATCACAGGATATTCGGCGAAAAACCTCCGTCCGATATCTGGCCGCCGCCGTCGATCCGGTTTGCAGCGCCGGAAAAATTTCGCCGGGTCAATCTCCGGCTGTTTTCGCTGAAGCCGCGCCGCAACCCTGATCGGCGAAGTGCGCGTTTTGAGGGCTTGCTTTTTGCTGCTGTCTTCGTCTCTGTCTTAACTTTCATGCTGACGCGACAGACCGTTTCGCCTTTAGGCGTTATTTGGGCTACGCTATTCTGGACAGCGATACTCTATGTTACGGCACGAATTATGTTTTCTGTTGCGGATAAAATCTACCGCAATCGTTTCAGCAATCCAGATAAAACAATCACGCAGCAGCAACACGGCTTCACGATTACTTACACGGTCGGTGTCGGCGTCGCGACCGTTTACTCCGTGGAGGTGTCCGGCACTGGCGACTCGGACGCGCGCGACTCAGGCTCGGATGGCGGAGGGGACGCTGGTTGCGGCGGGGGCGGATGCGGCGGAGGTGGCGGCGGCGATTGACACCTGCCAGAGCAGCTAGGATTGCAGTTCCGGCAGCCAGGGTTTTTCGTCTCCCCCCTCGGCTTTCTCGGCCTGATCCGCACGCCCGATCACTTGCGCAAGTTTCAGAAGCGCCTCGCGCACGCCCATGCCCGACACGCCTGACAGCAGAAGCGGCTTCTTGCGCGCGGCTTTCTGCAAGGCAGCCGCCTTCGCTTGCGCCACGTCCGGCGGCACGGCATCGCATTTCGAGAGCGCCACCACTTCCGGCTTCTTATGCAGCTCCGCCCCATACGCCT
>CAZNAH010000113.1:0-5203 GCA_964570735.1 uncultured Hyphomicrobiaceae bacterium | reverse complement strand
TCGATATGGCCGAGAAAGCGGTCGCCGATGCCCGCGCCCTCATGCGCGCCCTCGATCAGGCCCGGGATGTCGGCCAGCACGAAATCGACGCCCGCCACCTTCACAACGCCAAGATTGGGATGGAGCGTCGTAAACGGGTAATCGGCGATCTTGGGCTTGGCGGCGCTGACAGCAGCGAGAAACGTGGATTTGCCCGCATTCGGCAGCCCGACGATGCCCGCATCCGCGATGAGTTTCAGCCGCAGCCAAATGGTCATTTCCACGCCCGGCTGGCCGGGATTCACCCGGCGCGGCGCGCGGTTGGTCGAGGACTTGAACCGCGCATTGCCGAAGCCGCCATTGCCGCCTTCCGCGATCAGCACGCGCTGGCCGGGCTCGGTCAGGTCGCCGAGCAGCATTTCCTGATCCTCCGCCAGCACCTGCGTGCCGGGCGGCACCTTCAGCGTAACGTCCTCGCCCTTATGGCCGGAGCGGTTCGCCCCCTTGCCGTGCTCGCCGTTGCCCGCCTTGTAGTGCTGCTGATAACGGAAATCGATCAGCGTGTTGAGGTTCGCGACGCACTCGACCCACACGTCGCCGCCGCGCCCGCCGTCGCCGCCATCGGGTCCGCCGAACTCGATGAACTTCTCGCGGCGGAACGACAGGCAGCCATTGCCGCCGTTTCCGGAGCGGATATAGACCTTGGCTTGATCGAGGAATTTCATGACGGTGACATAATCCCGCATGTCCACCCAAGCAAGCCGCGGATGAGCGGCTCCGCGTTCGCTTCACCTTTCCGGCTCGGGTGATTTCAGTTATCTTGTTACACGGATCTCAACTTCTCCATCGCGAGGGCGCGTGACGTTTTGCGAGGCTCGTTTTGCCGACGAGGCGGCCGCCATTGCCTATCTGCGCGACCTTCATGACAGCCTTTCGGAACAGGACGACCTCTCCCCCGGCAACCCGCACGTCACGGCGCTGCTGTCCGGCTTCGTCAGCCGACTGTGCGCATGGCAGGCTGAAGGCTTCGGCGCGGCATTGCCCGATTCGCCCGCTCTGGCGGACCTCGCGGAGGCGCTGCCGCGTCTGTGCGCCGAGGCGGAAGGTCTCATGGAAGCCTGGTGGTGCCGCAGGCTGCTGGAGGCTCGGGACGACGCCGGCTCGTTCATCCGGTCGTTCTGGTATTATGACAACTACCGCAGCCTCATCGAGGCGGAATGGGCGCTCATCGGCACGGCCCCCTTCTCCCGCATCGTGTTTCTGGGAAGCGGCGCCCTGCCGCTCACGGCGCTTCTGCTCGCCCAGCATACCGATTGCCCCATCCTCTGCATCGATCGGGAGGCGGACGCCTGCGACCTGTCAAACCGCCTGATTAAGAAAGCGGGCCGCGCCGGGCAGATCGCCACGCGCCATGGCGACGCGGCGGAGATGACATTCCGGCCAGACGACTGCGTGCTGTGCGCAAGCCTTCTGCGCGGGACATCGCATTATGCGAGGCTGGTCGAGGCGCGCGCGGAAACGGTGATCGTGCGCGACAGCGAAGGCGTGTTCCGCTTCTGCTATCGCGCGGCCGCGCCCCTGCCAGCGCCCTATGCGCGCGTGCGCCAGACCGCGCCGAACCCGGCGCATCTCAACACGAGCGTGCTGTATCGTTTCGGCGCGTGACCTCGGCGCAGGCATCACCGGCACAGCGTGGCCCGCGCCTTGCACTCGAATTCGTTCAACGCCTTGATGTAAATCTCGCATATCGCGCTGCGGCTTCTTTCCTTCGCCGTGGCGTAGCGCGGGCGACGCAGGCGCAGGATCGCGATGGCCTCGTCAAGCTTGCGGAAGGCGTCGCCCCGTGTGGTCTGCTCGCCGAACCCGATGAAGGCTTCCTGGAGCGTGATGCACCGGCCGGCGCTTTTTGCATCCAGAACAGATTGCGGGGTCTGCTCAGCCGAGGATTGGGGGCTGACGGCGCACAGCGCTAGGGCTACGCCGAACACCAGGAGACGGGCGTCCATCGAGAGGCACTTTTCGAAAACTGCGCGATAGCCTGAAGCGAAAAACGCCTCAGGCGACCGCGTGCGCTGATCAGTCCGAGCGCGCCAGATTGACCGCTTTCGGCCCCTTGCCTTTCGGATCGGGCTGCGTCTCGTAGCTGATGCGCATTCCCTCGTCGAGCATCCCCACGCCGGACCGCTCTACCGCGGATATGTGCACGAAGACGTCCTTGCCGCCCTCGTCCGGTGTGATGAAACCAAAACCTTTGGCCTGGTTGAAAAACTTGACCGTGCCGGTCTGACGCATGGGTGCTCTCTCCTCTCCCCAAATGAAAAAAGCATGGCGTTTCGGCCATGTTTAATCATGTCGGCAGGCGTTTCGAATGTCGGGGAAAACAGGCGACGTGCAGCGCCGGGGAGGCTCATTAACGTACAACGCATATTCCGCCGGGTCCGATATTCCGCCCGATCGCGCGGATTATGCGAGATTGCCGATGTTTCGTAAAGTGGCTCCGTGCCTTCGCCCCCTGTCAAAATAAAAACTCAGGCGAAGATGCGACCGTTGTGCATCACTCGACCCGCGATGCTGAAGGAGCGGGCATCGGCGCGGACAAGCCGAATGGTGGACACGGCTGGGATTGAACCAGCGACCCCTCGCGTGTGAAGCGAGTGCTCTCCCGCTGAGCTACGTGTCCGGATCAGCCCCAAGGTAAGGAGCAGGCCGTTCGGCTGTCAATAGATATGAGAATCCGCCCCGAACCGCATCACATGCCTCAGGGCTTGGGCTTCGGCGCGAAGCTTTCCGATATTCTCCTGAATTCGGCGAGATATTTCTCCCTCTCGCTCGCGGGGGCGAGCCCGACGAGCCGGAAGTAGCCTCCGTGGGCAGCCTCGATCACCACCTGATAGACGAGACAGGGCTCCCCGCTCCGGGCGTCCGTGCCGGCGCCGAGAACCTCGAAGGCGTCGAGCCCGGCGACCGTCAGCGCGTTCCGGGCTTCGATGCTCTTGTCCCTGACCTGCTCGATCGTCTGGAACGAGCGTTCGGCAAACAGGGACAGGTTCGGGATGGGCGCTTGCGTGAGCGACGGCGCGACGAGGAAAAGCGGCCGCAGCCCCGGATCGTCAGGACGCGCCGGCCCCTCGCCGCGCAGGCGATAGCCTTTTGTCGTGCCGAGGAGCGATAAATCCTCCTCGAACGGCCCCAGATACCCCAAGGTGAAGAGCGAGTCCGCCTGCATCGCTTCCGGCTTGACCGTCGCGGAGGCGAAGATGGTTTCGATCGCCGCGCCGGTGACTGCGCCAGAGGTGAGCGCAGCTTCCGGAATGTTCGCCGTGATCATCACGGTCAGCCCCTGCTCGGGAAAGATGAGCACATATTTCGCATAATCGACGAGCGCCGTTTTCTGCTGCCCGCGCAGATAGACATAGTCGCCCTGGCGCCCCCTCAGCGTGACGCGCTCGACATTCAGCAAGCCCTGCGCCTCGAACGCCTGCGCGGTATCGCCGAGCCGCTTCAACTGCTCGTAAGCCGCGCCGGGAAGTTCGACCACGACGACGGAGGCTCCGCTGTTTTCGTCCACGAACCCCGTAAACCGATCCGAGGGGGAGAAATTTTCGCCAATCGCCAGAGCCACGCGGCTGCCCGGCGGCTGGCGCAGGGCGGGTTGCGCGGACAATCGCGACAGATAAAGCAGAACGAGGGCAGCGAGCAGAGCCCCGGATGCGATGAGCGACCACATGACATAGCGCGGCACGCCGCTCAGGATTTCGGCCGGTCCGGTGCTTAGCATGACGATCTCCTGTCCGGCCCGAGCCGATGAGAAGGTTGAGCGCTCACTCCGGCGAACGAATGTCAGCGAGAACCGAGAAGGAGGGAGAGCCGACGGTCGTCCTAGTCATACACGCTTTTGCGCTGCCAGAACATCGCGCACGAGCGGCACCAGTTCCGAGAAATGCGCAACGATCCCATCGGCCTGCAAGTCCTCGGCAGGTACCGGGCTGTAGCCGAACGTCACGGCGATCGAGGCGATGCCGCCCGCGCGCGCCGCGCCGATGTCGGCTTCCGTGTCGCCCACCATCACGGCGCGCTCCGGCTGGCCGCCCGCCGCATCGATGACGGCGAGCACATGCCTCGGGTCCGGCTTGCGGAAGGGATGGGTGTCCGAGCCCGCGAAGCCGTGGAAGCGGTCGAGCACGCCGAGCTCGCCGAGCAGCTTGCGGGCCAGCGCCTCGCGCTTGTTCGTGCACAGTCCGAGCCGAGCGCCTGCCGCTTCGAGGTCGTCGAGCGCCTCGACGAAGCCGGGGAACAGCGCGGTCGCGGACGCGATATCGGCTTCGTAGAACGAGACCATGCTGTCCGCCAGCCGGGCGATTTCCTCCTCTTCCGGTTCGAAGCCCATGGATCGAAGCCCCGCCGCGACCATGGCCCTCGCTCCGTAGGCGACGCCCGGC
Source organism: uncultured Hyphomicrobiaceae bacterium (assembly GCA_964570735.1). Taxonomy (GTDB): domain Bacteria; phylum Pseudomonadota; class Alphaproteobacteria; order Rhizobiales; family Rhodomicrobiaceae; genus CAZNAH01. Next base: position 785 of record CAZNAH010000113.1, on the reverse strand, counting down.
TTGATGGCCGTTTCCGTCGCGTGCGGATAACCGGCCTTCTCCAGAGCCTGGTTCGTCGCGCGGATCAGGTCGGGCGCGCTGTCGGCGATCGTACCGTCGAGGTCGAAGACGACAGTTGCACCGCGGAGAGTGTCGTTGGCCATCTCTATCCCGTTCGTTTGCCGTTTCGGCGGGCAGATTTCCCTACCCAAAGAACCGGGTCAAGCTTGTGGGGCAATCGCCGCGTCGCCATTATGAGAACAGAACACGCAAGCCGCTCGCGCCTAAAGCCCGGAGGCCCCATGGACCACATCTCCCAAACACTCATCCGCCAGCATTGCTTCATCGATGGGCAATGGACGGGCGAGCCCTCACAGCCCGTGACGAACCCCGCAACAGGCGCCGTCATCGCGCGCGTGCCTCATCTCGGCGCGGCAGAGACGAAGGCCGCGATCGAAGCCGCCCACCGCGCCTTCCCGGCCTGGAGCGGCAAGCTCGCCAAGGAGCGCGGCCAAACCCTGCGCCGCTGGTACGACCTCATCATGGCGCACGCGGAGGAACTCGCGCACCTCATGACCTCCGAGCAGGGCAAGCCGCTGGCCGAGGCGCGCGGCGAGGCCACTTACGGCGCATCCTTCGTCGAGTTCTTCGCGGAGGAGGCGAAGCGCATCTACGGCGAAACGATCCCCACGCACCGGCAGGGCGGCCGCATCATCGTCGCGCGCCAGCCGGTCGGCGTCGTCGGCGCGATCACGCCGTGGAACTTCCCGCTCGCCATGATCACCCGCAAGGTTTCGCCCGCGCTG
>CAZNAH010000112.1:8621-9450 GCA_964570735.1 uncultured Hyphomicrobiaceae bacterium | reverse complement strand
ACTTTCAATGACTTACAGGTCTTGGCGGGACGCTTTTTCCTGAAATCGGAAAAGTGGGACACTTTTTTGTTCTACGAATGTCCGGCGCGCAGCTTCGCCCCTGACGCTGCCCCCGGGATTTAAGCCGAATTGATTTGGAGTCTGGCCCATAGGAGAAGGGCCGGAGGATGAAGAAGAAGCGCTTTACGGAAGAACAGATCATCGCAGTTCTGAAGGAGCATGAGCTCGGGGCGACGGCGGCGGAGCTGGGCAGGAAGCACGGGATCAGCCCGCAGACGCTTTACAACTGGAAGAACAAGTACGGCGGAATGGACGTCTCGGAAGCCAAGCGCCTGAAGGGTCTTGAGACGGAGAACGCCAAGCTGAAGCGGCTTCTTGCCGATGCGATGCTCGACAACGCGGCGCTGAAGGATCTGGTTTCAAAGAAGTGGTGACGCCCGCCGAGAAGCGGAAGGCCGTCGCTCATCTTCAGGAAGCGCAGGGGATGAGCGAGCGGCGGGCGTGCAAGCTGGCCGGGTGCGACCGGATGACGGCGCGCTGCCGCTCGCGGCGCGGTGACGACAGCACCTTGCGCGAACGGCTGAAGACTCTGGCGCGCGAACGCCGGCGCTTCGGCTACCGGCGCCTGCATGTGCTCTTGAAGCGTGACCCGACCCCTTTGAACGCAGCCGGGTAGAGCTAGTAAAAAGGCTGCATCAAAGGAGGTTTGCGATGTCTGGGAAGCGATATTCGCCGGAAGAAATCATATCGAAGTTGCGCGAGGCGAAAGTGTTGCTGGCCGAAGGCGTAAAGGTCGGGGAAGTGATCCGCCGGCTCGGGGTGAACAAGA
>CAZNAH010000112.1:5052-8582 GCA_964570735.1 uncultured Hyphomicrobiaceae bacterium | reverse complement strand
AAGGTCGAACAGGCCAAACGTCTGAAGGATCTTGAGAAAGAGAACGCCCGGCTGAAGCGGCTTCTGGCCGACGCCGAACTCGACAAGGCGATCTTGAAAGAGGCCGCCGAGGGAAACTGGTAGGGCCCTCGCGCAAGCGCGAGTTCATAGATCATGCCTGCGGCCGGCTCAGCGTTTCGGAGCGCCGGGCCTGTCGTGTTCTGGAGCAGCGCCGTTCAACGCAATGGCGCAAGCCGAGGCGTCGCGACGACGAAGATGCGCTGACCTTTGCGATCATCGAGCTGGCGACCCGGTACGGGCGCTACGGCTACAAGCGGATCGCGAAGCTGCTCAAGAACTCAGGCTGGCACGTGAACCACAAGCGCGTCGCAAGGATCTGGCGGCGCGAGGGCCTGAAAGTGCCGATCAAACAGCCAAAACGCAGCCGTCTATGGCTGAATGACGGTTCTTGCGTGCGGCTGCGGCCAATGCATCGCAATCACATATGGGCGTATGATTTCGTTCAGGACCGGACCCGCGACAATCGCAAATTCCGCATGCTCACGGTGATCGACGAGTTCACGCGGGAATGTCTCGCGATCAGGGTCGGACGACGCCTGGGCAGCCAGGATGTTCTTGAAGTCCTCGGCGAGCTGATGGTCGCGCGCGGAATCCCCAATCACATCCGCAGCGACAACGGCAGCGAGCTCCGGGCCAAGGCCGCCAGAAAATGGCTCGGCCGCATCGGCGCCAAGACGCTCTACATCGAACCCGGCAGTCCTTGGGAGAACGGCTAAAACGAATCCTTCAACGGGAAACTGCGCGATGAATGTCTGAACGTGGAATTATTCAACAACCTCATGGAGGCGAAGATCGTCATTGAACGCTAGCGTCGTCACTTCAACACCGTGCGTCCGCACTCTTCATTGGGGTACAGACCGCCGGCGCCCGTCGCCATTCTCCCGGCCGATCCGGCTTTCGCTCCGCAATGGCTCCAGCCGGTTCGGCCTTCCATCGGGACCAATCTCGTGGTTACATAAAAACTGGCTGCGCAATCGGGGTTTCGTTATATTGGATGACGATGGCTATAGACCCCCTATAGGTATATAATTCAAGTACCCAGTTGGGGTATAAACACCGCTCGCCGGGATCAGTGGTCGCCATGTTCTTCAATTTTCGCCGACGACCAGTGGATGTGGACGATCCGCCATTCCTCGCCGGTCTTCTGCAAGGTCATTGTTTCCATCAGACGGCTATGGATCGGTTTGTCGCGCCAGGTTCCTTTGGAAACCGCTTCGCTGACGACGGTTGCAAGCGACCCGTTCTCGAAAACGCGACGGTCCTTCACGGTGGTTGCCACCGCTTTCGAAAACGCGATATCCGCCGGCATATAGTGGCTTGCATATTCCGCAAAGGAACGTTCAGCGCCGCCGCTCTCGGCGATGTACACGTCGGGCGCCAGCAGTCTTTCGAGCGCCGCCGCGTCGCCGGCTTTCAGAGCGGCTCCGAACGCGTCAACGACGGCCGCCGGCGTCACGGGGCCGCCGACGAACGCCGGCGAGGCGAACACCAGCGCGGCGGCGGCTATGGAAACGAGCCTCATGAGGGTCTCCTATTCGTTGGGGCCGGTGAACGACGTTGAGGACGCAATCAACAAAAGCACGCCAAGAAATAAAACGGCATCGATGCGCAGCGTCGTGCGCAACGCCTTGCGCCCCGACCCCGGCGCGGTTTCGAGCCTTTTGATAACGACGCTCATGTTCAGGGCGCCGAGGCCGAGAATCGCGCTAGCGAGCGCGAGCTTGCCGAGCAGCAGGCGGCCGTAAACGAAGGAGAGCACCCCCTCAATGCCGCCGCCGATCCGCCACAGCAGCCATACGCCGGAAAGGAAGAGCAGGGGCACGAGGATGACGGCGACGCGGGTGAACATCCGTGTACGGTGTATCGGCAGTTCGTCGGCCTCCGCCGCCCTGGGCCAGAGCGTCCATGGCGCCATGAACCAGAAGCCCGCGATCAGCGTGTGAAGCGCGACGACGTACGGAGCGACGCCTGGAATTTCCAGACCGGCGCCATGTCCGGCGAGACCGAAGCCGCCAGCGATGACGATTGACGCGGCAATTGCAAAGATCTGAAACGGCGAGAACGCTGAAACGGACAGCATCGCCGCGCCCACGAGAAACGCCGTCGTCTGGTTGCCGATGCCGGCCCACATCCACTGAAAATGGTCGGCTGAAAACGCGGCGGTGAGGGCCCCGCCCATTTGCGCGTTAACGACCAGCAAGCGAAGTAGCGCTGTGAGAGCGACAGCGCCCCCGAGCCACACAAACAGCCGCCGGTTCGAGGTAATCCCGATCGCCCGATGCAAGCCGGCGCCGACGCCGCCAAGCGTTGCCGCATAAAGCAGCAGCTTCGAGGCGAAGGCGGCGGCCTCAAGCATCGCTCAGGGCTTTTTCGGAGCGGCGAGGGTGAAGCGGATCTCGCCTGCCATTGCATGACCGTCTTTCAAGATCGTTCGCCATTTCGCGACATAGGCGCCCGGCGAAAGTCGCGGCAGGGGAATGTCGAACTTCGCGTGCATGCCTTTCGGCGGCGCGTAGTCGAGCGCGACGGGCGCGCCCTTAACGGCCGCGCCTCTGTCGGTCTCGATCGCAAAGAAGGCGAGGCCGACTGGCTGGCTGAATTCGATTACGAAGGTCTGCGGCAATGTTTCGATGACCGCGCCGGCGGCTATATTGGACGCCTTGAGGCTCACATGGGCGAAGCGACGCCCAGCAGGGCGGCGAAGCCAATGAGAAATCCCGCCATCCATCTCAAAGAGCGCATGCGCTTCTCCTTCTGAACCAAAAAACCCCGGCCTTGACCTTCAGCATCAGAACCAAAGCCTGACGCCCGCGACCAAAGCCACCGAGCCCGGATCATCGCCCGCCAACCGCGCGAATTCCGCTGTGTCGCCGACGGCGCGTTTCCAGTTGACGCCCACATAGGGCGCGAATTCGCGCTTGATCTCATAGCGCAGCCGAAGCCCCAGCTCGGCGGTCGACAAACCCGATCCTATGCCGAGCGCCGCAACGTCCTGCGCTGCAACATTCAGCTCCGTGCGCGGCTGCGCGATGAGGCGCTGCGTCAACAGGACATCATACTCGGCCTCGAAGCGCGCGGTCACGTCGCCATGGCCGCTGACAAAGATCGCCGCGTCGATCTCGAACCAGTAAGGCGCAAGGCCCTGCACGCCGAGGACAGCGTAATTGCGCGTATGGTCAGGCGCGAAATCCCGCCGGACGCCGGCCTGAACATCGAAATAGCGCGCGATCGGGCGCGACCACAGCGCTTGCAACTCGGCTTCCTCGAATTTGTCATCGGTGAAATTGTACTCGATCTCCGACTTCAGCCAGAGCTTGTTGCGATCGGTTCCCCACCAGCCCTGACCATCGAAGAGGAGCGTCGGCGATTCGTCATTGGACTGATATTCGAGGCGGTCGGCGAGCGCGAACCAGTTTATGCCGCCGCCATGCTCGCGATAGAGCACGCGGCGCGCGCGCGCCTGATCGTCC
>CAZNAH010000112.1:3567-5032 GCA_964570735.1 uncultured Hyphomicrobiaceae bacterium | reverse complement strand
TTGTCCCAATAGGCGTCGGCTTGCGCGCCGGGCGTCGCAGGCGCTTGCGCGAAAGCCGGCGCGGCGAGCGCGATAGACGCGGCGGCGAGCGCCGTCAACAAGCGAGCGCTCATCGTCCGCCCCCGTGACCGTCATGGTCCATCGTCTTCATGTCATGGGGTTTTTCGGGGGGCGGCGGCGCCTTGGCTGGTTCTGATCCGTGTCCCATCGATCCGTGATCCATGCCGCTGGCGGGCCCGGCTTTCGGACTGTCACCTAAGGAACCCTGCGCCGAATTCTTCAGCCTACCCATGTGATCGCGCAGCGGTTCGCCTTCGCCCGGCATGACGGAGATGACCTGCATCATGCCGGCGTGCATGTGGAACAGGAGGTGGCAGTGAAACGCCCAGTCGCCGGCGTTGGCGGTGAAATCGAACGCCATCTTCTCGCCAGGCTTGACGTTGATCGTGTGCTTCCTCGGCTTGTGGTCGCGCTCGCCTGTCACGACTTCGAAGAACTGCCCGTGCAGGTGGATCGGGTGCGTCATCATGGTGTCGTTGACCATCACGAAGCGCACGCGCTCGCCCTCGGTCAGCGTCACGAGCGGACCTCTCGCGTCCGACATCTTCATGCCGTCGAACGACCACATGAAGCGCTCCATATTGCCGGTGAGGTGAATCTCGACTTCGCGTTCGGGTTCTCGCGTATCGGGATTGGGCTCTAGGCTCTTGAGCTGCAAATAATTGAGCGCGCGGTGCGGCACGTTTTCGAGGCCGAGGCCGGGCTCGCCGAGGCGGTTGGTTGTGATCATGGCGACGTTATCGACGCCGGCCCCGATCTTATGCTTGTGCTCCTGCGGCTCGCCCTCGCTCGTGGCGCCGTGGTCCATCCCGGCCATCGATCCGTGATCCATGCCGCCCATCGCGCCATGGTCCATCGCCATGCCCATGTCCTTGTGGCTGAGGAGAGGGCGCTCGCGCAGGAGCGGGGCCGTCGCGACAAGGCCGATTTCGGGCGCGAGCGTCGCGACCGCCTGGCCGGAGCGATCGATCGATTCCGCGACCAGCGCGAAGGCGCGGGCCTTTGGCGGCGTGACGATGACGTCGTAAGTCTCGGCGACGCCGATCTGGAACTCGTCGGTCTCGACCGGCTGCACAAAAAGGCCGTCGGCGGCGACCACCGTCAAGGGGAGGCCCGGAATGCGGAAGTTGAAGATCGTCATCGCCGAAGCGTTGATGACGCGCAAGCGCACGCGCTCGCCGGCATTGAAGATCGCCGTCCAGTTGTCCGCCGGTGCATGGCCGTTGATGAGATAGGTGTAGGCGGCGCCGGTGACGTCCGCGATGTCGGTCGGCGTCATGCGCATCCGGCCCCACATTGCTCGATCGGCGAGCGTCGCCCGAAGGCCGTTCGCTTTCGCGTCCCGCACGAGGTCTTTGGCGGTGCGCTGCTGGTAATTATAGACATCGTTGTTCTTTTTCAGCTT
>CAZNAH010000112.1:745-3433 GCA_964570735.1 uncultured Hyphomicrobiaceae bacterium | reverse complement strand
CTGCAATCCGGAATGCGAATGATACCAATAGGTGCCGCTTTGCGGGACCGCGAATCGATAGGTGAACGTCTCGCCCGGCCTGATCCCCGGGAACGAGACGCCCGGAACGCCGTCCATCTGGAACGGCACCAGAAGCCCGTGCCAGTGGATCGAAGTGTCCTCCTCGAGCATGTTCCGAACGCGGAGCGTAATCTCCTCGCCCTCGCGAAAACGGATCAGCGGCCCCGGCAACGTGCCATTGGTGGTGATGGCGTGTCCGGCGCGGCCGCCGATGTCGACGGCGCTGTGGCCGACCGTCAAATCGAACTCGGTGCCTGCGAGTTCAAAAATGCCTTTATTGCCGGCGGAGGCGCTGCGTGCCCAGGCGGGCAGGAGCGCGCTCGCGGCGGCGAGGGCGCCGCCGCCGGCCGCCCTCTTCAACAGGGTTCGTCTCGTGACCATCAACGGCTCCAAATGGACTGCACAGGAAACGGCCGGCGCAGCATTAGCGTCGCGCCGGCCTGGCGCCGGGCTAATGCTGGCTATGGTCTTTGGCAGGCTCTGCGCCGTCATTTGCTTTGGCCCCATGATCCATGGCGCCGTGGTCCATGCCTTCCATCGCGCAAGGCTTGCCAGTGTCGCTTGCGATCTTCATCGCCGCCTTGTGCATCGAGGCCATGCACGCTTCGTGCGCGCCAGCGTCCGCATCCGGCGAACACATCGCCGCAATGGTTGGGGCCGGGGTCTTTTGCCCCTTCGATTTCTTGTCGGGCGCGAGCAGGAAATGCACACGGGCGCCTGCCGCGAAGGCGGCAAGATCAACCGCTTTGTCGACCGCAAACGGCATGGTCATTTCATCCCAGCCAAGCGCCGGGATGGGTTTGTGGTTGATGGTCGCGCGCGCCTTGGCGACATCGATTGCGGTGATGACGCCGTCGCCCATCGGCAAACCGCAATGGTCGGAATGATCCATCGCCTTGCCGCCTTTGTCGTCCGCGGGCGTCAGTTGATGGCCCGGGGGATGGGCCGAGGATGCGGCGGGCTCGGCGGCGAAGGCGGCTGTGGTTGCAAAAAAAGCCGCAGCAAGAATGAGTCGTTTCATGGGGAAGTCTCCTGAAGTTGGCGCCGCTCGCGCGGCATGAGGTTGCGGGAAAGGCACGACGTCAAAGCGACCCGAATCCGGGCGCGCTTCGGCTCTCAATTCCGCAATCTGATCTTCAGGCTGACCGGTGTTCGTCGGGGCGGCGCCGCCCAATGGAGCCTGCGCGCCAGCGCCCCGGCATGATCCGCAGGCGTCGATGCGAACGCGGACGACGCCGCAATCGGAAAACTCTTTTGCAAGGCCGGTAATGACCCAGCCGCCAAGGTTCCATCGCCCGCCAGAGCGACGCTCGCGCAGTGACCGCAATCGCCGGGGGAAGGCGCCGAATGATCCGGCGTATCGCCAGCCCCGCCGTCGCCATGATGATGCGCATGGCCTGCGTCGCTCATCGAAGCCTGAACGATCGGCGCGGCTTCCTGCGCGGCGCTAAGGCATGCGCACGCGGCGTGGCCCGCGCTCAGGAAGAGCGCGGATATCGCCAGAAGCATTTGCTTTGCCGCGCCGAACACGGGCGTTGACCATCCCTTCAATGCCCCTTATCTATACCCCTCGGAGGTATAAGTCAAATGCAACACCCGCCGTCAAAGGCCGTCATCACGCGATTGCGACGTATCGAAGGGCAAGTCCGCGGCGTCGCCGGCATGGTCGACGAGGGCCGCTATTGCATCGACATCCTGACCCAGGTGCAGGCGATCAAGGCCGCTCTCAAAAAGGTCGAGGACGAGCTTCTGAAAAACCACGCCGCGCATTGCGTCGAAGAGGCGATCCGCGACGGCGACGCCAAGGCCCAGCGCGAAAAGTTCACCGAGCTTGTCGATCTCATGGGCAAGTTCCGCAGTTAGGCGCCGACGAAATACCTTGTTCCGCGGGCGGCTCCCCGCAGGCCCATGCGTTTCCGCTGAGGGGCCTGATGTAGACGCACATGGCTGAACTCCCGGGAGTTTGTCTTACATGACCTATCCTCCTGCTGGCTTCGCTGAGACGGAGACTAAGGCTTTCGCTGCGCGAAGACTTGAAAGGCCCCGGCCGACCCAGATGAAATAGATCGCCGGGATGACGATCAGGGTGAGGAGGGTCGTCGGGACCATGCCGCCAAGCATGGGGAGGGCGATGCGGCGCATCACGTCGGAGCCGAGGCCCTCCGTCAAAAAGATCGGCGCGAGGCCGGCCATGATGGTCGTGACCGTCATCAGCTTCGGCCGGACGCGAAGGACGGCGCCGTGCGCGATGGCGTCGAAGAGCTGATCAAGCGTCGCGGGCGGATGATCGCGCACCTGCTTGTCGATATAGAGCAGCATGACGACGGCGGTTTCCGCCGCGATGCCGCCGAGGGCGATGAAGCCGACGGCGACGGCGACCGACATATTGTAGCCGGCGAGACAGACCGCCCACAGGCCGCCGATGAGGCCGAAGGGCAGCGACAGCATGATCATCAGCGTGCGGTCGAGCCCCCCGAAATGCAGCATCAAAAGCAGGAAGATGATCGCTACGGCGGAGGGTATGGCGATTTTCAGTCGGGCGGCGGCTTCTTGAACCTGCTCATATTGCCCCGGTGACCTTGCCCTTTCAAACGCGGCCGGATTGGAAGCAACGATCTGGAGCGAAGA
>CAZNAH010000112.1:0-691 GCA_964570735.1 uncultured Hyphomicrobiaceae bacterium | reverse complement strand
CAAATTACGATCGGCAGAGGTCTGGCTGGCTAAGGGCGTCTCGGTCGGGGAAGTCGTTCGGCGGGTCGGGGTTCAGCGGGTTACCTACTACCGGTGGCGGAAGGAGTATGGCGGGATGGGCGTGGATCAGGCCCGCCGCCTGAAGGAGCTCGAAGCGGAGAACGCCCGGCTGAAGAAGGCGGTCGCCGATCTGACGCTCGACAAGATGATCCTGACCGAGGCCGCCTCGTGAAACTGGTAGGGCCCTCGCGCCGCCGCAAGTTCATCGACCATGCCTGCAAGAAGCTCGGCGTCTCCGGACGCCGGGCGCGCCAGGCGGTCGGCCAGCATCGCTCGACGCAGTGGCGAACGCCGAATGAAGCCGACGACGAAGACGCGCTGACGGCTGCGATCATCCGCCTGGCGACGCGCTTTGGACGTTACGGCTATCGGCGGATCACGGCGTTGCTCAGAGCCGAAGGATGGCGGGTGAACCATAAGCGCGTTGCTCGGATCTGGCGGCGCGAGGGCCTGAAAGTGCCGGCGAAACACAAGAAGCGCGGCCGTCTGTGGCTGAACGACGGATCGTGCATTCGCCTGCGGCCGCTGCATCGCAATCACGTCTGGGCGTATGACTTCGTTGAGGATAGAACGCGCGATGGGCGCAAGATCCGCATGCTTACGGTGATCGACGAGTTCACGCGGGAATGCC
>CAZNAH010000111.1:0-9498 GCA_964570735.1 uncultured Hyphomicrobiaceae bacterium | reverse complement strand
GGCTGCTTCATCCTTCCATGAAGATCGAGATCGAAGTCACCGCGCGCCGGGCCGCCCCGGGCCACCCTTCCTTCGCGTCGGCTGGAGAGCGCACGGGCGAAGCCCAGTTCGCCGCGCGGAAACGGCGCAAGCGCGAGGCGCGCGGCGACGCGATCCCCCTCCCCGAACGCCGCGCGCCTGCCGAGGCTACGGGGTGGCCCCTGCCGGAGCGCCGCACCGCGCTCGCAGCCGATCCGAAGCCGGACAAATCCGCCGCCAAGGCGCAGAAACCCGGAAAGCCGGAGGATGCCAAGCCCGCTGTTCCTCTCGGTCCGCCTCCTCCGCCCGCCCAATGGACGGACGCCGAAATCCGCGCGGCGCAGGCGGATTGCTCAACCCTCCTCAAGGATCTCGCTGCGGATTACGAGACGTTGCCGCCGATCCGCGAAGGCGTATGCGGCGATCCGGCCCCGATCGTCCTGCGGGGCTACAAGTCGGCTCCGGATGTGGTTCTGAAACCTTCGGCCACCATCAACTGCAAAATGACGGCCGCCGTCCACGAATGGCTGACCAAGATCGTGCAGCCGCGCGCCAAGGAGTTGCTCGATGCCGCGATCATCCGCATCGGCAACGCGTCCGCCTATGTGTGCCGCACCCGCTATGACGACCCGATGCAGCGCATGAGCCAGCACGCCTTCGCGAACGCGCTTGACATCGGCGAGTTCATCACCGCCAAGGGCGAGCGCATCAGCGTTCTGGAGCATTGGGACGCGGGCGACGAGAAGGCGGCGTTCCTGAAGGACGTGCACGCCGGCGCCTGCCAGATCTTCGGCACGACGCTCGGCCCCGAGGCCAACGCGGCCCATAGGAACCACTTCCATTTCGACATGACGAAACGGCGGAAGGGGCTGTGCGATTTTCCGCCCGGCCAGCGCCCGGTGGCGGCCAAGGAGGATGGCGGGGCGGTCATCCCTTCGGCCGCCGCCCCGGCTCAACCCCTGCCGGAGAAGCGCGCCGCGCGGTAAGGACGGATAATATCAGCGCCGCTGCTTGCCGCGATTGGTCCGCCCCCGGTTGCCCGAAAGCCGCGAGAGCGAGCGGCCGCGCGAAAGGCGAGGCTCCGGCTTGGCGGGCAAGGTGGACAACCTCAGCGGTTGGCTTGGCGTCGTATCCGCCGCTGCTTCCGCCGAGGCTGCATCGGCTGCGACGATGGGCTGCGGCGCAGGCGCAACTCCACGCTCGCCCGATAGCCGGCCTACGAGCCACTTCAGGCTGCCGCCGCGCACATCATGCTCGCTCATGAAGGCGACCACGCGCGGCACGATCTCATGGCGGAAACGCGAGCCGTTGAAGATGCCGTAATGGCCGACGGCAGGCTGCGTATAGTGCCGCTTCATCGAACGCGGCAGCGCACCGCACAGATGTTGCGCGGCTTCGCACTGCCCGAGCCCGGTGATGTCGTCCTTCTCGCCTTCGATGGTCATCAAGGCGACCCTGCGGATAGCCGAGAGGTCAACCGGCGCGCCGCGATGGGTCATCTCGCCCCTGGGAAGCAGGTGCTTGACGAAAACCTGATCGACGGTCTGGAGGTAATATTCCGCCGTCAGGTCCATCACGGCGAGATATTCGTCGTAGAACTCCTTGTGCTTCTCGACCGAGTCGCCATCGCCCTTCACGAGGTTGAAGAACAGCTCCTTATGAGCGTTCACATGGCGGTCGAGGTTCATCGCCATGAAGCCGGTGAGCTGAAGGAAGCCCGGATAGACGAGCCGCCCGTGACCGGGGTTCGGCCACGGCACCGAGGCGATCACCGTGCGGCGGAACCAGTTGGTGCCGCGCTCCATGGCGAGCTGGTTGACGGCGGTCGGGTTGATGCGGGTGTCGATCGGCCCGCCTTTGAGGATCATGCTGCGCGGTGGCGTCGGATGCCCGCGCGCCTCCATCAGCGCCACTGCGGCGAGCACCGGCACGGAGGGCTGGCAGACGCCCATGACGTGGACATCGCCCTGGAACAGCTCCACCATCTCGATGACATAGTCGATATAGTCGTCGAGATCGAAACGGCCGTCGAGCACGGGCACCATGCGCGCGTCGGTCCAATCCGTGATGTAGACATCCGAATAAGGCAGCATGGCCTGAACGGTGCCGCGCAGCAGCGTCGCGAAGTGCCCCGACAGGGGCGCGACGATGAGAAGGCGCGGCTCGCTCGGCTCGGTCCCCGGCGGGAAGTGCTTGCGGAAGTGGATCAGGCGGCAGAACGGCTTGCGCCAGACCGTATGTTCCGAGACCTTGACCCGGCTTCCCTTGACGATGGTCTCGCCGATCCCGAAACCCGGCTTCCGATAGCGCCGCGTGGTCCGCTCCATCACCTCCATCGCGGCGGCCGCGCTGCGGCCCATCCGGGTATAGGCGAAGGGATTGAACGGATTTCGGAGAAGATACCGCGTGGAGTTTGCGGCGGCACGTGCGGGCAAGATCGCCGCCTGGCCGAGTTCGTAAAGATGATAAAGCACCAATGCTCCTTCAGAGACCAACCCAAAGTCGCGGATTCTATGTCCGCGTCAAATTTCGCCAGCCCTGCAACACAGGGTTTGCGGTCGAGGTTCATAGGTGCAAGGCAGATATGCCCCAACTCTTAGATGTTAATCCGATGGCAACCATCAGCCAAGGGTAAGCTTCACCTCCTCCTTGTCCAGAGTCTGGCGAATAGCCTCCGCCATTTTCTCAGGCGTTATCCCGAAAGGGAAATGCCTGACATATTCCCCTTTTCCGTCCATCAGGTAGGTGAAGGCCGAATGGTCGATCGTATATTCGGCATCGGATGCAGTTTCCGACAGTTTAGCCCTGCGATAATAAACGCGGTATGCTTTAGCGGCTTTTTCAACTTCTTGATGGGTGCCCGTCAGGCCGACTATCCTTTCGTCAAATGCTTTGACATAGGACGATATTTTCTCGACTGTATCGCGTTCCGGATCGACCGAGACGAAAATCGGAACGACTTTGTCGGCGTCCGGGCCGAGCTTTTCGAGGGCGGCAGCGATCGTTTGCAACTCCGTTGGGCAGATATCGGGGCAATGGGTGAAACCGAAAAACAACAGCATCATCCTGCCACGGAAATCCTCGTGGCTGACCCGCCGCCCGTCATGGGACACGAGTTCGAAGGGGCCGCCAATCAGCGCCTTGCCCGTCGTCTCGACCTGCGCGCCGGAACGCGGCCCGGCGCTCATGAGCAGAGCGGCATAGCCTCCCACGAGAAAGCCAGCGAGAATGAACGCGACGAGGCGCAACCGTTTCATCATGTGCTCCCTTTTCACCCATGCACTTTACATAACGATCACTCGCCCATCTGCAACAGCGACCCATGGACACGGGCGCGCCAGAGCATATAGCGGAAGAACACGAAGGCGCCGGTAAAATAGACGGCGTTCAGCGCGGCGGACGTCCAGAGCAGGCCGGGCATGAACTGCTTGTCGATGAACAATGCGCGAAGCCCCTCGAAAACGTGCGTGGAGGGCAGCGCCTGCGCGATGGGCTGAAGCCATTCCGGCAGCGTCGCCAGCGGGTAATAGACGCAGGAGATCGGCAGCAGGAAGAACACCGCCGTCCACGCGAAGGACTCCGCGCCGAGCCCGTAGCGCATGACCATGCCCGTCGAGACGAGGCCGATCGCCCACCCCATGAAAACGAGGTTCGCGAAAAAGGCTGCGAGCGGCAGGCCGAGGCTGAACAGGCTGAAGCCGAAGAAGATGTCGGCGAGGAAAACCACCGGCAGCAGCCCGATGATCAGGCGGATCAGGCTCGTCACCATCAACGCGCCGACGAACTCGTTCGGCGTGATGGGGCTCATCAGGATGTTGCCGATGTTGCGCGACCAGATTTCCTCCAGGAAGGACAGCGAGAACCCGAACTGGCTGCGCAGAAGAATGTCCCACAGCAGCACCGCGCCAACCAGCAGCCCGGCGGCCTGCGCGTAGAGATTGGCGGTCTGCGCGAGATGGGTCTGGATGAACCCCCAGAGCAGCATCTGCACGAGCGGCCAGTACATCAGCTCGATCATGCGGGGCACGGAACTGCGGATGAGGTAGACATAGCGCATCACCATCGCGCCGATCCGGTTCAGCGAGGCGCGGATGCCGTAGGGCGAAGGGGAAAGGGCGTCAGCGGACATGGGCCGGCACCTCTTTCGACTGGGTCTCGCGCGCGTCCTGATCGAAGGCATCGGCCGGTCCGCCTGCGGGCATGGCGGTCCCGCGGCGGGCGATGTCGATGAAAACCTCCTCCAGATTCTCGCGGCCGAAACGGCGGATCAGCGCTTCCGGCGGGCCATCCTCCACGATGCGCCCGCGATCGAGCATGATGACGCGATAAGCCATGCGCTCCACCTCGCGCATATTGTGCGAGGCCAGCAGAAGCGTCGCGCCGCGCACCTGCGTGTAAGCTTCGAGCTTCTCGCGCACCCAGTCGGCCGTGTCGGGGTCGAGCGAGGCGGTCGGCTCGTCGAGCAGCAGAAGCTCCGGACGGTTGATGAGCGCCTTGGCGAGCGCGGCGCGGGTCTTCTGCCCGGCGGACAGCGTACCCGCGGGCCGGTCGAGGAAATCGTGCATCTTGAGATCGTCGGCGAGTTCGGCGACGCGCGCGCCAGCACCGGGAACGCCGTAAAGCTTGGCGAAGGTGACGAGGTTCTGACGCACGGTCAGGCGCATCGGCAGATTGACATAAGGGCTCTGGAAGTTCATGCGGTGAAGGACGCGCGCACGATGGCGGGTCATGTCCTCGCCGAAGACGCGGACGCTGCCCGATGTCGCCAGGACGAGGCCGAGGATCATGGCGATCGTGGTCGTCTTGCCTGCGCCGTTGCCGCCGAGAAGCGCGGTGATCTTGCCCCTCTCAAGGCTGAAGCTGAGGCCATCGACGGCCAGCACCTGGCCGTAACGCTTGACGAGATCGCGCACTTCGACGGCGGGCGGCACTGTGGATTGAAGCATGAAGCACCCAGATTTAAGCATCGGCCGTGGACGCCCATCCCCGGCTCGGCGTAAAGAAGGAAGATAACCGCGTGGCCGCTCAGCAGATCGCCTTCGACGGCAGCCGGCTCAGGCTGATCACGACGACCCGGCTCAGATGGTTCGCTGTCGCCGGACAGATAGCGACGATCCTCGGCATTTACTACGGGTTCGGCTTTCCCGTTCCGATTGTGGAATGCCTGACCGTAATCCTGCTCTCGGCGCTGCTGAACGTCGCGCTGACGGTGATGTATCCGGCCTCGCAGCGGCTCATCGCGCGGCACGCCATGTCGCTCCTGGCCTATGACATCATCCAGCTTACGGCACTTCTATACCTGACGGGAGGATTGCAGAACCCCTTCGCGCTGCTGATGGTCGTGCCGGTGGCCGTGTCCGCCTCCACGCAGCCTCTGTCGGTGACGGCGTTCCTCGCGAGCCTCGCCGTGGGCTGCGCATCGCTGCTGTCGCTCTACCACCTGCCGCTGCCGTGGTCGAACGGGCCGGCGCCCTTCCTGCCGCAAACCTATGTGATCGGCGCGTGGGCCGCGCTCGTCTCCTGCATCATCTTCATCGCCATTTACGTCTGGCGCATCGGCCAGGAGACGCGGCAGATGTCCATGGCGCTGACTGCGGCCGAGCTCGTTCTGGCGCGCGAGCAGAAGCTGACCGCGCTTGACGGGCTCGCCGCCGCCGCCGCGCATCAGCTCGGCACACCGCTCTCCACCATCGCGCTCGTCGCGAAGGAACTGGAGCGCGAGATGCCCGCCGACAGCCCCTGGCACGAGGACATCCAGCTTCTTCGCACCCAGGCGACGCGCTGCCGCGAGATCCTGCGCGAACTCTCCGCGAGCGGCCGGGAGAACCAGGCCGATCACATCCTCTCCGAAATGCGCCTCAGCCATTTCATCGAGGAGGTCGTGGCGCCCATGCGCTCGGCCGGCGTGCCGATCGAGGTTCGAGTGGGGCCGGTCACGAATTCCCACAAGGCCGCGCCGGCCGAGCCCGTGATCCCGCGCAATCCCGGTCTGATCCACGCGCTGGAAAACCTCGTCGAGAACGCCGTCGATTTCGCCGAGAAGGCCGTCACGATCGACGCAAGCTGGACCGAAGACACCGTGCGCCTCACGATTTCGGACGATGGCCCGGGCTTTCATCCCGCCGTGATCAACCATCTGGGCGAGCCATACGTAACCAAGAGGCAATGGAGCGACGGGGAGCCCGGCATGGGGCTCGGCTTCTTCATCGCGAAAACCCTGCTGGAGCGCTCAGGCGCGGAAATCCATGCCTGGAACAAGGCCGCCCCGGAGAGCGGAGCCGTCATTGAAATCCGATGGACACGGAAAAAATTCGAGTCGTTCATCGAAACGGGCCAACAGCAGCAGCCAATCCCATCGGCTGCGGTTTATTAAACGTTCATGACGCACTATCTTTAACCAGAAAGCTTCGAAGGATTGCCCATGGAGTTGGCTGAAATGGTCAGCCCTGCCGAAATCGACCGTCTGGAAGACCGCACGCTCCTGATCGTCGATGACGACAAGCCCTTTCTCGTTCGCCTGGCCAAGGCGATGGAGTCCCGTGGCTTCGCGGTCCGCACGGCAGGCACATCGGAGGATGGCAAGCAGGCTATCCGGGACAGCGCACCCGCCTTCGCGGTTGTCGATATGCGCCTTGACGACGGCAACGGCCTCGAAGTCATCAAGCTGTTGCGCGACATACGCCCCGATGCGCGCGCCATCGTGCTGACCGGCTATGGAAACATCGCGACGGCCGTGACGGCGGTGAAGCTCGGCGCCGTCGATTACCTGTCGAAGCCCGCCGACGCGGACGACATCCTCTCGGCGCTGATCGCCTCGCCCGAGCAGAAGCCGCTTCCGCCTGAGAACCCCATGTCGGCCGACCGCGTCCGCTGGGAGCATATCCAGCGCGTCTACGAGCTTTGCAACCGCAACGTTTCGGAAACCGCGCGCCGTCTCAACATGCATCGCCGCACCCTGCAACGCATCCTCGCCAAACGCGCCCCGAAATAGGGGCGCAGACTTTAAGGGGTCAGCGGATCGGCGCGGCCCATCAGCCGGGCGGACGCGAGATGAGCGAAGCGCAGGGTCAGCGCTTTCCGCCGGGCAGCCGCCAGGGGTATCGCTTCGCAGTCGCGCGTGAGAACGCCGTCATGGCTGTCGGCGATGATGAGACCGGCTTCCTCCGGCAGCACGTCAAGCGGGAAATCCGGGCCGACCGCGAAGAAGAAGCGATCGCACCATTCGCGATAATCGCGCCACTTCCGGTCCGCCCGGAAGTCGGCCAGACAGCTTTTAACCTCCACGATCCAGATCGCGCCGCTTGCGTCGATCGACAGGAGATCCGCCCGGCGCCCGCTTTTCAAGGGCACCTCGGCGAGCACCGCCTGCCCCAATGCCGCGAGCAGCCGCATCGCACCCGGCATGGGCGGCGGCACGCGCGCGCCAGGAACCAGCGCGGAAAAACCCGGCGACCCGGCCCTTATGCGCGCAATGTCCGGCGCGTCGTGTTCAAAAACTTGTGTCACGGGGAACCGCCGCCTTTGCGTTGGCTTATGGGCAAACGGAGACTACATTCATCGTGCACGGATACGGCCCCTCGCTGGAGACGACTGCCTATGGCCCTTGACTCTCTTCCCGGTTCGCCCCGGCAAAACGGAAGCATCGGAGCCTGTGAGCAGTACGTCAAGACCCGCGAACACTCCCGCCGGATCGCCGCTCCGCTTTCGTCGGAGGATCAGGTCGTGCAGGCCATGGACGATGCGAGCCCGGCGAAATGGCATCTCGCGCATACGACATGGTTTTTCGAGGAACTGGTCCTGAAGGCGTTCGATGGGGACTACCGCCCCTATGACGAGCGCTTCGCCTATTGTTTCAATTCCTATTACGAAAGCCTGGGGCCGAGGCATCCGCGCGCGCGGCGCGGGCTGTTGACGCGGCCGAGCGCCGATGAGGTCGCCGGTTATCGCGCGCATGTGGACGAAGCCATGGCGCGGCTGTTTCAGCGCGGGCTCCCGGATGAGGCGGCGCGGCTCGTCGAGATCGGCATTCACCACGAACAGCAGCATCAGGAGCTGATGCTGACGGATTTGCTCGCGCTGTTCGCGACCAATCCGCTGCGACCGGCCTATCGCGAGGAAGCCGCGAGCCAAGGCACGAAGGCGCGGGATTTCGCGTGGGTCGCCTTTCCCGGCGGCGTGTACGAGATCGGCCATGCGGGCGAAGGGTTCGCCTATGACAACGAGGGGCCGCGCCATGCCGTGCTGCTGCGCGATTTCCGCCTCGCCGACCGGCCTGTGACCAACGCGGAGTGGCTCGATTTCATGGCGGATGGCGGATATCGGCGGCCCGAGCTCTGGCTCGCCGACGGCTGGGCCGCCGTGCAGCGCGAGGGCTGGGAAGCCCCCGGCTATTGGGAGCGCGGCAGCGAAGGCTGGTCTCAAATGACGCTGAACGGGTTGCTGCCGGTCGATCCCGCCCGCCCCGTCTGCCATATCAGCCATTACGAAGCCGATGCCTTCGCGCGCTGGGCCGGTGCGCGTCTGCCGACCGAATTCGAATGGGAAGCCGCCGCGCGGTCCATGCCGTTCCACACGCAGACCTTCGATTTCGATGCGCTACGCCCGCGTATCACGCCCGGCGACGGCCTGCGCGAGATGTTCGGCGGCGTGTGGGAGTGGACGCAAAGCGCCTATCTCCCTTATCCGGGCTACAAGCCGGTGCCGGGGCCGCTCGGGGAATATAACGGCAAGTTCATGAGCAATCAGATGGTCTTGCGGGGCGGCTCCTGCGTCACGCCCAACGGCCATATCCGCATCACCTACCGCAATTTCTTCTATTCCCACCAGCGCTGGCAATTCATGGGCCTGCGCCTCGCCCAGGACACATAGGCCACATGCTGAGCCAGAACGCGCTTCAACCGTCCGCCGATCTCCGGCGCGACGAGGAATTTCTCCACGCCGTGCGTATGGGGCTTTCCAGCCATCCGAAAACGCTTCCCTGCCGCTATCTTTACGATACGCGCGGGTCCGAGCTGTTCGAGGAGATTACGCGCCTGCCGGAATACTATCTCACGCGGGCTGAGATCGCGCTCATCGAGGCTCACGGACCGGAGATCGCCGCGCTGCTGCCGGAGGGGGGCGTCCTGGTCGAGTTCGGGTCGGGGTCGAGCAGAAAGACCGTCCCGCTGCTCAAGTGCGCGCCGCAGCTTCACGCCTACATCCCGCTCGACATCTCGGGCGGTGCGCTCTTTCCTGCGGCGGATCGGATTCGCAAGGCTCTGCCCCGATTGAAAATCTTCCCCCTGCTCGCCGATTTCACCCGGCCGGTCGAACTGCCCTCATGGGCGCAGCAGGGTCCGCGCGCGGGCTTCTTTCCCGGCTCGACGCTCGGCAATTTCAGCCATGAGGAGGCAGCCGCTTTTCTGCGCGCGGCGCGGGCGACGCTGGGCCACGGCGCGCCGTTCGTCATCGGATCGAAGAGCACACGTCTGAACTCCAGTC
>CAZNAH010000110.1:2019-9833 GCA_964570735.1 uncultured Hyphomicrobiaceae bacterium | reverse complement strand
GGCGTCGTGGACGGCACGCTCGACACCGTTACCGATGTCGTTGGCGGGGTGGTCGAGACCGCCGCCGATGCCGTGGGCGATGTCGTCGGCACCGTCGATAATACGCTCGGCACGGTCCTTGGCGCCGCTGGCGAGACGCTTGGGAGCGTCACCAACGTTGTCGACGATGTGGTCGATCTCGCAGGCGGGACGCTCGAAGCCGTCACCGATGTCGCGGGCGGCACGGTTGATGCCGCGACGAGCCTTCTTGAGACTACGACGGAAGCTGCATCTGACGCCATCGAAGCCATCGTCGATCTCGTGGGCGACGTGTCCGATACGGCGGCGGGCGCGCTCGAAACCCTGACCGAGCCCATCATCGAGGGAACGGCAGACCTCGCAAGCGCGCTGACCGAGGTGCCCCAAGCCATTGCAGAACCCGTGCTGGATGCCGTAACCGGCATCGCGGAGGGCCTTGCCGAAGCCGTCGCAGAGACGGCGGAAAGCGTGCTCTCTCCTATCGAAAGCACGGGCGAAACGGTGGAGACGATTGCCGAACTCGCGGCCGCCCCTCTCGAAGCGGTCGGGGATGCCTCGGCGGAGATCGTCGCGGCGGGTTCGGACGTTCTCGATGCGGTGGGAAATCTGCCGCTTCTCGACAGTGTGCTACCCGGGGATTCCGGCGGGCTTCTCTCCATCGAAGTCGAAAGCAGCGCCGCGGATGCGAACCTCACGCTCCTGCCGGAGGGCGGCATCGCCGATCTGGATCTCGATCTGGCCGATCTGAACGTCCCGGAACTTCTCGACGGCGCGGCTACGGCCGTGAGCGAGGTCGGCTCGGGCGGCATCCTGTCCTTTGCGCAGAACACGGCCGCGAGCCTCGGCGAAGACCTCCTTTTCAGCGGAGAGCAGCACAACGATCTCGGCATCGCGCTGCAATCGGAGCCTGTGGGCGTGGGAGGCGTGGATACCGTTCTCGAAGGCGTCGAGGATATCGCCGATAGCCTGACGAGCCTGATCACGGACAGCGGGGACGATGCATCCACCGGATTGCTGGGCGGGCTTCTCGGCGGGTCGTCCGGCAGTTCGAGCTCGGGCGGCTTATCCAAGAACGCATTTGACTTCCTGTTTTAAGCGGCAGTTCAAACGCGCGATGCCCCCGGATGCGGCGTGATCCGGCGGGTTTCGCCACAAAGAGGGTAAAACTGTGAGCTTGATGGCGTTTCCACAGAGCGCGATGCGTCGCGCTTCCACCCGGGCAGCGTCCGTGGCCACGCCGCCGCTTGGCGAGGCGAGCCAACCGGACGCCATCGCGCCTCAGAAGGCCGATTACGACCCCATGTCGGAATGGCGGGCGGAGGCTTTGCGCGCGTTCATCACGGTCGGACTGTTTTCCCTCTTCGTCAGCGCGCTCATGCTGACGATGCCGATCTATCTGTTCCAGCTTTCGGACCGCGTTCTCACGAGCCGAAGCCTGGATACGCTGCTCATGCTATCCATCGTGGCGCTGGGACTCATCCTGTTTCTCTCCCTGCTCGATGTGTTGAGGCGCCAGATTTTAGGCCGCCTTGCCACCGCGATGATGACGATCCTGGGCGGCCCGGTGCTGGCGAGCATCGTCAGTTCCGCGCCGGGGGGAAGCGGAGGCAATACGCAGCCCTTGCGCAGCCTGAATCAGGTGCGTTCGTTCATCGCCAGCCCGACCATGCTTCTGCTGTTCGACGGCCCGCTCGCGCCTTTCTATCTCGCCGTGATCTTTCTCATTCACCCTCACCTCGGGTTCGTCGTCCTGGGCGCGGCGATCATTCTGGTCGGCATCACCCTCGTTAACGAATGGCTGACCTCGAAGCCGCTCTCCGAAGCGGGAGCTTATGCCTCGAAAGCCGATACGCAGGCGGAGTCGCTAGTGCGGAACGCCCAGGTGCTCAACGCCATGGGCATGCTGAACGAAACCATCCTGCATTGGGGGCGGGAGCAGGCGCAAGCCCTGTCGCGCCAGGTCGACGGTCAGGAGCGGAATTACATCATCGGCGGCGTTTCGAAGTTCGCCCGCCTCATCACGCAGATCGTCATTCTGGGATGGGGGGCGTATCTGGCGCTCAAAGGCGAATTGACGGGCGGCATGATGATCGCGGCGTCGATCATCGCGGGACGGGCGCTGCAACCTCTCGAAGGGATGATCGAAGGATGGCGAAGCGTCATTCAGGCACGCCAAGCCTATGCGCGTGTCAAGGCGGCGGTCGCGGAATTCAAGAAAGACAAACCGAGGCTGAAGCTTCCAAAGCCCGAAGGGCGGCTTTCGGCCGACCGCATCCTGTACCTGCCTCAGGGCACGAAGGAGCCGGTGCTCAACGGCGTGACGTTCGAGCTGACACCTGGCACCTCGCTCGCGATCATCGGGCCGTCCGGCTCCGGCAAATCGACGCTCGCGCGCATCCTGGTCGGCTGTCTTTTCCCCACAGCCGGGAAAGTGCGGCTTGACGCGACCGAATTGCGCAACTGGGACCGCAGGCAGTTCGGCGAGTTCACCGGATATCTCCCGCAGGAAGTCGAGCTGTTCCCAGGGACGATCCGGGACAATATCTGCCGGATGCGGGACGATCTGTCCGACAGCGAGGTGTTCGAGGCAGCGCTGATGACCGGCGTACACGATATGATCACCTCGCTGCCCGATGGTTACGAGACCGTTCTTGACCGCAACGGCGCGCCGCTTTCGGGCGGACAAAAGCAGCGCATCGCGCTGGCGCGTGCGTTTTTCGGGAACCCTTCGCTCGTCGTCCTCGATGAACCGAACTCGAATCTCGATGCCCTGGGCGAGCAGGCCCTTGCCGAGACCCTGAAACGCGCGAAGGACCGCAAGGTGACGGTCGTGGTGGTCACGCAGCGGCCTGCCCTTCTGAACATCGTCGACAAGGTGCTCGTCCTGCGCGCGGGCCGGATGGAAGCGTTCGGACGGCCGAGCGAAGTGCTGCACCGGCTTGTTCGCGTGAGCGGGGCGGCGGATGAGCGCGAGGCCCCCTCCACCGCGCCAGACCGCGCCGCGGAGGCCTGATCCCAAAGACAACTCCAACGCTGCGGAGCGCGCCATGACACTCTATTGCCCGAGCCTCCAGGACTGGCACCGAAGCGTGCGGCGCAGCACACGCGGACCGAGCCTTGCGGGTTACGCCCTGCTGCTCGTCTGCGGCGTTGGCTTCGGCGCGTGGGCGGCGCTCGCCCCGCTTGAGGGCGCGATCGTCGTGTCCGGCACGTTCGTGGCGACGGGCCAGAACAAGCAGATCCAGCACCTCGAAGGCGGCATCCTGCGCGAAATTCTGGTGCGCGAGGGCGACGTCGTCGATTTGGGCGCGCCGCTTTTGCGTCTCGACGACACCGCGCCGCGCGGACGGCTGCGCCGGTTGAAGCTGAGATATTACCGCCTTCTCACCAGCAGGGCGCGGCTTGAGGCCGAGATCGATGAAAAGGATACGGTCGAACTTCCCGCTGAGCTGCGCGCCCGGGCGCGCGACCCCGAGGTGGCAGCCGTCGTCACCCGCCAGAGGCGCGAACTCGACGCGCGGCGGAAAAAACTCTCTTCCGAGCAGGAGGTCTTCCTCAAGGAGATCGCGGGTCTCCAGGAGACCATTTCCGGCTACCTCGCGCAGGTCAGATCGGCGGAGGAACGGCTCGCGCTGTTCCGCGAGGAGCTGAACGACAAGGCCGCACTCTACGAACGCCAGCTGATCCGCAAAACCGACATCCTCACCTTGCAGAGGGCGCAGGCCGGCCTCTCCGGCGAGATCGGTGAACTGATGGGGCGCATCGCCGATGCCCGGGAGCGGGTCGCGCGGGCCGAACAGCAGATTGCATCCCTGCGCTCGGCGGCGCTTCAGAAGGCCATCGAGGAACTGCGCGAAACCGAGACCGAACTCGACGATGTGCGCGAGCAGATGCGTGCGGCCCGGGATGTGGTCGATCGCATCGAGGTCCGCGCGCCCGTGCGCGGCGCCGTGGTGAAGATCAACCATCATACCGAGGGCGGGGTCATCTCGCCCGGCGCGGTGATCCTCGAACTCCTGCCCGTCAACGAAAAGCTCCTGATCGAGACGCGGGTGAGCCCGAGCCAAATCTCCCATGTCAGCGAGGGGCAGCGCGCGCTCATTCGCCTCAATGCCTTGAACCAGCGGCTCGTGCCGATGATCGAAGGGGAAGTGGTCTACAAGTCGCCCGATGCGGTCACCGAAACGGAAGCCTCCACCGCCGACGGAGACGCGCGCCGTGACTCTTTCATCGTGCGGGTGAAGATCGACGAGGACGACGCGAAGGCGAAAGCCGGCGACTTCCGGCCGACGCCGGGAATGCCGGCGGACGTATTCATCAAGACCGCCGAGCGCACTTTCGTCGATTACATGATGCAGCCGGTTATGGACAGCTTCTCGCGCGCGTTCCGCGAGCATTGAGGCGAGTGCCGGCGAGGTTCTGCCGGACCCGCGCTAGATTGTGATCAATTGCTGGGCGACAGCTTTGGCGACAGCCTGGGTCGTGGTCGCGCAGCGCATTTTCTCGCGCGCGGAGTTCAGGTGAAAGCGCACCGTGCGTTCGCTGATGCCCAGGATTTCGCTGGCTTCGCCGGCTGTCTTGCCGGCCGCCGTGAGCTTCAGGCAATCGAGCTCGCGCGCGGACATGAGCATCTCCGCGGCATAGTCATTTCCGCTGAGCCGCAACATGTGGGAATGGAAATAGCGCGCCAGAATGGCGATATCGCGCAGGGCGGCCGCTTTCAAGGCTTCCCATTCCTGCGGTTTGCCCTCGAACGCGATCCCGAATAGCGCGGTCTCGCCATGGGACGACGGCAAGGGAAACGAGGCGCCCCACAGCGGAATGGCGGCCGAGGCTCGCGGAAGCCGCAAGTCGAGTTCGATGCTGAGCCGCGGCTGTTCGCGCCAATCGACAGGTCCAGCGCCGGAGAGGCCGATTGCGTCGAGACCCTGCGTCAAAATGGCATCGGCAGTGCGTGCATGTCTGACGGCGCGATCCGAGTAGGCCACGTGCAGAAACGCCGCTTCGTTCTCCCTCGCCGGGATGTTGAGGGCCATGTAGGACATGGTTTTCAGCCGGTACAGACCCTGCGCGGCCTTGAAGAAGGCGATGCCCTCGGATCGCTCGGCGCAAAAGGTCTTCCCCTGAAGGAGACTGAGAAAAAGTGAAGTGAACACGGTGCCGCCCGGACTGCTTCCGACTTGCTGCGTAGACCGTGTTCTAGCATGGATTTGCAGTGCGGACTGTTGCAGGCGCTTCTATAAATTGTTTTAAATTCAATGGTCTGTCTGGAGGCAGGTTCCTGTCACGGCCCTTGGCGGAACCCATCTGACGCATTGCGCTGGCGTCCTCGGCGCGATTCGAACGCGCGACCCCGGGATTAGGAATCCCGTGCTCTATCCTGCTGAGCTACGAGGACACTGTCCCAGATTTGAGCCGCATTGGCCGAAAGGTCAAGCGCAGGGTGTTGCGTGCGTGCCTGGTCTTCGTTATGGCCAACCTCAGGGAGTTTGATAAAACCCTAGGCGCAGAGGTTCGCGAGGTCCCGGTTCCCCATGAGGTGCGCGCTGTTCATGGCTGGGAGCGCGATGCTTGCCATGATGGCGCCGCCTGCCTCAAGCGCCCAGCAAGCCGGCGCGGAGCCGTTATCCCCGGCGGGATGCGCGCGGGACGCAGGCGGCGAAAGCGCGGTCGCCGAGATTCTCGATGCTCAGACTTTGAGGCTTGCGGACGGCCGCCTCGTCCGGCTGGCGAACCTGTCGCTGCCGCCGGTCTCGAAGGGGCTGCTGGCCTACGATGCCACGAACAGGGCGGTCGAACTCCTCAGATCAACCGCGCTGGGCCAGAAGGTCGAACTGCGTTACGGCGGCCGGAAGCAGGATCGCTACGGCGTTCACCTCGCGCATGTGTCTGTGCCGGCTCGTGGGGCGTGGCTCCAGAAGGATCTCGTCGAGGCAGGGCTCGCGCTCTTCACCTCGCAACCCGATAACCGCGCGTGCGCGAAGGCGCTGCTGGCCGCCGAGGACACTGCACGGCGCGAGGGGCGGGGGCTGTGGCGCAGGAAATTCTTCGATGTCGTCCCCGCCCACGACGAAAAGGCGCTTCGCGCGCGGGTGAATTCCTTCCAGCTGATCGAGGGGACCGCGACGGAGGTGACCGAGCGCGGCGCGCAGAGCTTCGTCAACTTCGGGCGGGATTGGCGCTCGGATTTCACGATCCGCATACCGGCGAGCACGAAAAAAGCTTTCGGCGAAGCAGGCGCGGCTCTCAAGACGATGAAAGGCCGGCGCATGCGCGTGCGCGGCTGGCTCGTGCTCTCGAACGGGCCGCTGATCGAGATCACCCACCCGGAACAGATCGAGTTCCTGCCGGAGCGGAAATAGAGCGCGCCGCTTGGACGAACGGCGCGCTTACCGCACGATCAGGCCGCCTCGTCTTGAGCGGGGATGACCTGCTCTGCGGCGAGTTCTTCCGCTTTACGCTGAAGCTTGCCGCCGCGCGCCAGAGCTTCCGCGACGCGCTGGAGGGCGATGGACTCATCCACGTCCTGCGCGGCCGCGATCTCGCGCGCCATGCGATCAAGCGCGGCTTCGTAGAGCTGGCGCTCGGAATAAGATTGCTCCGGCTGGCTGTCCGACCGGTAGAGGTCGCGCACGACTTCCGCGATGCAAATCAGGTCGCCCGAATTGATTTTCGCTTCATATTCCTGCGCCCGGCGGCTCCACATCGTCCGCTTGACCCTGGCGCGGCCGTGAAGCGTCTGCAAGGCCCGCGCGACGACCGTGTCGTCCGACAGCTTCCGCATGCCCGCGCTCTGGGTTTTGGACGTCGGCACCCGCAGGGTCATCTTGTCTTTTTCGAACTTGATAACGAAAAGTTCGAGCTTGCAACCGGCGATTTCCTGCTCTTCAATCGCCATGATTCGGCCTACGCCGTGGGTGGGGTAAACGACATACTCGTTGGTTTTAAAACCAAAGCGCTGCTGACATTTTTTATTTTCAGGCATACTCTTTCTCACTTCCCATCCAGGCAGCATTTCCGTCGATTGGCTGCGCATGTCTCCGTCGCGTCGAAACCTCAAGTTGGCTTAAAAAAGCCTATGAAGAGCATCCGTAAAATAAACCTCCCGCCCGTCCGAGGTTTAAAGATGCCCGCCAAAAAAAGAAACCTGTTCAGCAAAAACCCTTTTGCTGTAACAAGCATCCCGACTACAAGGAATGAACGGCTAGAGACCGCTGCGCCTCAACCTCCAGGAGAGAAGCCCTCTCCTCGCTACAATCCCGATATTAGCAAAAACTGCGGAATTTAGGAAGCGGTTACGAGGGTTAATGGGGGATAAAAGGTTCCATTTCCCTTGATTCTTATGGGCAGTGTTAACTCGGCAACGCTCAGAGAATATTTGCGCCACGTGTGGTCTGCGAGATCCGTACCCGCATCCCGGGTGCGGGGCGTTCGAGCAACACACTGCGGCGAAAGCGAAAAACGCGAGCCGGGCGTCCACCCGTCTGCGCGCTGACTTCGCCAGTCGGCTCGACGAGGCCGCTCGTCTCGACGAGACGCCGAAAATTCTGCTTGTGGAGAAAACTGCCGAGAATCGCTTCAACCACCCGTTGCAGCTCGAGGAGCGTGAAGGTCTCGGGCATCAGCTCGAAGATCACGGGACGGTATTTGAGCTTGCCCCGCAGGCGTCCCATGGCGGTGGCGAGAATGCGGCGATGATCGAACCGCATCGGCGCACCGAATTCCGGCAGCGTACCCCACTGCATAGCCGCCTCGCGCCCGTCGCGCCGCGCCTCGGCGACAAGACCCGCCTCATA
>CAZNAH010000110.1:0-1996 GCA_964570735.1 uncultured Hyphomicrobiaceae bacterium | reverse complement strand
ATACATGAGTTCATAGCGCTCAAGCACCTTTTCTTCGTCCCAGGCGCCGTCGCGGCCGAAACAAATGGCGAGCCGGCTGCGGCGGTCGAGCGGGCGCGCAGGCTTTCTCGGCCGATCCGGCGAGGCCGCCCAGCGCTGAAGGCGCGGCTCGATCTCCTGCGACAGCATCTGGGGTTTGCCGGAACGCAAGTCCTCCCACGGGAAATGATGATACCAGGGGCTCCATTGCGCTCCGCGCCCGGACAGAACCCGTCCGCGCGCGCGGGTGAGGGCGAGATAGCCGATCGAGACGACATGCAGGCCGATGTCGCCGGGCGCCGCGTGGCGACCGCGGTCGCCGAAGGTGTAGAGCTGCTCGACATAGCCGAGGTCGAGACCGGTCTGCTCATGCACCCAGCTTCTCAGGCCGACATCGAGCGTTCTGTGGCGAAGCGGCGTGAAAGGACCGGATGGCAGGCCGGGCGTGCCGGGTGTCTTTTGGTCTGCGGGAAGCGGCACCGTGAGGATTTCCGGCTCGCCGCCTTCGAGCGTGACGATGGCCGCGGTGAGGCCGATTTCGACCGCAGCTTCCGTAGCCCTTTCGCCTGAACCATGCAGGATCGGGGCATCATTCGACAGAGCCGTATCCCCGTGCTCGATTGCAGACATCTCAGCCTCGCGCGCAAGCGCTGCTTATGGCGCTTGCGCTATCTTTAGTTCAGGACGCGATAGGCGGCCTGCTGCGGAACGGGCGGTGCGCGTTCCTCCCGGCTGGACGGGATTAAATCTCGCCGCCCAGCGCAAGGTCGCGGCGCGCCGCCTTGATGGTGATCGAGAAACCCGCGATGACGTCGATCAGCGCAACCAGCGTTATGATGAAGAATACCGAGGTTCCCGCGACGGGGACGACGATGAATTCCACGACGCAGAGGATGAAAACGACCATCGACAGCGCATGATCGACGATGGACATGCCCGTTGTCCGCGTCGCCTTCACGAGTTCCACGAACAGGAGGATCAGCGTGATCGCGATCATCAGATCGCCGAGCGTCATGGTCCAGTTGACGCCGGAGATCATCGGGATGGTCAGGATGGCCTGATTGAACACGGCCTCCGGCGCCGCCGGATCACCTTGGGCGAACGCGATGATGTTGTAGAGAATGAGTGCAACGACGAGCCAGGGCAGGGACAGGATCATGACGACCTCCGGTGGTGAGCGACGAAGCAGGACTAATCAGGCAAGAAGCCGGGAAGAGGTTTAGAATTCCTCTTTCGGCTCAAGGATTTGGCGCCCGCGATATTTCCCGGATTTCAGGTCGATATGGTGGGGCCTGCGCAGTTCGCCCGAGTCCTTGTCCTCGACATAGGTCGGGTTTTTCAGCGCATCGGCGGAGCGGCGATGGCCCCGCTTCATGGGCGATGTTTTTCTTTTGGGGACTGCCATGTCATGCTCCAAAACAGCGAAGCCCCGCCTCCCACGCGATGCGGAGGCAAAGGGCTCAGGGGTCGATCACGCGGAAGACCGCAAGGATTTGTGCCTATATATAGCGACCTCAATGCATTGGCTAGAGATTTGGCAAGGCTGATCCGGGCATCCTCAACGCAGGACGCAGACCGCCGCATCCCGCTCCCGCGCTGCACGCACCCGAAGCCTGTTCGCGAGCGCCGACGTGCGCGGTCCGGGGCTGCCGGCGTCGCGGCGGATGGGGTTCGGCAAAGCCGCGGCAAGCTGGGCGGCCTCCTGCCGCGTCAGGTTCGAGGCCGACTTGCCGAAATGATACTGCGCCGCGGCTTCCGCGCCGAAGATGCCCGGCCCCCATTCGGCGATGTTGAGATAAAGCTCCATCATCCTGCGCTTGCCCCAGACCGCGTCCATGAAATAGGCGAGCGGCAGCTCGAACACCTTGCGCAGATAGGCCGGCTCGTTCCACAGATACATGTTCTTGGCGGTCTGCATGGAAATGGTGCTCGCGCCGCGCGGCCTGTCGCCGCCGGCGTCCTCCACGGCATCGCGCAC
>CAZNAH010000109.1:7496-9984 GCA_964570735.1 uncultured Hyphomicrobiaceae bacterium | reverse complement strand
GGCCTCGATCACCGCCTGAAAGACTGCGCGCTTGTCCTCGAAATGGTGATAAAGCGCCCCGCGCGTCACTCCGGCAGCCGCCACGATCGCCGGCGTGCCGGTCGCCGCATAGCCCTCGGTCAGGAACAGTTCGCGCGCTGCCGCGACAAGGCGCGATCGCATCTCGGCGGTGCGCTGCGGATTGCTTCTGCGAGCTAGATAATCTTGCATACATACAGCCTGTATGTTATCTGATGATTCACATACAGACTGTATGTGTTTTTCCGCAAAGAGGGAACCATGAACATCACAAGCTTTTATCCTGTCCTGATGGTCGGAGATGTCGCCGCGACGTCCGCCTTCTGGCAGCGCCATTTCGGCTTTCGCGTCCTGTTCGAGGCCGACTGGTATGTACATCTCCAGTCGGCGACCCATGCCGCCGTGAACCTCGCGATCCTGCAGGGCGATCATGCGACAATCCCCGCGCCGGGTCGCGGCCGGGCGGCGGGCCTGCTCATCAACTTCGAGGTCGAAAACGTCGATGCGGTCCATGCCGCACTGGTCGCCGCCGGGCTGCCCATCCTGCTGCCGTTGCGCGACGAGGATTTCGGCCAGCGCCACTTCATCACCGCCGACCCGAACGGTGTGCTGATCGACGTGATCACCCCCATTCCCCCCAGCGCGGAGTTCGCGGCACAGTATGCCGCCGAGGCGCTGCCTATGTGACCGAACCGCTGCACAGTTGAAACGTCGGAGAGCTCCGGACGAAGCGATCCGGAGCTCACGCCGCGACCTTACTGCCGCCCCTCTATACCGAAGCCGATAGCGAGCAGAGGTAAGGTACAGCGACACTCCCCATTTGCTTCGGTTGCACCGGATGCGGTGATCTGCGCTTGAGCATCGTCGTCTTCGCAGGCGTTTGGGATGACGCAAACCTAGACGACGCCAACGAGGAGCATCTCCTCCACAGGGCTGGGTCTTTGTCTGCTGTAGGATGTATCTTTCCTCCGGCCCAGGGCATCGATCGTTCTTGATTACTTTCAATTGCTGGCTGAGATCGGAACCAGGTGCGTCAGCCAGCCCTCTGTCTGTCCCGCCACAAGCGCGTCGGGATACACCTCGATGACAGGACCCGGAGAGACTTCGAAGCCCGATGCTGGCAGAATCCTGACCCAAATCTCCTCAAGCCCGGCCTTGAGATGCGAAACGAAGTCATATCTCGGCATCCACTGCTCGATGCTGAGATACACCTGCTCGGGAATGATGATCGTGTCCCAACCGAGGCTCTCGTCATCTGACATAGCTGCACGAACTGCAGCCATGTAGACATGGGATCCGTCCTCGGCCGCGTCGAAACAGATGCCATAGCTGTGGCCGGAAACCTCGCCGGCAATTGTATCGCGCCCGTCGAGTTGTCTCCACGCTTGTTCGGGAGATGAGCCGGGACTTGCGCCGATCCGGACGCTTCGGCCGACATATTTCGAGGCCGGCACCCTCAGCAGAATTGGTGTATTCATTCGAACCTGCACATCTGTTTCAGTCATTTTGCCCTCCCTGGAGTTAATCTTTCGGAATTGTCCTGGCGGTATTCCGAACACGGACTTGAACGCGCGCGTGAACGTCTGCTGGGACTCGAAACCATGATCCAGCGCCACATCGATCAGCGCGGCGCCCTCGCATAGCCTCCCGGCGGCGTGCTCCAGCCGGACCCTCAGATAGAATACGCTGGGAGATACTCCCTCGCTCGCAGTGAACAGCCTGGAAAAGTAGGGTGCCGAAATCCCAAGACCGTCAGCTATGGCGCTGATCGGTAGTGGATTCTCGGCGTGCCTTCTCATGACACTCTTGGCGCGTTCAACATAGCTCATCTCTTCCCTCATGCCTGCCACGCGGCACCGATAGCGGATACTGAAACCCTCTGTCTTTGCACGATTTGACGTGTCGGACGATCCGGCTCGTGCCAGGGCTTTGGCGAACAGTAACCTCAGGGACGCACCGCGCTACGCGGCAGACCTGCCGTGTCGGTGTTCCAGACTAGCAACTCCGCTGTTCAGCGGACGGAGCCAGGGGCTTGATCAAGTGCTTCCGTAATGCTAGAAGAATCAAAAAAGGAGTCCCGCCATGGATGTCGACGCGACCGCCGCCCGCCTTGCCGCCTTGGGCAACGCCACCCGCTTGCAGCTGTACCGCATCTTGGTGCGCGCGGGTGACAGCGGGTTGTCGATGGGACAGGTGCAGGAGAAGCTGGGCATCCCGGCCTCGACCCTGTCGCATCATTGCCGCGCGCTAGTGCAGACGGGCCTGATCCAACAGGAGCGCATCGGCACCTCTCTGATCTGCCGAACGAACTATGTCGCCATGCGCGGCCTGATCGGCGACCTCGCGGCGGAATGCTGCGCCGATGTCGACACCAAGCCCGCCGTCGAAACGCGGGCCTGACCCGAGGCTATGCGTTTTCGTGCCGTTAATTTCGATATTACTAGAAAAATCGAAGAAGTGGAAGATGAAC
>CAZNAH010000109.1:0-7349 GCA_964570735.1 uncultured Hyphomicrobiaceae bacterium | reverse complement strand
CGAATTGGCGCTCGAACATCGACGCCGCGGCAGCGCGGCGGCTGGCGGGCGAGGGCTGGCGGCAGCCCGACCCCGCGGTGCATCCGACCGGCGGCGACCTGTTGCGCGACTATCTGGAGCCGCTCGGCCGATCGCTCGCGCCCTGGATCCGGCTCGGGCGCCGGGTCGTCGCGGTCTCGCGTGAGGGGATCGACAAGGTGCGTGATGCCGGCCGCGCTGAGGCGGCCTTCGTGATTGAGGCCGAGGGTCCTGCAGGCCCGGAGCAACACCGTGCCGCGGCCATGATCGACGCCAGCGGCAGCTGGTTCCAGCCCAATCCGGGTGGGGCGGGGAGACCGGTTCCGGGCGAGGAGGGCAATCCGGCCGTCAGATATGGGATGCCCGATGTCGCGGGGAGGGAGCGGGCTCGCTTTGCAGGTCGCCGGATCGGCGTATTGGGCGGCGGCCATTCCGCCATCGGCACGCTGATCGCGCTGGCGGACCTGTCGGACACCGCGCCGGTCTGGCTGTGCCGCGCGGCAACGACCGCCCGGGCGCTGGGTGGCGGCGCGGCCGACCAGCTCGCCGCGCGCGGGGCGCTGGGGCTCGACGTGGCGCGACTAATCGCCGAGGGTCGGGTGCAGGTGGAAACCGGTTTCCGTCTGGCCACAATTGAGGGGGCGGGGCCCATCCGTGTCCGGGCGGAGGACGGGCGCAGCCTCGATCTCGACGAGCTGGTGATCGCCACCGGCTTCCGACCCGACCTTTCCCCCTTGCGCGAACTGCGCGTGGCGCTCGACCCCGCACTGGAATGCCCGCCTGCGCTCGCACCGCTGATCGACCCGAACCTGCATTCCTGCGGCACGGTGCGCCCGCACGGGGCAGCGGAACTGTCCCACCCCGAGCCGAGCTTCTTCATCGCCGGGATGAAGTCCTACGGCCGGGCGCCGACCTTCCTTCTGGCCACCGGATACGAGCAGGTGCGCTCGATCGCCGCGGCGCTGGCGGGGGACGCGGCGGCGGCGGCGCAGGTGGAACTGGTGCTGCCCGAGACCGGCGTCTGCAGCGGCCCCGGGCCGCAGGTGGCGAGTGCCACCGCCGAGCGCTGTTGCGGCGGTCCAGCGGTGACGCGCGCCGATGCCTGCTGCGCGCAGGACGAGGCGGCGAAGGACGAAGGCAAGGCCGGTTGCGGCTGCGGAACGGCCCCGGCCGAACCAGTACGTGCCGGCGCATGTTGCTGAGCCTGCCGTCCGCCCGCCGCGGCGCCGTGGTCGCGGCTTTGGGCACTGCGCAGACCATCGCTTGGGCTTCCAGCTACTACATCCCGGCAGTTCTTGCCGTGCCCATGGCCGAAGACCTCGGCTTGTCGCCGGTCTGGGTGTTCGGTGCCTTCTCCATGGCGATGGTGGTCTCAGCCTTGGTCGGACCCTGGGCCGGGGCACGGATCGACGGCTTTGGCGGGCGCGGCGTCCTGATGCTTTCGAACCTCGTCTTCGCAGCGGGCCTCGGGCTGCTCGCAGTGGCGTCTTCACCGCTGGTGCTGTTCGCAGGCTGGGCGGTCATCGGTCTTGGCATGGGGATCGGACTTTACGAGGCAGGGTTCGCGACGCTGGCGGGGATCTACGGAAAGGGCGCGCGCGGGCCGATCACCGGCATCACCCTCATCGCCGGACTCGCGAGCACCGTCGGCTGGCCGCTCTCCGGGGTGATGTTGGCAACCTGGGGCTGGCGGGAGGCCTGCATCGGCTGGGCGCTGATCCATCTGGCCGTGGCATTGCCGCTGAACGCGTGGTTGCCGAAAGGCACCAAGCCGACAGCCGCGCCGAACACGCCGGTCGAGGACGGACCGCCGCCATCCCGCCTTGCGCTCTGGCTGCTGGCCTTCGTCTTTGCCGCGACCTGGTTCAACTCGACCGCCATGGCCGCGCACCTGCTCGGCCTGCTGCAATCCGCAGGGGCCAGCACGGCTGTAGCTATCGCGGCCGGCGCGCTCATTGGCCCGGCGCAGGTCGCGGCACGAGTTCTGGAGTTCGGTCTTCTGCGCCGGTTCCACCCGCTTGTCTCAACACGTGTGGCTGCGGCGGCCCATCCCGTGGCCGCAGTAGCGCTGGTAACGTTCGGTGGGCCGGCCGCCTATGTTTTTGCCCTCGTGCACGGGGCAGGGAATGGCATCCTCACAATTGCCAAGGGTACCCTGCCGCTGGCGCTGTTCGGCTCTGCGGGATACGGGCGGCGGATCGGCTGGCTCAACGCACCCGCTCGCGTCCTTCAGGCGGCGGCGCCGCTCATCTTTGGCGCGGCGCTGACGGCTTGGGGCGTCTCGGCGATCTGGCTGACAGCGGGGATCGGCATCGCCTCGTTCATCGCCCTGCTTGCCCTCAGGCGGACATGAGCCAGCGCTCACGGGCCTCGCGAACCCGCCGCGCGCTGAGGTTGCAGAAGAGAGATTCACCCGCTTCATCAGCGCGGTCGCCGTTTGCTTTCGCTCGGAGTAGCGGTCCACGAGATACGCTTTCTGGTCGCGCGTCAGCAGCGTGAACTTCACCAGTTCCTCCATGACATCCACAATTCGGTCGTAGAGGGGCGACGGGCGCATCCGTCCGGCCTCGTCGAACTCTTGGAACGCCCTGGGGATCGAGGACTGGTTGGGGATGGTCAGCATCCGCATCCAGCGCCCAGCAGCCGCAACTGGTTCACGGCGTTGAAGCTCTGCGACCCGCCCGACACCTGCATCAACGCCAGCGTCTTGCCGTGCGTCCGGCGCACGGCGCCCTCGGACAGGGGAATCCAGTCGAGCTGCGTCTTCATCAGGCCAGTCATGGCGCCGTGGCGCTCGGGCGAGGACCACACCATGCCTTCGCACCAGGCCAGCAGATCGCGGAGCTCGCGAACCTTCGGGTGGCTGGCATCCACGCCGTCATCGACCAGCGGCAGGCCGGACGGGTGGAAGGACCGGACCTCCGCCCCGAGCGCTGTAAGAATGCGCCCAGCCTCCTCGGCCGACAGTCGGCTGAACGACCGCGCCCGGAGCGAGCCGCAGAGGATCAGGATGCGTGGCGGATGCGTGCTGATGGCAGGGGACAGCAGCCGGTCGTGGTCGATTGCGGCAAGACTCGTCTCGT
Organism: uncultured Hyphomicrobiaceae bacterium; assembly: GCA_964570735.1. Taxonomy (GTDB): domain Bacteria; phylum Pseudomonadota; class Alphaproteobacteria; order Rhizobiales; family Rhodomicrobiaceae; genus CAZNAH01. The sequence continues at coordinate 4,248 of CAZNAH010000109.1, read as the reverse complement.
CGAGCTGTGGTGTGGTCAGATCGGTCAGGGTGTCAGGCAATCCGGTTTCCCTCGGTGTCGATGATCAATTGGCCGTCCTCTTGGGCGAAAGGGCCCGGAGGGAGCTTGTCGAGCAGATCGAGGACAGTCTCGGACGGGCGGCAGAGCCTGACGCCCTTCGGCGTGCAGACGATCGGGCGGTTCACGAGGATCGGGTGGCGCGTCATGGCGTCCACGAGCGCTTCGTCTGAGACGTCCGGCGCGGTGAGCCCAATCTCCTCGGCAGGTGAGCGCGCAATGCGCAGCGCCTGGCGCGCTGTGATCCCGGCGGCCGCGAACAGCGCCAGAAGCTGCGGGCTCGTCCATCCCTCCTTCAGGTACTCGATGACGGTCGGCTCGTACCAGGCCGCCTGGATGATCACGAGCACGTTGCGGGAGGTGCCGCAGTCGGGATTGTGGTGGATGACGACCGGGAAGGTGCTCAAGCGGGGAACCTCTCGCGTGTCCGGTTCGCGAACGCGACGAGGCTGAGCATCACCGGCACCTCGACCAGCACGCCCACCACGGTGGCAAGGGCCGCGCCGGAGTTCAGCCCGAAAAGCCCGATCGCCACGGCGACCGCGAGTTCGAAGAAGTTCGACGTGCCAATCAGCGCGCTGGGCGCGGCGACCCTGTGCGGCACGGCCCACGCCTAAGCCCACGCATATCCGAGCGCGAAGATGCCGTAGGACTGAATGACGATCGGGACCGCGATCAGCGCGATCAGCAGCGGTTGCGCAAGGATCACCGGCCCCTGAAAGCCGAAGAGCAGCACCACGGTGATCAGCAGACCCACGACCGAGGCCGGCTTGATCCGCGCCGTGAACGCCGTCACCGTAGCCTCGCCACCCTTCGCGATCAGCTCCCGTCGCGTCAGGAGACCCGCGATCAGGGGAATGACGATGTAAAGGACGACCGACAGGATCAGCGTCTCCCAAGGCACGCTGATGCCGGTGACACCCAGAAGGAAGGCCACGATGGGGGCAAAGGCCACCACCATGATCAGGGCGTTCACCGAGACCTGCACCAGCGTGTAGTTCGGATCGCCCTTCGTCAGCTGCGATCAGACGACGACCATGGCAGTGCAGGACGGGGCGCCGAGCAGGATCAGGCCCGCGATGTATTCCAGCGCGCGCTCGGGATCGATCAGCCCGGCAAAGACGTGGTTGAAGAACAGGACCGCAAGCGCCGCCATCGTGAAGGGCTTGATGAGCCAGTTGATCGCCAGCGTGATGACGAGACCCTTTGGGCGTTGCCCCACCGCCTTGAGCGAACCGAGGTCCACCGCGATCATCATCGGATAGACCATCGCCCAGATCAGGACGGCGACGACGAGGTTGACCGAGGCGACCTCCAGCGCGGCCAGCGCGCCGAAGAGACCCGGCGCGAGGCTGCCGAGGACGAGCCCGGCCAGGATGCAGAGGGCGACCCAGAGGGTCAGCCAACGTTCGAACAGGCTCATGAAAGTTCCTTCTCGTCGGGCACGCAGCAGACCGCAGCGGATGGCGCGGTTAGCGTGCCGATGAATTCTGCCAGCGGCTCGAGCGCGGCGGGGTTCAACGCGTAGCAAGTACGCGGGCCGGAGATCTCGCCGGTGATGATCCCGGCGGCCTTCAGGATGCGCAGGTGCTCGGAGACCGTGGACTGCGCCAGGCCAACAGCGTCAACGATGTCGCCGCCGATGCAGTCGGGCGTGGCGAGCAGCAGCCGCAAGACGCGCAGCCGTGCCGGATGCGCGAGCGCCTTGGCCAACTCAGCTATTTCGATGTCGCTATCCAGCATGCAGCATCCTTTATTCGTGTATCGTCGAGAGGCGATTATATGGAGCGATGCAATGATCTTCCGCGCGGAATGAACGGGAGGGTTGAAGCTCTTGTGGTGATGGTCGCGGATCGTGGGCCGCGTCGGCCAAGCCTCAGCCCGGTGATGGAACGACGGGCTGCGCGCGGCGCCGCGCCAGCTCGCGATAGAGGGCTTCCCGCGTGACGCCCAGCTCGGCGGCCACGTCTTGCCAGCGGCCTTTCTCCGGCAGGGAGTTCCCCTGGCCAAGCCATGCGTCGAGACGGTCCGAAACGCGCGGCAGGTTGCGGATCTCGGCCCTGAGCCGGGCGGCCTGGACACTGCGCGCCAGCAGGGCGGACCAACTTGCGGCCAGTGTCGGATCATCGGAGAGCGCTGACAGGAACTATGCCTTTGGCAAGCCTGCGACGACGCTCTCCTCTGCGGCGACGGCATCACAATGGTAGCGGGTCGAATAGGCCGATGCCTCGGCGACCACCGCGCCCGGGCCCGCGTTCTGCAGGACCATCTGCGCACCATGCATGGTGTGTCGCTGCAGATGCACCCGGCCGGAGCGCACTATGAAAATATCAGTGACGCCTTTGCCCGCCGCGAACAGCGCCTCACCGGGGGCAAGCTAGGTGTCGCGTGCATCCTGAAAAAGCAATGAAATCGACTTTTGCATGATCCGTGATCATATGGCTGTCGCCATTCTTCTGCAACAAGGAGGCCATGCATCCAATGGAGTCCTCATGATCCGTCTCATCTTCGTCGTCGCATTTCTTTCCGTTCCCGGCCTGGCGCTGGCGCAGAGTGCGACCGCACAACACGGGGGAATGGAGCACGAGCAGCACATGCCCGGCATGTCTCACGAGGGCCATGGGATGGATGCAAACGCCGTTCCCGCTGATCTCATGGAGGGGGGACAATCCGCATTCGCCGCCATTCAGGAGATTGTCGCGCAGCTGATGGCGGATCCGGCGACGGACTGGAGCCGCGTCGATATCGAGGCGCTTCGTCAACATCTGATCGACATGGACAACGTGACGCTCCGCGCCCGCGTCCGCGTCGAGGAGATCGAAGGCGGCGCCCGCTTCGAGGCGACTGCGTAGGACGCGGCCGTCACCACCTCGATCCGCGCCATGGTCCCTGCCCACGCAGCGACGATGGATGGTGTCAAAGGCTGGACAATGCAGGCGTCGGAGATCCCGGGTGGCGCGGCGTTGGTCGTGACCGGCTCCGACCCTGACCGCATCAGGGCCCTCGGGTTCATCGGAGTGATGACGGTTGGCATGCATCACCAGGCGCATCACCTCGCGCTGGCGAGCGGGCAAAATCCACACGCGCATTGAGTCTCAGAAGGACACCAACGGTTCGGGCCTCGCATTACCGAATGAGACTTCGGCGCGCGCGATCACGGACGGACGAAGCGCGACGCGTAACGATATATGAATGAAAACAATAACCTAATGTGGAGATGGGGTGGATGCCGCTCTCACCCTAACGGCATCGCGATGTGCCATACTCGTGGTGTCGAAGCACAAGCTGAACGAGAGGGCATCCATGGGAGAGGTTAGCATCATCGGCGTGGATCTGGCAAAGAACGTGTTCCATGTCCACGGTGCGGCGGCGGACGGGTCCGTCCTGTTCCGCAAGAAGCTGTCGCGGCCGCAGTTTGCGCGGTTCATGGTGGACCAACCGCCATGCCTCGTGGCGATGGAAGCCTGCGCGGGCGCGCATCATTGGGCGCGGGAAATGTCCCGCTACGGGCATGAGGTTCGACTGATCGCTCCGCATTACGTCAAGCCGTTCCTGAAGCGCCAGAAGAATGATGCGGCCGATGCCGAGGCGATCGTCGAGGCGGCGCTGCGGCCGACCATGCGATTCGTCGAAGCGAAAACGGCCGACCAGCAAGCGCGCGCCGTCGCGTTCCGCACGCGCGAGCAGCTCGTGAAGCAGCGCACCGAGGCAGTGAACGCGCTGCGGTCGCATCTCTATGAATTCGGCCATGTCGCTCCCGAGGGGATCGGCTCCCTGCCGCGCCTGGCCACGGTCGTCGAAGATCCCGGCAGCGACGTGCCGGAACTCGCCCGGGACATCTGCCGCATGCTCCTTGAGCAGATCGCCCAGCTCACCGCCCGGATCGATGCGCTGAAGGCGCGGATCGCGGCCATGTCGCAGGAAGCGGACATGCCGCGCCAGTTGCAGACGATGCCGGGCGTCGGTCCGATCACCGCACTCGCGGTCGAGACCTTCGCCCCGCCGATGGAGCAGTTTCGACACGGACGTGACTTCGCCGCCTGGCTCGGCCTGGTCCCGCGGCAGCATTCCAGCGGCGGCAAACAGAAGCTCGGGAAAACTTCGAAGATGGGGCAGCACGATACCCTGCGGCTGCTGGTCATCGGGGCGACCGCCGTGATCCGCTGGGCATCGCGGCGAGGATCGCCGAGG
>CAZNAH010000108.1:3556-10159 GCA_964570735.1 uncultured Hyphomicrobiaceae bacterium | reverse complement strand
CCTGCCGCTTTCCGCGGAGCAAATCGAAATCAAGGAGTGAGCATGGACGAGATCGCCATCACTTGCCCGCACTGCGGCAAGAGCTTCCCGCTGAACGATGCGCTCGCGGCACAGCTGCACGCGCGCTTCGATGCCGAGCACCAGGCGCGGCTCGCCGCCGCCGTGCGCGATGCCGAAACCCGCGCCCAGGCCGAGGTCGGCAACCAGCTTGCTGTGTTGAAGAAGCTGCTGGAACAGCAGACCGAGAAGCTGCGCGAAGCTGAATCGCGCGAGCTTGCGGCGCGGCAGAAGGCCCTCGAGCTCGAACAGGGGAAAAGCCAGGCGGTCGAGAAGGCGCGCCTTGAGACCGAAGAGCGGCTGCGCCGCGAGGCTGAGGAGCGCACCCGTGCGGCCATCGCGCAGGCGGAGCAGCGCGCTCTCGAGGCCGCCGCGCTGGAAAAGCAGCAGCTCGAAGCGTGCCTCGCCGAAGAACGCGCCAGGCTTGAGCAGGCCCAGAAGGTCGAGCTCGAGCTCGCGCGTCGGCTCGATGCCAAGAAGGCCGAATGGGAGGCGAGCCTGCGTCAGACTCTCGGCGCCGAGCAGGACTTGAAGCTAAGGGAAAAAGAAAAGCAAATCGAGGACCTGCGCCGGGTGATCGACGATTTGAAGCGCAAGAGCGAGCAGGGCTCGCAGGAACTGCAGGGCGAGGTGTTCGAGCTCGACATCGAGTCGGTGCTCGCCGCACGCTTCCCGGCCGACGAAATCAAGCCCGTGAAGAAAGGCGCACGCGGGGCGGACGTCGTGCATGTGGTGCGCAACGAGGCCCTGCAATCCTGCGGCAGCATCGTCTGGGAGGCGAAGAACGCCAAGAACTGGCAGCCGGCCTGGATCGAGAAGCTCAAGGACGACCAGCGAGCGGCCGGTGCCGGCCCTCGCCGTCCTGGTGGCGACCGCCTTGCCCGAGGGGATACGCGGCTTCGGGTTCGTGGACGGCGTATGGGTGGCGGATCTTGCGACCTATCCGGCGCTCGCTGCAGTGCTGCGTGCCCAGCTCATCGAAGTGGCCCGCGTGCGAGCGCTCTCCACGGGTGTCGCCGCCAAGATGGAGGCGCTTTACGGCTACCTCACAAGCCACGAATTCCGCCACCGGGTCGAGGCGATCGTCGAGGCGTTTACCAACATGCAATCGCAGCTTCAGCGCGAGCGCCGCGCCATGGAAAAGCAATGGGCCGAGCGCGAGAAGCAGATCGAGCGCGTCATCGGCAGTACCACGGCCATGTACGGCGCGCTCGCCGGGATCATCGGGCAAAACCTGCCCGCGATCCCGGCGCTCAAACTCGAGCCGCTAGAGGACCGGGAGGAGATGACATGAGCGCAAGCTTGCCGCATTGGCATAGACAGGACGGCCTGTACAACAATCACCACGTGGAGATCGCGCGATGAGGAAACGTGAACACGCCGAACGTGTGGACGTTCAGCGGCACGAAACGAGCTTGAGCTTCGGTTCGATCCGGGCGAGTGATTCGAAATCCCCATCGTCGTGCAGCAAAGGCACCTTGTGCTCGATGGCGAGCTGTGCGATCAGGCAATCCTGGGGGCTGCGCAGTGTGATGCCTTGCCAGCGGCAGCGGGCATACAGCGCTGCTGCGGCGACATGGGTGGCGGCATCACGTCTGGGCGCAAGCATCGGAATCGCTGTGAAGTGCGTGCGCAGCCGCTCGAATGCCTGCGGGCTGGAGGCGCCCTGTAGCAACTCCTGGAGGATGACGGGCGCAATCGCCGCATCGCCGGTGGCGAGAAGCCGCTTGAGCCGCGCTACCGGCCGGGTGTCAACGTTGCGCAGCAAGTCCAGCCAGACCGTGGTGTCAACCAGCACCATCGGTCATTTTCCGCCTCACTTCGCGCACGTCGTAGTCGGGCGCAACGAGATTCTGTCCGGCGAGCGCAAGAATGTCTTTCTGTTTCCGGCGCGCGACGAGATTGCGCAAGGCGAGATCGACCACCTCGCGCTTCGTCTTCGCGCCGGTGGCGCGCATGGCCTCCCGGACAAGCTTGTCATCGAGCACAATGTTGGTTCGCATGGCATACACCTCCTGATGTGTATAGTAGGGCCCCCGCCGCGCGCCGGCAAGCGACGCTCATGCGAGCACCGCGAGGTTTCTCCCCTGGAGCGCGCACCATGAAGAAACTCGAATACCGGGTGAGCTTCACCACCCCAGCTTTCCTCGGCAACGCCGAGCAGCAGGCGCAGTGGCGCACGCCGCCATTCAAGGCGTTGTTGCGGCAGTGGTGGCGGATACGGATGGCGAAGCAACACCAGTACGACCACCGACGATTACGAGAATCCGAAGGAGATTTGTTTGGAAACGCATGGCTTACCGATATGCGAGACAATCCGTTGCACAGGAGAAGCCGCATCGGTATGCGGCTCCAATCATGGCGCGAAGGTACTCTGACCTCGCAAGCTTGGCCAGGTGGCCCGATCGAGTCCGTTACCACTACGCATGATGGCAAAGGCAGCGTCAGCGCGGATGTTTATTATCTAGGATATGGTCCGGTACTCCCCAAGAGTAAAAAAGAGAATCGCCCAGTAGTGACGATACGTCCGGCGATTAATGAAAAGGATGAAGCGGAACTGCAACTCCTATCGGAACGATCTCCACAGCGAAGGCCGTCAGAAAAAGACTGGCAAGCTCTGCACGATGTGCTTCAGCTAATGGCATGGTTTGGTTCGCTCGGGAGCCGTTCACGCAATGGCTGGGGTTCTTTGCATCTGCAACCGAGAAACGGAACTGACGCACTGAGTGCTATTCCGTCCACCAGCGATCCACTGCTGTCAAATATTGGCAGGGAGTGGAAGGAGTGCTTCAAACTCGACTGGCCTCATGCGATGGGCATGGAAGGGGCACGACCGCTCGTATGGCTCACAACGCCTCTCGGAAATGACTGGCGCAAGGTGATGGGTTGTCTTGCCAACATTCGCGTCGAAGTTAGGCGTGTGGCCAAATCATTTGCAGATAAAAGCGGAATCGGAGGTATTCATCTGCTCGGTTATCCGGCGGGAGGCAAGTGGACCTTGCAACAACTTTCGAAGGGTAGCCCGCGGCGCGAAGATCAAGAAGGACGACTGGCGTCGCAGCTTCGGTTCAAAGTAGCTGCGTCTTCGAAGGGATTGGTGGGCGTGGTCTATCACATGCCACACCGGTTTCCGGATGTCCTGTTCGAGCGTTTGAAGCAGGATCAGCAAACTTGGATCAAGCACAACGAACAACAAGTATGGCAAAGGATTCACGGGTCGCTTGATCAGAACAAACGGCTGACCAGACTGGGGAATTGACATGAATCTCTGGCAAACCAAACTCGCCGCCCGTATCCACGACCCGGCGGAAAAGGCGCTCGTGCTGCTGCGTGACCCTGCGGGACACGAAGGGGGCAGCATCGTTGGCATCGGCAAGGCGCTCGGGTTCGAAACCCGTTGGGTAACACGCCGTGACGGCTCGCAGGTCGAGAAACTCAGATTGTCGCCGGACATGGATCGCGTTGTTGAACAGGCCGATCGCTGGGCGGCGGCGGCGGATCGGGCCCAGTTTCCCAAGGACACCAACGAGCGCTACGTATCCTGGGCGCAGGTGCGCTTCGCCGAAAAGGGAGAGCTCATTCATCCGCTATCCGGTGAACGGTATCCCGTGCATGCCATAGGCCGGGATGTGCTGGCCGCGCACATCAAGACCGCAAGCGAAGACCTGTTCAAGCAACTGATCCAGACGAACGCGGATGGGGGGCCCGATCATCGCCGGACCACGCTCGCCTTCTGGCGCTTCGGGCCGGAACGAGGGGGCGATTTCGAAGGCATCGGCCACCTCTGGAGCCTGCTGCCCGCCGATACACGCACGCCGGACCACACGATCTGGCAACACCTCGATCTTGCTTCGGCCCTTGCAGGCGCAATGGCGGACGGCGGTCGTCCGGCGTTACTCACAGTCTCGCTCGGGCCGGTGCAGGACTTCATCGCCGCGGGCCGCTCGACCTCGGACCTGTGGGCGGGTTCGCATTTCCTCTCCACGCTGGCCTGGCAAGCCATGAAGGTCATCGCCGAAGCGTTTGGTCCGGATGCGATTCTTTTCCCGCAGCTACGCGGCGTGCCCATAGTGGACTTGTGGCTGATCGAGCAGGGCTTGAACCGCGATCTGTTCGATAAGTGCGAGTGGAATGATACGAACACGGATTACAACCCGCTGTTCAGCGCGGCGTTGCCCAACAAGTTTGTGGCCATAGTGCCCGAGAGCAAGGGCGAATGGCTGGCGGAAGAAATCACGAAGAAAGCGCGTGAGTGGGTGCAGAACGAAGCGCGCGCCATGCTCGACCGGGTGCTGAAGGAAATCAATGAGACGCCCAACGGCCAGCACTGCTACACGCAGCTTGAACAACAGGTGCGTGAGTTTCCAGAAGTACATTGGTCGCTTGTACCGTGGTTGCCGGAGCAGGAACTTGAATCGGCGCTTGTCGAGTTCTACCCCAAGAGTGGGAAGCGCCCCGGCTTCTTCGGCTCACCGGCATGGGAAATCCTCAAGGCGCCGATCGAGCCGGAACAAGGGTGGGAGTTCTTTAAACCCAATGATGGAACGCTCTACCCGGCAGTGCACGACGCAGGCGAACGGTTGCTCGCCGCCGCCAAATCCGTGCGGGCCTTTGAGCAGTTGGAACATAATGGTTACCGCGACTCGCTGGTCGGTGAACATGAGTGGCTGACGCTGGAGAAGGGCGAACTCGACCTCACGCCTGGCCAGCGCACGAACACCGTCTGGGCGCGTGTATCGGAGAGGAAACGCTCATGGGCCAAGAAAGGGGAACATCTTTCCGCCTTCGGCCTTATCAAACGCCTGTGGCCGACACATTATACGGAATGGTTGAAGGAACAGGGCATCACGTCGGACGTGAACCGCTATGTGGTCTCCACGTATGTCATGGCATTGGCGCCGTCGCTTGAGAAGCTGATGCGCGACGGGCCCGCTAACAAAGAGGCCTTTGCGGCACTTACGGCACAGACGGCGAGCCTTGATCGCGCCGCGTTGCCGCGCCGGCTGATGCAGCCGGAATACCGGACGAACAAGCAATGGTGGGAGACGGCATCAAGACTACCGTCCCTATTGGACAACTTGCGTGAGCGCGCGGAAGGCGAACGCAGCGAAAATGAGATTGATGCCATCGGCAAGGCCATCGAGAAAGCCATCGGCGCGCCCGTTGAACGCTACTACGCGATTATCCTAATGGACGGCGACAAGTTAGGCGCGTGGCTGTCTGGGCAGCACACGTTGAAATTCCGCGCGTCTTTCCATTCCAGCGTCCTCGCAGGACTTGAAGGCTATCGGGACGACAAGCTCAGGAATTATCTCGACGTCGAACGTCCTACCTCACCCTCACGGCATATGGCGATCTCCTCGGCGCTCAACGGCTTCGCGCTCGACCTTGTGCGCTACGTCGTAGAGGACCTGTGTCTGGGCAAGTTGCTCTATTCAGGTGGTGATGACGTAATGGCCATGGTCTGCGTGCGTGACTTGCCCAAGGCGCTATGGTTGCTGCGCTTGGCGTATTCCGGCGGCATGCCGGGGCAGGCGGGCGAGAAGCTGTTCGAACATCGCCTCGATCTCAAGCGTGGATTCGTCCAATGGCATGACCGGCTCTATCGGGTAATGGGCGAGTCCGCCACCGCATCGGTGGGCGCGGTCATCGCCCACCACATGGCGTCTTTAGGGGCGGTGCTGCGCAATCTGCGCGCGGCGGAGAAGGATGCCAAGGGCAAGGGCGGGCGCAATGCCTTCTCCATTCGTGTCATCAAGCGCTCGGGCGGGCGGCTCGATCTCACCCTGCCTTGGTGGTTGGGTGAAAAAGAAAACGCGGTTTCCACCATGCACGCACTGGAATTCCTGCGCCGCGCCATCGCCGAGGATATGTCACGCCGGGCCACCTACCATGCGGACGAGTGGGTGCGGCGTTTTCCGCTTTTCGAGGAATCGAACACGCTCGAAGGACTGATAGCCCGCAATCTCGGCTACCAGTTCTTCCGCAAAAGCGAGAAGGATGATGAGCAGGCGCGGCGAAAGAAAGATGCGCAGGCAAGCGTTCTCGCCTCAGTAGCGGTGCGCGAGGCGAGTCGCCGGATCAAGGAAAAGCGCGTGGCCGGCAAGGAAGTCAGATCCGGCGAATTGGCCAGGGAAGCTTATGCCGTCGTACAGGGTCTGTTGTTCACCGCCGAGTTCCTCGCCCGCGAAGCGCGCGGCGGTGGAGAGCCAGCGGCAGGAGAGACCGAGAAGGAGGCTGTTCATGGCTGAAGCGCGTTTCCTCGAGCCGCTCGATGTACTTTTCCATCGTGGCAACAAACTGTTCGGCGATGCCGGCAGCTTTGGTGAAGCCCAGATGCCGCCGTGGCCTTCGGCCGCCGCCGGCGCGATTCGCTCGCGCATGCTCGCGGATGCCAATGTGGACTTTTCGGCCTTCGCAAGGGGCGAGCCGATTGATGATCCGCCTTTGCGTGACCTGCTGGGCACGCCACAGAGTCCGGGCGCATTCCGCATCGGCTGGTTCTCGGTTGCACGCCGGATCAATGGCACGATCGAACCGGTCATT
>CAZNAH010000108.1:0-3483 GCA_964570735.1 uncultured Hyphomicrobiaceae bacterium | reverse complement strand
AGGGTCTGCGCGCCAGCGGCGCGACGGAGGTGATGGAGTTCGCCGTGTTGCGGCAGGAGGGAGGCGCCAAGCCGGAAGGCGGGCTGTGGCTCACGGGCGACGGGCTCATGGCCTATCTGCGCGGTGAACCCCTGAGCAAGAGGGAGCACACCGTAAGGACAAGCGACCTGTGGAAGACCGATGCACGAATCGGTATTGCGCTCGATCCTGAGAAGCGTTCCGCGGCCGAAGGCGCGCTCTTTACCGCCGAAGCGATCGCGCCAGAGAAGAACGTGGGCTTTGTAGCACGGGTTGAAGGCGCCGAAGGGGTGATTCCGAAAGGGGGGCTGCTCAGGCTGGGCGGCGACGGCCGCGGCGCCCACATCGAAGCCTGCAACGTGGCGTGGCCGGAGCCGGATTGGGATCGCATCGAAAAGGAGCAGCGATTCCGTCTCGTGCTCGCGACACCGGGGCTTTTCGAGCGTGGCTGGATGCCACCCGGCATTCAAGATGGCAGTGGCACCTGGAACGGGCCGGATGGCATCTCGGCCCGCCTCGTCTGCGCGGTGGTGCCGCGCGCGCAAGTGGTGTCGGGCTGGGATCTTGTAGGGTGGAAAACAGGCAGGCCAGGCCCCAAGCCCGCTTTGCGGGCGGCGCCTGTGGGCAGCGTGTACTGGTTTGACGCGCAGGCGAGCGATGGCGCGGCACTGGTAGCGGCGCTTCGCAAGCTTGCCGCGCAGGGATTCGGGTGCCTGTCCCGTTATCCTGACCGCGCAAGGTTCGCCGAAGGTTTCAATAACGTCATGATTGCCAACTGGGTGGAGCAATAAGGAGCGCGCCGTGTTCAAAGAACAGAAAGCGATGTTCATCTATGCCGTGAGTCCCCTGCATATGGGAACAGGCACGGCGATCGGTCTGATTGACAACCCGATCCAGCGCGAAGTTCATACGGACTGGCCCTCGATGGCGGGCGCCGGCATAAAGGGGGCCATCCGCCACGCACTGGCTGGTGAGGAAAACTGGAAGAACGGCAAGCTCAGCGCCATTTTTGGCCCAGAACCGAAACTGGGAGCCGAGCTGCATGCGGGCGCCGTGTCCTTCACCGACGCGCTGATCGTGTGCTTTCCCGTGCGCTCGCTCAGGCGCGCCTACGTGTACGCTACTTGCCCAACGGCGCTCGCGCGGCTCAAGCGACTGACGGGCGCCGATTGGCCGGAAGTGCAGGTTAAAGAGCAAGAGGCATTGATCGCCAACGATGACCTCAAGCAGGGAAATCACCTGATTCTGGAGGCGCTTGCTTTCAACGCGAACAAGCAGGAGTCAGTCTCCGTTATTGCGAAAGACCTGTCGGCCAAGGCGCTCCCCGCGGGGTTCTTCGCGGACAAGCTCAAGACCGATCTCGTGATTCTGTCGGACACTGACTTCACCCACTTCGTGAAGAACAGCACGCTCGTCGAGCCGCACGTGTGCATTGACGATGATACTGGCGCCGCGAAGGGTACCGGCCTGTTCTACACCGAGAACTTGCCGCCTGAGACGCTGCTCGTGTCGCTCGCCATGGCCACGGACACACGTACAGGGAAAAATGAAGGCAAGCTGAAGGCGAACCAGGTCATCGCGGAAATCGGCGAAGCGCTCAACAACGGCAAGGTGTGGCAATTCGGCGGCGACGCGACCACCGGACGGGGCCTTGTGATGCTGCGGATGGCGGATTGAGGGGGGACAACCATGAAAGAAAGTCTCGATCAGAAACGAGCCAGGTTCGCGTGGGAAAAAGTTCATGGCCAGAGTGTCGAGTACGCCAAGCTCGCCAAAGGCGCGCCTGCGCTCATCATGCAGAGCGGTCTCATGCCAGTGCTGGCGTTCCTGAAAGACAAGAACAAAAAGCATCACCAGGCATTGCTTGCGCATCTATGCGAATGGCTGCACAACAACGAGCAGTTTAAGGGCCGCATAAACAATGCCGAGTTCAATACCGTCATGGCCGCGCTCATGGGTAATGCACAAGGCAACGCTGCAGAACACGCTCGTTTCTACCAGCAAGCGACGGCCGAGGTCATGGCGCTGCTGCGCTGGATCCGCCAGTTCGCGGCGGCGGTAGTGGGTGGGGAGGGTGGCCGCAATGCCTGAGCCCGATCGCGGTCGGTCGCCGCAACGTCCTGGCGGTATGCGCCAGGGCGGCAATGTCGGTGGTGCGCAAGGTCGTGGTCGTGGACCCGGTGGCGGAGGTGGCGGCCATACGTTAGGCGGTGGCCGAGGCGACGCGCCGCCGCGCCCTGCCGTGCCTTGGTATGTGGGTGCCGATTTCCAGGAAGCACCGCCCGGCCATCGTTACCTGCTTTATCTGCCGTTCTGGAAGGAAGATTGGCGTGTCATAAAGGAAGGGAAGCAGAAGGTGCTCAAGCAGCTGAGCGCGATTCCTACCCATGCCGGCGAGGCGATGCGCGAACTGGCGAAACGCCAACGTGCCATCGGTGCGGCTACTGGCGCCGAAGTGATCGAGGCGATCAGTATTTCGCCGTTTGCGACGGGGTTGGGTTGGGAGCACCCGAACGAGAACGGATTTGCCTTCTTGCATCCTTATGGCCTGCCCTATCTCGCCGCTTCCGGCGTTAAAGGCGTATTGCGTGATGCAGCGAGAGAGCTAGCCGATGGGCTCGATGGTGATCCACACGGCTGGACAAAGGATGCTGTTACCAAACTGTTCGGTCCATTACCCGAAGAGATCAAGAAACCTGAGGATGGTTCATGCGGGGCGCTACGTTTTTTTGACGTGATCCCGGAAATCGCCGGCAATGGCATGGGCGTCGATATCATGAATCCACACTACGGTGACTATTACCATGGCGAGTCAACCCCACATGACGCAGGAAACCCTGTGCCGATTTTCTTCCTGGTCGTTCCGCCCGAATCAAGATTGACTTTTATCGTAGACTGCCCGCGGGAGCATCTGCTGCCGGAAGCGCTTCGCTCCAGGTGGCGGGCCATGATTCGCGCAGCCTTCGCCCACGCGTTCGACTGGCTCGGCTTCGGCGCTAAGACGGCCGTGGGTTATGGGGCGATGGAGACGGAAGAAATGCGTCGGGCGCGTATGGGAGCGAGAGAGCAGGCGATACCCGACCGGGGCGCGGCGCCGCGCCGCGCGCCCGCAACTATCGAACGGACAGAGATGACCTGGCCCGCGGCAACGCTGTCCTACGATCCCGGACGGATAGAGATCAAAGCGACCTTCGAAGGCAAGAGCACCGCGGGCGTACGTGGAGAGCGCGTGAAGGAGATGCTCGCAGGACTCGGCAACAGAGCCGAGCAGCTCAAGAAGAAGAAGGAGCTTAAGAACGTCGCCGTGCAGGTCCGCATGCAGGGCAACCTGGTCGAGTTGCTGGGGCTGGCGGAGCAGCCGTGACAGGGTCTCGGCTCCGCCTGGAGAGCGTCACGCGTGTCGATTCGCGCTACGCCCAGAGGCTCGCCAGCGGGAAGGTGATGGCGTCGAAGGGCGGTTGTTTG
>CAZNAH010000107.1:8975-10191 GCA_964570735.1 uncultured Hyphomicrobiaceae bacterium | reverse complement strand
ACTTGTAAGCGCCATGCGAGGTGCCGATCGCAACAGCCAGCGCATCGACCTTGGTTTCCGCAACGAACTGCGCGGCCTGGTCCGGATCCGTCAGCAGCATCTCCTTCGAGAGCACGCCCTCCGCGCCGTGGCCGTCCTCCTTCTCGCCCATGCCGCTTTCGAGCGAGCCGAGACAGCCGAGTTCGCCCTCCACCGACACGCCGACCCAGTGCGCCATCTCGGTCACCTTGCGGGTGATGGCGACGTTGTAATCGTAATCGGCGGGCGTTGAGCCGTCCTCCTTCAGCGAGCCGTCCATCATCACGCTGTCGAAGCCGAGCCGGATGGCGGACGCGCATGTGGCTTCATTGTTGCCGTGGTCCTGATGGAGGCAGATGGGCACGTTGGGATACTGGACTTCCAGCCATTCCACGAGCTTCGCGAGCATCAGGTCGCCCGCATAGGAGCGCGCACCGCGGCTCGCCTGGATGATGACGGGGCTGTCCGTTTCTTTCGCGGCTTCGAGGATGGCGAGGCCCTGCTCCATATTGTTGATATTGAAGGCGGGAACGCCATAGCCATGCTCGGCGGCATGGTCGAGGAGTTGTCTGAGCGTGATCCGGGCCATCGGTTACTCCATCGGTTCAAGTGTGGGAGCCGTTTCTTTTTTCGTTCAGGCGCGTGACAGCGCGACGACACCCGGCAGCTTCCGGCCTTCCAGCCATTCGAGAAACGCGCCGCCGGCAGTCGATACATAGGTGAAGTCGTCCGTTACGCCAGCCGCGTTGAGGGCCGCGACCGTGTCGCCGCCGCCCGCCACCGTGACGAGGCGCTTTTCGCGCGTCAGCCGCGCGGCCTCGCGGGCGAGGCCGAAGGTTCCCTCGCCGAACGGGGCGATCTCGAACGCGCCGAGCGGACCGTTCCAGAGCAGCGTCTTGCAAGCCTCCAGCGCGTGAAGTCTGCAACGGAGCGCGGGCCGACATCGAGGATCATCTCATCCTCCGCGACCGCCGTGACGGGCACGGTCTGCGATGGCGCACCGGCCTTGAACTCGCGCGCGACGACGGCATCGACCGGCAGGATGATCTTGCAGCCGGATTCGGCCGCCTGCGACAGGATCGCATCGACGGTATCGGAGAGGCCCGGCTCGCAGAGCGACTTGCCGACGGGATAGCCTTGCGCGAACAGGAAGGTGTTCGCCATGCCGCCGCCGATGATGAGGATGTCCATCTTGCGC
>CAZNAH010000107.1:7129-8953 GCA_964570735.1 uncultured Hyphomicrobiaceae bacterium | reverse complement strand
TTCACGAGCACGTCGAGCTTGGTCGAGACCTTGGAGCCGCCGACGATCGCCGCGACGGGGCGCTCCGGCCGGTCGAGCGCGAGCTTGAACGCCTCGATCTCGGCTACCATGGAGGGGCCGGCGTAGGCGGGCAGCAGACGCGCCAGCGCTTCCGTCGAGGCATGGGCGCGATGCGAGACCGAAAACGCATCGTTCACATAGATGTCGCCGAGGCGGGCCAGTTCCCGCGCGAAACCGGCATCGTTCGCCTCCTCGCCTTCGTGATAGCGGACATTCTCCAGAACGACGACCTCGCCCTGCTGCGCGCGCTGAACCTCCGCCTGAGCGACGGGCCCTACGCAATCATCCGCGAAGTGGACGCGCGTGCCGTTCATCAGCGCGGCGAGCTTTTCCGCGACGGGGCGCAGCGAATATTCAGGTTTCACGGCGCCGTCCGGCCGCCCGAGGTGGGACAGAACCACGACCTTGGCGCCGCGCCGGGTGAGGCCCTGCAAAGTGGGGATCAGGCGTTCGATCCGCGTCGCATCCGTGACCTCGGCTCCCGACATCGGAACATTGAGGTCGGTGCGGACGATGACGCGCCTGTTCGCGACATCCACGGTGTCGATACTGCGATAGGTATCGGAAAGCTCAGCGGTCGTCATGCGCCCTCCCCAGACAGTGCTCGTTTCCCCTATTTATTGGCCCTTACCGGATTTGCAGGCCGTTCG
Source organism: uncultured Hyphomicrobiaceae bacterium (assembly GCA_964570735.1). Taxonomy (GTDB): domain Bacteria; phylum Pseudomonadota; class Alphaproteobacteria; order Rhizobiales; family Rhodomicrobiaceae; genus CAZNAH01. The sequence continues at coordinate 8,243 of CAZNAH010000107.1, read as the reverse complement.
CAGCCAAATTCGGAGCCTCGAACGGCTGTCCGGAGAGCGGTCGGCGGTGGCCGCGCTTGAGCGCCTGCTTCTGTGTCAGACGCTTCGTGCCATGTCGGGCTCTCTTGGCGAGAGTGTGGCTTGGCCGCATCTCTTTTGCAATATCTGTATTTCTTACAATCTAGTTTAATAAAACTTAATTGAAGACACCATCAGGCGATCTGCGGCCTTGCACTGTGCAGTGTGAGCGAAAGTGTGTTGCGGCTCCTTCCTTCTCTGTCGTAATTCCGCGAAAAAAGTGCGGTTCACGGTTCCGCCGCCGGCGCTGACATCGTTTTGTAATAATCCATGCGTCATTGTCGGGCTCCGTTAACCGCGAACTTTTCCGTGTTCGTCACGTTACAAGCCAGCGTGGCGGCGCACCTCGAACAAGAGAACAACCGGGCGGTTAGGGCAAAGCAATCGAATGGGCAAGATACTGGAACTGTCGGACCTCCCCGAAGCGGCGCAGGGTCCGGTTCTCTTCTGGCAGCGCAGTCTCAAGAACCCTCTCCAAGTTTGCAGCCTGTTCCCGTCGAGCCCCTTCGTGGGCAAGGCGATGACCGAGGTCATCGCCCATCGCGCTGATCCCCATGTCATCGAGCTGGGCGCGGGCACGGGCGCCGTGACGCGGCAGCTGATCCGGAACGGCGTCCGGCCTGAAAACCTGACCCTCGTGGAGATCGACGCCCAGCTCGGCGGGCATCTGCGCCGCTCCTTCCCCGAGGTTGACGTGGTGATCGCCTCCGCGCAGCACCTCGGCACGCTCTGGACCGAGCGGGCGGGCCAGCCGGTGGGGGCCGTTGTCTCCACGCTGCCGATGCGCCTTTTCTCGAAGCGGATGATCTACCTCGTGATGAAGAACAGCCTTCAGGTTCTGGCGCCGCGAGGGCAGTTCCTGCAATTCACCTACCGCACGCAAAGCCCCGTGCCGGACCGTGTGCTGAAGGCGCTCGGTCTTCGCGCGTGGCGCTATACGCGGGTTTGGCTGAATCTGCCGCCCGCCGCGATCTGGGTCTATGAGCGCGAATGCGATGCGCCATCCGGCGGCCGCGACGCCGGAAAAGCTTAAAGAGCACACGTCTGAACTCCAGTC
>CAZNAH010000107.1:0-7119 GCA_964570735.1 uncultured Hyphomicrobiaceae bacterium | reverse complement strand
GAAAAGCTTAAGCCGCCGTTTTTTCTTATTAATTTCGCCGGCTGAGGCGTTGCTTGCCGGCAACAGACTGTTCTGAAAATAGCATGAGGCTATGCGCCGCCCGGTTCGGTGCGCGAGTCTACAACCGTGCACTAGGGCGATACGCGCAAATTAACGTCCTGCAAAATCTGATTAATTTGTCGGTAAGGTTTGTGGCGCTGACCGCCAAGCTTAACTGGTTCGACCTCAGCGTGTATCCCCTAAAATCGCGCTTTGTATTTGTCGAGACGCATATCCCCAATGTAAAAATTGCCAGTGAGAAGACCACGGGGCGCATGACAGGCACTGGCGCGACACCCGGAGGTTGTGTGTCTGGGGGGACGAGAATGACAAAGAATGTGACGGCGCTTCGGCTTGGCGTATCCGCGGGGGCGATCTGCGCCGCTGTTGTCTGGGGGAGCGACGCGAACGCGGGCGCCTTCGCGCTGCGGGAGCAGTCGACAACTTATCAGGGCATGTCTTACGCCGGGTCGGCCACCGGCGACCATCTTTCCGGCATGTTCTGGAATTCTGCCGCGGCCGCTGCCGTAGACGGGTTCAACACGGAAAGCCACGCGGCGCTCGTCATCCCGGATTCGGAGATCGACGCGAATGGTGGGGCGTTCCTTGGCCTCATCCCCGAAACGAAGACCGGTGATATTGGCGATGCCGCGGTGGTTCCGGCAAGCTACATGAATTACCAGCTGAGCGAACGTCTTTACCTCGGGTTGGCGGTGAACTCCCCATTCGGCTTCACCACAAAGCCGGATAACGATGATTGGGCGGGTTCTTTGATTGCGGAAACCTCCGAAGTGTTCTCCGTTAATCTGAATCCTACTCTTGCTTATAAGGTTACGCCAGAGTTTACGGTTGGCGTTGGTGTTCAGGCGCAGTACATCAAGGTCCGTTTGAGCAAGGATGGCTTTGCTGCAATTCCCATGGCCTTTCCGGGCACCCCTGAGCGTGAGATTGAGGGCGACGATATTGCTTTCGGAGCTACCGCAGGGGTGACATGGCAACCTACTGAGCGTACTTCAATTGGTTTAGGTTTCAGATCCGCTATGGATGTGGAACTTGATGGGACGTATAAGGCAGAGGCTGTTCCAATTTCAGGCGGTGGTTTGGCTTCGACCTCTTTTAAGAGCGATGCAACAGCTGATTTTATTCTTCCTGAACTGGTGACGCTAAGCTTACGCCAGAACATTACACCGCAGCTTGCCGTGCTCGGCACCGTCGAGTGGACAAACTGGAGCCGACTCGGGGAGGTTAAGGTCAAGGATAGCTCCGGCGATACGATCGAGACGCTCGCCTTCAATTACGAAGATGGCTGGTTCTATTCGGTCGGTCTGGAATATCAGTACAGCCCGGCGCTGACATTGCGCACTGGCCTTGCTTACGAAGAGTCCCCGATCACCGACGAAACGCGCAATGTGCTTCTGCCCGACAACGACCGCATCTGGCTCAGCCTGGGCGCGACCTATAAATATTCCGAGAAGCTGTCGTTCGACGTCGCCTATACGCACATCTTCGTCGATGACGGCACCATCTGCCGCTCTTCCGAAGGCGATTGCGATGGAGTTTCCACGGAACTGCTCACAGCCGACACCGAATCTTCGGTCGACATCATCTCGGCCAGCGTGAAATACAAGATCAGCGATCCGGTCGCTCCGCTGGAGCCGCTGAAATAAACGCACCGCAGCCTGTGGGGAGCTTCCTCCTCGCCACCCACCTACCCGCAGCCGGCCCCGCGCCGGCTGTTCCGTTTCTGCGCACGCTAGTGGTTCGATTCAAACATTTGCATCCCGGTTGCAGCGCCCTCGTTTGCAAATGTTTGAATCACAAGAACCACTAGCAGCTATTGAGTCTCGTGGAGCTTTTGAATTTGACATTTGAGAACGAGCCCGGCCGTACGCGGCAATCAAATGTCAAATTCGCTTCACGAGCCGGCAACCGCCCGCAACCTCAGTCTCGCCCCGCGCGATGTCCGTTTTTCTCCCGCGGCATACCCGCCATCCGCCGCAGGGCTTGAACCGCCGCACCCAAAAGATTACACCTTCGTCGTCACACTCCTGAAACACGGAATCGCCAACAGTCTCGGTGGAGATGCGAAGCCACCAGGGGAACTGAGTGCTCAAGCCCGCCACCATCTCACATGCGCGCCCACGGGCATTCCGAACGCTGTTCCTCTCGGACCTGCATCTCGCGACGCGGGCCTGCCAGTCGGAACATCTGCTCGCCTTCCTCAAGGCGCACGACGCGGAAACGATCTATCTCGTCGGAGACATCGTCGATTTCTGGCGGCTGCGCCGGGGCGCCCGCTGGCGGCGCACGCAGACCGAGGTGGTCGAGGAGCTTCTCGCCAAGGCGAAGGCCGGCACGCGCCTCGTCTATATCCCCGGCAACCACGACAACGAACTGCGCCGGTTCGCCGGCAGCAACCTCGGCTGGTTCGAGCTGCGCCTCGACGATATCCACGTCACCGCCGACGGCCGCCGCTTCCTCATCATGCACGGCGATGAATTCGACGTGGTGATGCGCAAGGCCCGCTGGCTCGCGGTCATCGGCGACATCGCCTACGATATCGCGCTGGGTCTCAACACGGTCTTCAATATGGGCCGCCGGTTCTTCGGCATGCCCTACTGGTCCGTGTCCGCCTGGCTCAAATACCGCGTGAAGCGCGCCGTCAGCTATATCGGCAATTACGAGGAAACGCTGGCCGACGCGGCCCGGCAACGCGGCGCGCACGGCATCATCTGCGGCCATATCCACCACGCCTCCGTGCAGACCATCGGCGGCATCGTCTACATCAACACCGGCGACTGGGTCGAAAGCGGCACGGCGGCCGTGGAACACCAGGACGGCAGCATCGGGATCATCCGCTGGATCGACGAGCAGCGCCAGCAGGAACGCGCGGCTCCTCGCGTCTATGCGCGCCGGTCCGATCCCATCCTTTAAGCCATAAGCCCATGCGCGTGCTCATTGCCACCGATGCGTGGCACCCCCAGGTGAACGGGGTCGTCAACACTTACGTGAACCTCGAAAAGCACGCGGCCGCAGCCGGCCTCGACCTGCGCTTCCTCACGCCGCAGGGCTTCCGCACTGTGCCGCTGCCGTCCTATCCCGAGATCCGCCTCGCGCTTTTGCGCACGTCCGACGTCGCGGCCGCCGTGGAACGCCACCGCCCGGACGCGATCCACGTCGCGACGGAGGGTCCGATCGGGCTTGCGACGCGGCGCTTCTGCAAGCGGGCGGGCCGGCGCTTCACGACGAGCTATCACACCCGCTTCCCGGAATATGTCGCGGCGCGCGCACCCGTGCCGCTGAACTGGGGCTACCGCTTCGAGCGCTGGTTCCACAATGCGGGGGCGGGCGTGATGGCGGCAACGCCCTCGCTCTGCGCCGAGCTTGAGCGCCACGGCCTCAACACTGTGATGCTGTGGTCGCGCGGAGTGGACATCGCCCTGTTCCGCCCGCGCGCGGCCAAGCGCTTCGACGGCCCAGGCCCTCACTTCGTCTATATCGGCCGCGTGGCTGTGGAGAAGAATATCGAGGCATTTCTGAAGCTTGATTTGCCGGGACAGAAGGCCGTCGTGGGCGGCGGCCCGCAACTCGACGCACTGCGGCGCGCTTATCCGCATGTCCAGTTCACAGGGCCGAAATTCGGCGAGGATCTGGCCGAACACTATGCTTCTGCCGACGTGTTCGTGTTTCCGAGCCTGACGGACACCTTCGGCAATGTCATCCTGGAGGCGCTGGCAAGCGGCGTGCCCGTCGCGGCCTTCCCCGTCACCGGTCCGAAAGACATCGTGCGTCACGGCGAGGTGGGTATCCTGAGCGACGATCTCGCGCAGGCGGCGGTGCAGGCGCTCGCCCTCGACCGCGCGGCCTGCCGCGCCTATGCCGAGGGCTTCAGCTGGGACGCTTGCGCCCGGCTCTTCGCCGCGAACATCCGCAAGGCCCACGCCCTTGAAGTCTCCTAAGCAGCCGCCTCACGCGCGCTCTGGCTCCACAGCGCGGAAATGATTAAAATGGCAGCAGCGCCAGAGGCAGGGCTTTGCATGTTGACCCCGACAATCGACGATATCACCGCGGCGGCGGGCCGGCTGATGGGCCATGCCGTCGAAACCCCCTTGCTCGAGTCCGCTCTGCTTAACGAGCGCGTACAGGGGCGCGTGCTCATCAAGGCGGAGACGCTGCAACGCACCGGCAGCTTCAAGTTCCGGGGCGCCTATAACCGCATCTCGCAGGTCCGCGCCGAAGAGTTCCCCGGCGGCATCGTCGCATGCTCATCGGGCAATCATGCGCAAGGGGTCGCGGAAGCCGCGCGCGAATGCGGGCTGCGCTCCGTCATCGTGATGCCGTCGGATGCCCCGCAGATCAAGATCGACCGCACCCGCCGCTCGGGCGCGGATATCGTCTTCTACGACCGGGACACCGAAGACCGGAACGCCATCGCGGAGGATCTGTGCGACAAGCTGTCGGCGGCCTTCGTGCCGCCCTTCGATGATCGCCACGTCATCGCGGGACAGGGCACAGCCGGGCTGGAACTCGCCCGCGGCGCGGCGGATCGCGGGCTGACCCTCGATGCGGTGCTTGTGCCGACAAGCGGCGGGGGCCTCGTCGCGGGTGTTGCGCTTGCGGTGCATAGCGCATTCCCGCAAGCCGCGGTCTACAGCGTGGAGCCGGAGGGCTTCAACGATTATCAGCGCTCGCTGGAGACGGGGGAGCGCCAGCGCAACGCTGCCGGCAGCGGCTCCATCTGCGATGCGCTGCTGATGACGGAGCCGGGCAAGCTGACCTTCGCCGTCAACCGGGACAGGCTGGCGGGCGGACTTGCCGTGCGGGATCACGATGTGCGGTGCGCGGTCGCGTTCGCCTATCGCGAATTGAAGCTGGTGGTCGAGACTGGCGGAGCCGTGGCGCTCGCGGCGCTGCTCACAGGCGCGTTCGACGCGGGCGGCCGAACGGTGGCGATCATCCTCTCGGGCGGAAATATCGACCCGCAGCTCTTCGCGGAGATCATTTCCCGAGCGCCCGATCTGCGTTAACCTATTCTTCAAGCAGCTTGGAACATAGGCTGACGAAGCGTAGATGTTAATAATTCTCCAAGGATGATTGATGTTCCCGGAAGCCACCTATGCTTCATGAAGACTGAGAACACAATAAAGTGAACCGTTTCGCTCACGCTTAAGAACTTTCTTTACCAGCCTCGCGCACGGTATGGTGGTGGGAGCTGCTGTCAGGCGGCAGTCCTGGTCAACTTGAGATACCTTCCGAGGGGCACTTTATGCGTCAGTTCCTTATCGCGTTCCTGGCCGCGGCATCGCTGCTGGCCGGCACAATCCTATCGCACGCCGGCGTCGTCGTGCGGATCAGCAAATCATCGCAAACGATGGACGTCTATGTGGAAGGCCGCCATGCGCACTCCTGGGCGGTTTCGACCGGCCGGCGCGGCTACTCCACCCCGACCGGCAGCTATCGCCCGAAATGGCTCAGCCGCTATCACCGCTCGCGCAAGTATTACGGCTCTCCGATGCCGCATTCGATCTTCTTCCGCGGCGGTTATGCCATCCATGGCTCTTATGAAACGGGCCGGCTCGGGCGACCCGCCTCCCATGGCTGCATCCGCCTGCACCCGGCGCACGCGCGCAGGCTGTTCGGCCTCGTGCAGAGCTATGGCAAAAGCGCGACGCGCATCGTTATCACCCATTAGTGTCAGGCGTCGGCGCGCGACGGGCCGCGCCGGACGACATCGCCCAGAAAATCGCGCAATTTCGGCGGCCGCGCCTCCACATAGGGCAGCGGCCGCAGCACATCCACGGCGGCGAGGCCAATGCGCACGGTGAAGCCTCCGTTGATGATGCCTTCGGCGAGCCTGCGCGACAGGCGTGCCGTCAGCCCATGCCCGATCAGCTGCTGGACCACATCGTCCGTCACGGCGAGGCCGCCCGTTACCGCGAGATGCCCCGCCACGCGCCGCAGCAGCCGCATCACGGCGAGGAAGCCGGGGCGTCCGCCGTAGAGCGCGGCGAGCATCCGCAGCATGCGGAAATTCTCATAGGCGACGAAGCCGACATCGAGCACCGCCGCCGGGCTGATCGCCGTCACCACGGAGACCCGCCGCGCGGCCGCCGAGATGATGCCGCGGGCGTCACGGTCGAGCGGGGCCATCAGTTCGCGCTCGGCGAGGCTGATGATCTGGCGCGCATCCAGTACATCCGCGTCATGCGCGCGCAGGCGGGCGAGACCCTGCGCCAGCTCGGGGCGGCTTGTGAACTGAGCACGCACCTCCTTCACCACGCTGCGGGCGGCTGCCGCATCCTCCTGGTGCAGGGCGGCATCCGCTTTCTGCCGCAGCGCCGTCATCGCCGAAAGGCGGAAGAGGCCGATGAGCTCGCGCAGGATCAGCATGAGGAAGGCGAACGCCGCCAATCCCGCCAGCGCCACGGCGAGCCAGCCGAGCCAGTCCTCGCGCGCGATGAGGCCGCGGATCAGCCCTTCGACCCAGATGGTGAAGGCGAGCACGAGAAGCCCGCCGATTGCGCCGAGGAAAAGCGCACCCCAATTGACACCGCGCCGGGCGGGCAGAGGCTCCGGCGTCAGGCCGGGCGTGGCCCCGTCGCCGCCGGTGTCCGGTTTCGCCTCGATGACGAGGTCCGGGTCGTCCAGATCGAACGCTCCCGGCTTGCGCGGCGGGGAGGGCGCGGTCATGCGAGCTTGTCTCCCATAAGGAAATTGAGCGCGCCGTCGAGCCGGATATGGGGAAGCTGCGGCGCTTCGCCGAACCCTGGCTTCTTGCTCTCCGGCGGGCGAAAGCGCACGAAGTGGGCCGCGCGCGCCTCCGGATCCGGCTGCCAGGCGGGCGAGAAAACCTCCGCAAGATCGTGCGGCAGGTCGCCCGGAAAGATCGCGAGTTCGCGCTTGCCGTCAAATACGCGGCCCCCGAGCCGTTCGCCGCGGAGCGGCGTGCCCGTGATGCAGGGCAGGGCCTCCCCGGCGCGCTTCACCTGGACTTCGCGCGTGGCCCGCACGCTCGCGAGCGCGACGGCGCGCACCTCAGCGCCCGCGAACGCCGCGCGGTCGATGCTGCGGGCCGCGATG
>CAZNAH010000106.1:3126-10240 GCA_964570735.1 uncultured Hyphomicrobiaceae bacterium | reverse complement strand
CCGACAGAGCAAGCCGACCATGGCGCGCGGCAAAGGTCATGACACTCACGGCTGGCTCATCCTCGACAAGCCGCAGGGGCTGACGTCCAATCAGGCGCTCGGCCGGCTGAAGCGCCTGTTCCAGCCGAAGAAGGTCGGGCACGCCGGCACGCTCGATCCGCTGGCGACGGGCGTGCTGCCCATCGCGTTCGGCGAGGCGACGAAAACGGTCGCGCATGTGGTCGATTGCGAGAAGGCTTACGATTTCACGGTCCGCTGGGGCATCGAGACCGACACCGACGATGCGGAAGGCCAGCCCGTGCGGACAAGCGAGGCGCGTCCCTCGCGGGAAGCCATCGACGCCGCCATTCCCCACTATCTCGGCGAGATTTTGCAAGTGCCGCCGAGCTACTCCGCCATCAAGGTGAGCGGCGAGCGGGCCTACGACCTCGCCCGCGACGGCGAGACCGTCACGCTGGAAGCGCGCCCTGTTTTCATTCGTGACCTGCGGGTGACGGCGCAGCTTTCGCCGGACGAGACCCGGTTCACCTGCCTGTGCGGCAAAGGCACTTATGTGCGCTCGCTCGCGCGCGATCTGGGGCGGGAACTGGGCTGCTACGGGCATATCTCGGCGCTGCGGCGGACCGCCGTCGGGCCGTTTCACGAAGAGGACGCAATTTCTCTGGAAAAGCTGGAGGAGTTGAGCAATAGTCTCGGCGGTCGCGATGCTCTGATGAGCACGATCAACCCTGTCGAGACGGCGCTGGACGGCATCCCGGCGCTCGCCATCAGCGGGGATGACGCGGCCAGGCTGAAACGGGGGCAAGCCATTCTGCTGAAAGGCAGGGACGCTCCGATCCTGAACGGCCCGGTTTACGCAACCACACGCGGAACGCTCGTCGCCATCGGCGAAGTCAGCCGCGGCGAGTTGCATCCGATCCGGGTGTTCAATATCCCCGCCTGAGCCTTCGTTATCGCCCAAACTCACGGAGATGACCGATGTCGATTACCGCAGAGCGCAAATCCGCGCTCATCGAAGAATATGCGACGAAACCCAACGATACGGGGTCGCCCGAAGTTCAGGTGGCAATTCTCACGGAACGAATCGTCAACCTGACGGAACACTTCAAGACCCACAAGAAAGACAACCATTCGCGGCGCGGGTTGCTCAAGCTCGTCAGCCAGCGCAGGCGGCTGCTCGATTATGTCAAAGCCAAGGACGAGCAGCGTTATCGCGGACTGATCGAGCGCCTCGGCATCCGCCGCTGATCCACTCGGGTTCGCAGGAAGGCCCGGCGCCGCAAAAGCCCGGGCCTGCCGCCATGCGCGCGCGGTCAAGCCCTGGCGTCATGCTAATCGCGCAGATTAAACCGGCTGCGGAATTCGGCCGAGTTCAGAAAAATATTGGCCATGCTCTTAAGATCGCGCCCCGAATGACTGTTGACGTGGTTGAGCCACTCATCGGGTCCGGGACGCCGGCCTAGAAACAGGCGGAAGGCATAAGCGATATCTTCGAGGCTTGCCGTTTCAGTCTGGTTCGATACCGCGCTTAAAACTCTCTGCTCCGCTTCGAGCCTTTCGCTCAACTGAAGAGCCATGTATTCGTGACCATATGCCCCTAGAAGATCACTTGCGACATAACGGGCCAGTCTCTGCCAATTGCCCTGACCGAGCCGGGGAACATAGTCCTCGATATAGCGCGCCAGATAAGCCTGCGCCGTCTCGCCGTCCAGTTCAGAGCCGCGAATGCTCTCATAAACGGATTCCAGCCGTTCAACCTGGCGGTCGAGTGAGACATGCTCCCTGACATAGGCTGAAACCTGCGCGGCATCTTCAGGGTGATAGGCGGAAACAGCCTCCGAGAGCGATTTTTCACTCGCTTTACGGCTCAGGACAGCCACACCCAAATTGCCGTCCAGAAGGTTTTCGATGTCGGCGAGGGTAATCATTCCGTAAAAGCTGCCGCCTTCGGTCAAGACGACGGCGCACCCGGTGGCCATGGCCTCAAGCGCGGACCGGCCGGAAGCGAAAACGACATCCGACCGGCCGAACACTTCCGGCAGGTTCGATGAGACCTGCCCCACGCCATGCCCGCAAACCGTGAGGTCTAGCCCTGCGCGGTTGCACACAGCCCTTACCAATTCCACCTGCGAGCCGTATTTGCTGACGAGAGCCGCGGTGCGCGGCCTTTTCGGCAAGCCCGTCCGCTGCGGAAAGCGCTCCGTGTCGACGGCGTTGCGGAGAAGCTCAAACCGCTCCACGGGCAGCTCGGGCGAAGCCCAGCGATGGGGTATGAGTCGAGAAACTGCGAAATATCTCAGAATGTTGGGGTGTAAGGGGGGACGATCGAACTCCGCCTCGACGCTGTGGCTGACAAAAATGGCAGGCGTATCCGGGAAAGCGGCGAGCGCCGTGACAGTCGGGCTGCCGTGGTGTCCGTGGATGACGTCTGGCCGCAGCTTGATCTGCTCGATCCGGTCGAAGACCATAAGCCCGCGCCGGCGCATCGCTTCGCCCAGCGGGCCTACGGTCGGGCTGTAAATCATCGGCTCGTGGCCGCGAGCCCTCAGGCGATCCGCGAGTTGCTCGGTGAAAATCTCTGTCCCGCTGCGGCCGGCCAGAACAAGATTGGTCAGCAGGATGCGCAAGCCAGGCGAGCTTTTTTCGTCCATGGATTTCTCTAAAAGGTTGGAAATGAAAAAATCCCGCAACCTTTGCGGGAATGCCGGCCAACCTCATGCCTCGCGAACCTTGCGCCGGTCAAGCCTTTCCGCTCCAATGCAAATAGGGACTCGCCATGCGCGGACGTGCCGCCGACGCGCGCGGATGTTGATCTCGATCAACGATGCAAACCGGCCAACCTGCAACAGTGCATCGAGCGAGATCATGGGCCGGAGGTCGATCTTATGCAGACGCACGATAGCGTGAACAGAGCCCGAGCCGCGGGCGCTTCTGCTCAGCACGTTGAAATCCGCAAGGTTGGCTTCGATGCCCCATGGGGCTGGCTTGCGGCGGGCTGGCGCGATCTCTGGGCCGCGCCGCATATCAGCCTGCTCTACGGAGCGGCGTTCTCGCTCGCGGCTTACGGCTTCGCCTTCCTGCTGATGCGGTTCGATCTGGCCCCGCTGATCCTGCCGCTCGCGGGCGGGTTCCTCGTCGGGCCGCTGCTCGCAGTCGGGCTATACGAGGTCAGCCGCAGACGCGCATCCGGCGAGCCTATCACCCTCGGCAGCGCGCTGGGCGCGGGCGGCCGCGCGCGGGGGCAGATCGCCTTCATGGGGGTGATCCTGCTCATCGTGTTCTTTGCTTGGATCAGGCTCGCCTTCCTTTTGTTCATGCTGTTCTTCGGGCCGGGCGCGATCCCGCCCATCGAGGAATTCATTCCCGCTTTGCTGTTCTCGCAGCAGGGCATTGGCCTCCTCGTCACGGGCACGATCGCGGGCGCGCTCCTCGCCGGGCTGACCTTCGCGATCTCGGTCATCTCGGTGCCGATGCTGCTCGACCGGGAGGTCGATACGATCACGGCCGTAATCGCCAGCATTCGCGCCGTCGTGACGAACACGAAGGCGATGGCGCTCTGGGCCGCGCTCATCGTCGCGCTGACGGTCGTCGGCATCGTCACCGTTTTTGCGGGCCTTGCGATCGTCTTTCCGCTGATCGGGCACGCCACATGGCACGCTTACAAGGACGTGACGGGCGCGTGACGCGCTCAGGGACCGGCCGAGCCTCCGCTGTCGTGCTTTTCGTCCTCATCGTCGAGGATGCGGTAGGCCGCGCCATCCAGATCCTCGAACTGGCCGCTGCGCAGCGCCCAGAAGAACGCCGCCAGCCCGATGAGGCCCAGAAACAGCGCAATGGGAATGAGCCAGGCCAGCGCGGTCATCGGGCCAGGTCCAGGCGCATGCCGCGCAGCCGCAAGGCGTTCGCCGTGACGAGGATCGACGAGGTCGACATGGCCAGCGCCGCGATCAGCGGATTGACATAGCCGAGCGCCGCCAGCGGCACGAACACGACATTATACGCCCCCGCGATAGCGAAATTCTCGAAAGCCATGCGCTGCGCGCGCCGCGCCACTTTCAGAAGCTCGATCAGCGGGGCCAGCTTGCCGCCCTGAAAGACGGTGTCGGACGCCATCTGCGAGATATCGGCCGCGCTCGACGGCGCGGCGGATGCCCAGCCTGCGGCGAGCGCGGGCGCATCGTTCAGGCCATCCCCCACCATCAGCACGCGGCGGCCGGACGCCTTCAAGGCATCGAGCCGCGCGATCTTGTCCTGCGGCGTGCAGCGTCCGCGCGCCTCGTCGATGCCCGCGGCGCGCGCCACCTTGCGCACTTCCTCCTCGCGGTCGCCGGACAGGAGTTCGACCGCCAGCCCGGCGCGGCGCAGGTGCGCCACCGTCTCGGCCGCATCCTCGCGCAGCACATCCTCGAAGACGAACGGCACAGGCGCTTCCCCGGCCCGCCGATACCAGAGCGAGGCAGGTATCCCCTGCGCCTCTTCGCTGGGCACGCCGACCCATTCCGCCGAGCCGAGCCGCGTTTCGCCGTCCTCGCGCCGCAGAGAAAGCCCCGCGCCGCCCGTTTCTGTGACGCCCGGATGGCGGACAACCTCCAAACCGGTACGGCGTGCGGCCCGCACCAGCGCTTGCGCATAAGGATGACGGCTCGCCGCCGCGAGACCCGCCGCATCGGCGAGGGTCGCTTCGCCCACCGCGTCCGCGTTGACGAGCTCCGGCTGACCGCGCGTCAGCGTGCCGGTCTTGTCGAAGATGACGGTGTCGATGCCGGAGAGACGCTCAAGCCCGTCCGGCGCCTTTACGAGCATGCCCTTCGAGAACAACCGGCCCGACGCCGCGACCTGCACGGCGGGCACGGCTAGCGCCAGCGCGCACGGGCAGGTGATGATCAGCACCGCGATCGCAGCCGTCAGCGCGGGCTCCCACCCGAAGCCGAGGCTTATCCAGCTGAGGAACGTCGCCAGCGCGAGGAGATGCACGAGCGGCGAGTAAAGCCGCGCGGCGCGGTCCGCAAGGCGCACATAGCGGCCCCGCGACTGCTCCGCGCTCTCCATCAGGCGCGCCATGTCGGCGAGCAGCGTGCCCGTTTCGACAGCGGTGATCTCCAGCTCGACCGGCGAGCCGAGATTGACGGTGCCCGCGAAAACCGTATCGCCGGGCGCTATGCGGCGCGGCAGGGTTTCGCCGGTCAGCAGGCTTTCGTCGAGATCGGAGCGGCCGGAGACCACCCGCCCGTCGGCCGGCAGGCGCTCGCCCGCGGCGACCAGCACGCGCATTCCCGGGGCAAGCACGCGCGCCGGAACCCGCTCGACCGATCCGCCGTCTCGCACCACGCTCGCCCATTCCGCCTTCATGCCGAGCAGGTTCTGCGCGGCTCCGCGCGCTCGGCTGCGCATGCGCTGATCGAGGAAGCGCCCGATCAGCAGGAAGAACAGCAGCGTGACGGACGCATCGAAATAGACCTGCTGGCTGCCGCGCGCCGTTTGGAACAGGCTCATGCCTGTCGAGAGCAGGATCGCCAGCGAGATCGGCACGTCCATGTTCAGCCGGCGCGCCTTCAGCCCCGCCCAGGCGGAGCGGAAGAAGGGCTGGCCCGAATATCCGACCGTCGGCAGCGCGATCAGCGCGGAAAGCCAGTGGAACAGCCCCTGCACGGCGGGGTCCATGCCCGCGCCCTCGCCGGCCCAGACCGAGACCGACAGCAGCATGACATTCGCGGCGGCGAACCCCGCGACGGCCATGCGGCTGAGGAGGTCGCGCGTCTGCGCCTCGTTTGCGTCGGCGTCGTTCGAGACGAGCGTTGTCGCGGAAAAGCCCGCCTTTTCGAGCGCGGCGATGAGCGTCTCGGGCTGCACATCCCGGGGATCGAACGCGACCGTCGCGCGCTTGGCGGAGAGATTGCCCCGCGCGGTCGCGACCCCTGGGACGGCGGCAAGCGCGCGCTCCACCTTGCCGAGGCAGCCGCCGCAATTCATGTTCGCGATGATGAGCGTGACGCTTTCCAGGCCGACGTCCTGCCCATGTCTCCTTGCCAGCGCGGGAGCCGCGCGCGGGTCTATTGCGGTGACAGCCATAGTCTTTCCTTCAGCGTGTAGGTGAGGGCGGGTTCGCCGCGCCGCGCCGCACTCGCACCAATCTTCGCGATCCAGGTGCCGGGTGCGGCCAGAGGCTCCCGCGAGACATAGAGGCCGGGTTCCGCCTCGTCGAAGGTCAGCGCCCTGTCGAAGCGCGCATCGGCGGGGCGGCCAACGGTGCCCGCGAGCTTCAGCCGCGTCACCGGCGCGCCGGCCGCGTCGCGGAACGACAGCCGCACCCTGCCGTCCGCCGCAACCGAAGCCGTGTGAGCCCAGCCGAGCGCGTCCTGCGCCTGCTCGGCGGCCAGCGTCTCGTTGTAGCGCAGCCCCGTCTCGTAAGCCTGGGGCCGGTCGAGGCCGTTGAAGGTTGTCAGCGCGAAATAGAGGAACAGCGCGTTGACCGCGATCATCACCCCGAAGAAGCCCATCAGGATGAAAAGGACGTGCCTGCCGGTCAAGCGTGGAGCGAGGGTCGGTGCGGTCATTGTTCGGGTCCGTGGAAATTGGTGGTGCGGCGCGCCTCCGTTTGGTCGGCCACGTCGCGAACCGTGAATGTCAGCGGCACGATCCCGCGTTGCGCGGAGGCTTCCGCAGCAGGCCGCGTGACGAAGACCTTGAGCGTTTTCAAGCCGTTCGGCTCGACCTCGAATCGCGGCGTCTCGCCCTCGAAGCCTGGCGCGTTGAGGCGCGCGCCGCCGAGATCGTCGAGCGCCAGCGTGAAGGTGCGCGCCTCATGCCGCTTGTTGAGCACGCGCACGGTGTAGCCGTTGCGGATGCTGCCGTCCGACAGGCGCACGAACAGCGGGTTGCGGTCGGGAATGACGTTCACGTCGAGCACGGTCTTGCCGGCGAGCGCGAGCAGCATCACGGCCGCGACCGCCGCGATCAGCACGGAATAGAGCAGCGTGCGCGCCCGGATGAGGCGCAGCGGCGCGCGCTCGCCATGGCTGGCGGCGTCGAGATTGCGGAAGGTGTCGTAAGCGATGAGCTTGCGCGGGCGGCGGCATTGGGCCGGGGCTGTGGCCGATAGTGAAGAAACGGGCGC
>CAZNAH010000106.1:0-3081 GCA_964570735.1 uncultured Hyphomicrobiaceae bacterium | reverse complement strand
GGGCAGACGGCCACGCACTGCTTGCAGTCGATGCAGTCGCCGCGCCCGTCCCAGGTGTCGCCCTTCTTGTGAGCCCCGCGCGGCTCGCCGCGATAGGCGCGATAGGTGATGAGCAGCGAATCGCGGTCGAACATCGCGCCCTGGATGCGCGGCCACGGGCACATATAAGTGCAGACCTGTTCGCGGGCGAGGCCGCCGAGCGTGTAGGTCGTCGCCGTGAACACGCCGAGGAAGATGTAGGCGATGGCCGGCGCCTCGAAGTTAACGAATTCCATGAAGAGGGTCGGCGCGTCGCGGAAATAGAAGACGAGCGCGCCCCCGGTCGCCACGGAGATCAGCAGCCAGCTCAGATGCGTGGCGCCGATCTTCCAGACCTTCTCGAACGTCCAGGGCGATTTCGCGAGCTTCATGCGCGCGTTGCGGTCACCCTGCCAGAAATGTTCGACCGCGATCATGAGGTCGGTCCACACCGTCTGCGGGCAGGCATAGCCGCACCAGACGCGTCCCGCGATCGCGGTGACGAGGAACAGCGCGAGCGCCGAGAGGATCAGGATGCCCGTGATGAAGTAAAGTTCCTGCGCCCAGATCGTCAGGCCGAAGATGTAGAGTTTCTGATGCGCGAAATCCAAAAGGAATGCCTGATCCGGAACCCCTTCGCCGCGATCCCAGCGCAGCCACGGCAGCAGGTAATAGATGCCGAGGGTGACGGCCATCACGGCCCATTTCACCGTGCGGTATGTACCGTGCGCGCGCTTCGGATAGATTGGCACCCGCGCGGCGTAGAGCGAACGGCTCTCTTTCGCGTTCACCGGGGCGGCGTCCGATTGCAGCACGCCGGGCGCGGCTTCGCGCGGGGTCAGATCGCGTGCGAGGGGAACGTCCATGGTTTCGGACTCCGCTGCCAGAGCGTAAGCATAAAGGGCGCCGCAGCAGCACACCGGCGCGGCTCGCGGCGCGGCCGGGGACGGGCTACTGCCCGCCTCCGAGCGAATGCACGTAAACGGCGAGCTTCTTGATCGTCTCGTCATCCAGGCGGCCGGCCCAGGCCGGCATCACCCCGCCGCGACCCGTCTCGATGCTCTTGACGATGTCTTTCCGGTCTCCGCCGTAAAGCCAGATCTGATCCGCGAGATTCGGCGCGCCGAGATCCGCATTGCCCTTGCCGTCCTCGCCATGGCAGACGGCGCAGTTCTCGGCATAGATCGTCTTGCCGCGCTCGGCCGCTGCTGTGTCGTGGGGCTGGCCGGACAGCGCGAGCACGAACTCGGCCGTATCCGCGATCTGCGCTTTGTCGAGCAGCCCGTCGAGACCGAAGCGCGGCATCGCGCTGTCGCGGGCCTCGCCGCCGCCATTTCGGATGCCGCCGCGGATCGTCGCGTGGATCGCATCGAGCGAGCCGCCCCAGATCCAGTCGTCGTTGTTGAGGTTGGGATAGCCCGTGAAGCCCTGCGCACCGCGACCGTGGCAGCCCGCGCAATTGTCGCCGAAGGCCGCGCGCCCGCCCGCCACGGCGAATTGCAGGAGGTCCGGGTTCGCCTTGATCTCGTCAAGCGTGGCATTGGCGATCGCTTCGGTATAGCGCTCTTGCGCAGCACGGGCAGCGGCCAGATTTTCCGCCAGGCGCGCGCGCTCGCTGTATCCGAGCAGCCCCTGCGTGTAGCCCGAGATCATCGGCCAGGCCGGATAGGCGACCCAGTAGCCGACCGACCAGACGATCGTGGCATAGAGCACATAGAGCCACCAGCGCGGCAAAGGCTTGTTCAATTCCTTGATGCCGTCCCACTCGTGCCCGGTGGTTTCGACGCCGGTGATCTCGTCAATCTCGCGTTTATCGGCCATCAGGCCCTCCTGACGTCTCGTCGCCATCCTTGTCGAGCGGGATGCGGGCGGCGCGCTCGAAGCGCCTTTTGTTGCCGGGCCAGAACACGTAGATGAGCACGCCGATGAACAGGCCGATGAAGATGAAGAGGCCCGCCATCGCCGCCCACGGCCGCAGGATTTCGTAGGTCACCGCGCGCCTCCTTCAGCGAAGGTTCGGACCGGCCGCGTCGAACTTCGCGAAATCGACGAGCGTGCCGAGCATCTGGAGATAGGCGATGAGCGCATCGAGTTCGGTCACCTTCGGGTCGCCGTCGAAATTGCGCACCTGCGCCTTGGGATAGCGTTCGGACACCGCCGCCGCGCCCTCCGAATCCGGGTTCGCCTGCGCGGCGAGATCGGCCGCCGCGTTCGCGATCATCTCGTCCGTATAGGGCACGCCCATCGCGCGGTTCGCCTTGAGCCGGTCGGCGATGTCGTCCGCGCGCACCTCGCGCTTCGCCAGGAAGGGATAGCCTGGCATGATCGATTCCGGCACGACCGAGCGCGGGTTGATCATGTGCGCCACGTGCCAGTCGTCGGAATATTTGCCGCCGACGCGGGCGAGGTCCGGTCCCGTGCGCTTCGAACCCCACTGGAAGGGGTGGTCGTACATGCTCTCCGCCGCGAGGCTGTAATGACCGTAGCGCTCCACTTCGTCGCGGAGCGCGCGCACCATCTGGCTGTGGCAGGTGTAGCACCCTTCGCGGATATAGATGTCGCGCCCCGCCAGTTCGAGCGGCGAGTAGGGCCGCATGCCCGTCACCCGCTCGATGGTCGATTTGAGGTAGAACAGCGGAGCGATTTCAATGAGCCCGCCGATGGCCACCACGATCAGGATGCCGATCAGCAGCCGGATGGAATTGCGCTCGAAGAAGGCGTGGGAGAATTTCATCGGGGCGCTCCGTTATTCGGCTGGCAGGGGCTGGCCGCGCAGCTCCGGCGCGGCGGCGATGCCCGGCTGTTCTGTCACATCGACCGGCTTGTCCCCGCGGATGGTCCGCCACAGGTTGTAGGCCATGATCAGCGAGCCGGCGACGAACAGGAGGCCGCCGATCGCGCGGATGACGTAGTAGGGGTGCATCGCCTCGACCGTCTCGATGAAGGAATATTCGAGGAAGCCGAGGCTCGTGTAGGCACGCCACATCAGACCCTGCAGGATGCCCGACACCCACATCGCGGAGATGTAGAGCACGATGCCGATGGTCGCGATCCAGAAATGCC
>CAZNAH010000105.1:0-10392 GCA_964570735.1 uncultured Hyphomicrobiaceae bacterium | reverse complement strand
CGGCACGGTCACGAACATCGCCGATTACGGCGCCTTCGTGGAACTGGAGCCTGGCGTCGAGGGCCTCATCCACGTCTCCGAGATGAGCTGGGTGAAGAAGAACGTTCACCCCGGCAAGATCGTCTCCACGAGCCAGGAAGTGGAAGTTCAGGTTCTGGAGGTGGACGCCCAGAAGCGGCGCATTTCGCTCGGCCTCAAGCAGACCCAGGAAAATCCGTGGGAGGCTTTCGCCGAGAACCATCCGAAAGGCTCCGAGATCGAAGGCGTAATCCGCAACATCACCGAGTTCGGGCTGTTCGTTGGCCTCGACGGCGGGATCGACGGCATGGTCCACCTGTCCGACCTCGACTGGCAGAAGCCCGGCGAAGAGGCGATCAAGGAGTACAACAAGGGCGACACTGTGCGCGCCGTGGTTCTTGAAACCGACCCCGAGAAGGAACGGATCAGCCTCGGCATCAAGCAGCTCGGCACCGACCCCTTCCAGTCCGCCACCACCGCGCTGAAGAAGGGCTCGACCGTCACCTGCGAAGTGCTGGACGTCAAGGACGGCGGCATTGAGGTGAAGGTCTCCGGCACGGACATGACGGCGTTCATCCGCCGCGCCGACCTCTCGCGCGACCGCTCCGAGCAGCGCCCCGAGCGCTTCGCGCGCGGCGATATGGTGGACGCGGTCGTCACCCAGATCGACAAGGCGGGCCGCAAGCTCGGACTGTCGATCAAAGCGCTTGAAATCGCTGAAGAAAAAGAAGCCGTCGCACAGTTCGGCTCCACGGACAGCGGTGCATCGCTCGGCGATATCCTCGGCGCGGCGCTGAACCGCGCGCAGACCAAGGAAAAGGCGGACGGCTAGCCGCAAGACACGGGAAGGCCGGCACGCCTTGCCGGCCTCCCTTCCAGTTTCCCGGGCCTTTGCAGTCCATGAGCGGACTGAACAGGTCATGCAAGGTTCGCAGCCATGACCCTTGAATCCGACATCCTGATCGACCGCCGCAGGCTTAAACGCCGGCTCAGTTTCTGGCGTGTGCTGGCCATCATCGCGCTGGTGACCGCCGTCATTTTCGCGCTCTCCCGCGATGAAGACACCGCGGCCTCGCTCGGCTTCGCTCCGCACATCGCGCGGGTGAGCGTCGATGGCTTCATCGGCACGAACCAGAAGCGCTCGGACATGCTGAAAAAGCTGAGCGAGGACGACAGGGTTGCCGCGGTCATCGTCCGGATCGAGAGCCCCGGCGGTACGACCTCGGGCGGCGAGGCTCTCTACGAGGATCTGCGCCGGCTCGCCGAGAAGAAGCCCGTCACCGCCGTGTTCGGCACGGCCGCAACATCCGCCGCCTATCTCGCGGGCATCGCGACCGACTACATCGTCGCGCGCGGCAATACGATCACCGGCTCGGTCGGCGTTATCTTCCAGTGGGCGGAAATCAGCGACCTTCTCACCAAGCTCGGCGTGCGGGTGGAGGAAATTCGCAGCGGACCTCTCAAGGCCAATCCCTCCCTGTTCCAGCCCGCCGATGAGCAGGCCCGCCAGATCTCGCAAGAACTCGTCGAGGAGGCCGAAGCCTGGTTCGTGGGTCTCGTCGCCGAGCGGCGGAAGGCGGCCGGGCCTGAACTCGAACAGATCCGGTCGGGCCGCATCTATACCGGGCGCCAGGCGCTGAAGGTCGGGCTGATCGACGCCATCGGCGACGAGCGGACGGCGGTGGAGTGGTTCGAGACGAACCGCAACGTGCCGAAAGACTTGCGCATCATTGACTGGAAGCCGGAAAGCGCGAGTAGTTCGGGCTTTTGGCGGTCGGCCGTCGCCCGTCTGGGCCAAGCTGCGGGATTTTCGACACTCGAAACGGCAATCTTGAGCGAGGTCAACCCCTTAGGCGACCGTCCGCTTGACGGCTTATTCTCGATTTGGCACCCTCAAACTGAGAATTAGCTCAGGTCAAGCCCCGCACGCCTCAATGATTAAATCAGAGCTTATTGAAAAAATTGCCTCGACCAACCCGCATTTGATGCAAAAGGATGTCGAGAAAATCGTCAATGTCATACTCGATGAGATTACGTTGGCGCTGTCTCGCGGTGAGCGCGTCGAGCTTCGAGGTTTCGGAGCATTCTCCGTCAAGCATCGGCCGGCGAGACTGGCCCGGAACCCGAAGACTGGCGCACAAGTGCCAGTCGGCGAAAAGTATGTTCCCGCCTTCAAGACAGGTAAGGAATTGCGGCAACGTTTGAACCCTGAAGAGGAAAAGACAGAGAAGCCGCGGCGCAAGAAGTCAGCCTCTAAGTAATCTGTAGATTTTCCTGGCTATGCTTGCTTAGCCGCGTAGCCGCAAGGCTCTCTGGGCGAGTTCATCATGATCCGTCTGATGCGAACCATCGTTCTCGTGCTGGTCGGCATTGCGATCATCTCGCTGTCGGTCGCGAACCGGCACAGCGTTCGCCTCGTTCTCGATCCCTTCATCGACCGTGACGCCGCGCTGGCGATCGAAGCCCCGCTGTTCCTCTATCTCTTCGCCGCGCTGATCACGGGCGTCGTGATCGGCGGCCTGACCATGTGGGCGATGCAAGGCTACTGGCGGCGCGCCGCCCGCAAGGAGCAGCGCGAGGCCGCCGTGTGGCGCCGGGAAGCGGAAAATCTTAAGAAAGGGCTGCAATCCGGCGTCATGCGGGCCGAGGCGGCATCCCCGCAACTCCCCCACGCCTTCCGCTAGCCGCTCGCCTTCTGTCCGGCTTTCACGCGCTCGATCAGCGCCTCCACGCTGGGCAGGATGTTGCGTACGATCACGGCGATGCCTTCGGCCGTGGGATGTAGACCGTCCGGCTGGTTGAGTTCCGGCTTGGTCGCGACATCCTGGAGAAAGAAGGGATAGAGAACTGCGTCATACTTTTCCGCGAGCCTCGGGAAAATCGCCGCGAAAGCCCGCGCGTACTCTTCCCCCCAGTTGCGGGGCGCCTCCATCCCGGCAAGCAGGACGGGCAGCCCCCGCTCCTTCAGCCTGGCGAGAATTTGGTCGAGCGCCGCCTCGGTCACTTTCAGGTCGAAACCGCGCAGGCCGTCATTGGCGCCAAGCTCCACGATGACCGAATCCACCTCGTCGGTTAGGCTCCAGTCCAGGCGCGCGAGCCCGTCCGCCGCCGTATCGCCCGAAACTCCTGCGTTGATAACCCTGACCTTATGCCCTTTGTCGCGGAGCGCCCGTTGAAGCTGAGCCGGGAAGGATTTGTCGGGCGGAAGCTGATAGCCCGCCGTCAAGCTGTCGCCGAGCGCGAGAATCACGATTTCCTCGGATGCCTGCGCCTGCCCCTGGGCTTGCAACGGCGAAAAAGCGGCCGCCGAAATCGCCCATACGGCTATCGCAAATCCAGCCGCGCCCATCCATATGGCTCGCGTCAGCCCATGCCACCGGTGTCCTGACCGCATCCTATTTCTCCGTTGTTCCTGGATCTCAATGACGACACCCCTTCACGCCGAAGCCATCATCGACCTGAAATCCGTCGAATTGACGCTGAACAGCAGAGCGGGGCCGGTGCCGATCCTCCGCGGCGTCGATCTGGCCGTGCCCGCCGGGCAGTCCGTCTCGATCGTAGGGCCGAGCGGCTCGGGGAAATCCTCGCTCCTCATGATCATGACGGGTCTCGAACGCGCGACAGCCGGACAGGTGCGTGTCGCCGGGCACGACTTTACCGCCCTGAACGAGGGGCAGCTGGCGCGGGTGCGCGGCGAAACCATCGGCATCGTGTTCCAATCTTTCCATCTGATTCCGACCATGACCGCGATGGAGAATGTGGCCCTGCCGCTGGAGTTCCTCAACCGGCCCGATGCTTTCGCGCAGGCCGAAGCCGCGCTGGACGATGTCGGTCTCGGATCGCGCACGGGCCATTTTCCGGCGCAGCTTTCGGGCGGCGAGCAGCAGCGCGTCGCATTGGCCCGCGCGATGGTGACGAAACCGAAGATCCTGTTCGCCGACGAGCCGACCGGCAATCTCGATGGCGAGACCGGCACGCAGATCATCGACCTCATGTTCGAGCTGCACCGGCGCGACCGCACGACACTCATTCTGATCACCCACGACACGCAGCTCGCGGCGCGCTGCGCACGGCGTCTCTCCATGCAGAACGGGCGGATCGTGCAGAGCACGGAACGCGTGCAGGAAACGGCTTACGCATGACGGCGATCCCGGCAACGGCAGGCACGGCCCGACGAGTACGCGGCACGGCGGCCTTCCTGCCCCTGAAGCTTGCCTTGCGCGATCTTCGCGGCGGCCTCAGCGGGTTTTACATCTTCATCATCTGCATTGCGCTCGGCGCGGGCGCGATCGGCGCCATCAACAGCCTGTCGGCCGCGATCCAGGCCAGCCTCGCGCGGGAGGGCAAGGTGCTGCTCGGCGGCGATGTCGAGGCGGGATTGATCCACCGCGAGGCCAGCCCCGAGGAGCGCGAAGTCCTCGCCTCGCTCGGCGATGTCGGCACTGTCGCCACGCTGCGCGCCATGGCCCGCAAGCCCGACGGCGCGCAGGCGCTCATCGACCTGAAGGCCATCGACAATGCTTATCCGCTTTACGGGCGGTTCGAACTCCGGGACGGGGCATCGCCGGGTGCCTTGTTCGAGCGGCAGGCCGCCGCGGTGGACCGCTCGCTCCTGGAACAGCTCGGCCTCGGCATCGGCGACCACGTCACTATCGGCGAGGCGACGCCGGAGATCGTCGCCGTGATCGAGCGCGAACCCGACCGGCTCGCGGCGGGTCCGGCCTTCGGTGCGCGCGTCATCGTCTCGCTGGAAACGCTGCGGGCGACGGGCCTCGTGCAGCCGGGCAGCCTCGTCCGCTGGAGCTATCGCATCCGGCAGGGTGAGGGCTCGGCACCGCTCGATGGCGGGACCAAGGCGATTATCGACGAGCGCCTGCCGCAATCCGGCTTCCAGGTTCGCGATTCGAGCGATCCCTCGCCGGGCGTCAGCAACACGCTGCGCCGGCTGACCGAATTCCTGACCCTAGTCGGGCTGACGGCCATGCTGGCGGGCGGCATCGGCGTCGCGAATGCGGTCTCCTCGTTTCTCGACCGGAAACGGCGCACGCTCGCGGCTTACAAGGCGCTAGGCGCGTCGCAGCGGCTCATCCTGTCGAGCGTGGTGCTCGAAGTGGCGATCATGGCGGCCATCGGGATCGCCATCGGTCTCGCGCTTGCCGTCGCGATTCCGACGCTCGCCGCGCCCGCCCTTGCGAGCGCACTCCCCATCGCGATCGATTTCGGCGTTTATCCGGAAGCGCTCGGCACCGCCGCCCTGTTCGGCGTGCTCGCGGCGATGCCCTTCATCCTCTGGCCGCTGGGGCACGCCATGAAGGTCCGCGCGGCGGAACTGCTCCGCGACACGGTAGAAGAGCGCCACGCCCTGCCGCCTATGGCGTTTCGGGTAGCGGCCGCCGGATCGGCCCTCGTCCTCGCGGGTGCGGCGATCGCATTGTCCGAGCAGAAGCTGATCGCGGCGATCACCTGTGCCGGCCTGCTCGTCGTCTTCGCATTCTTTTGGGCGGCGGGCACCCTTTTCCGCCGCCTCGCCGCGAACGTGAAGCGCCCGCGCCAGCCGGAGCTTGCGCTGGCCCTCGCCAGCATGGGCGGCCCCGGCAGCCTCACGCGCACCGTCGCACTGTCGCTCGGCACCGGCCTGACGCTTCTGACGGCGGTTTCCCTGGTCGACGCCTCGCTGACGAACGAACTGCGCCAGCGTCTGCCCGAGAAGGCCCCGAGCCACTTCTTCATCGGCATCCCGAAGGGCGAGGAAGCCGCGTTCAAGACCCTCATCCAGAAGGCCGCACCCGGCGCACGGCTCGACATCGCGCCTATGCTGCGCGGCCGGCTCGTCGAACTCGCGGGCACGCCCGTCGAGAAGGTCGAAGCACCGTCGAGCGCGCAATGGGTTCTCGACGGCGACCGGGGACTGACCTTCTCCGAGACCGTGCCGGAAGGCTCAGAAGTCCGCGCGGGCGAATGGTGGCCGGCTGACCATTCCGGCGAGCCGCTCGTCTCCTTCGAGGTCGAACTGGCCGAAGCCCTCGGCCTGAAGGTCGGCGATACGGTCACCGTGAACGTGCTCGGCCGGAACGTGACCGCGCGCATCGCGAACCTGCGCACGGTGAAGTGGGAATCGCTCGACATCAATTTCGTGATGATCTTCTCGCCGAACACGCTCGCGGCCGCGCCCTTCAACTATCTCGGCACGCTGAACTGGCCGGATGCGCTAGAGCGGACCGACAAGGCGGAGGCCGACGTCATTCGTGCCGTGGCGCAGGCTTACCCGACCGTGACGGCGGTGCGCGTCCGCGATGCGATCAACGCCATCAACTCCGTGCTGGAGCGCGTGATGGTGGCGATCCGCGCGGCGGGCAGCGTGACGCTCCTGATGGGCGCGATCGTTCTGGCGGGCGCGCTGGTCACCGCGCAAAGGCGCAGGATTTACGAAGCGGTTCTGTTCAAGACGCTTGGTGCAACGCGCAGCCGGATTATGATTTCGCATCTGGCCGAGCACCTTATGCTGGCTCTCAGCCTGTCGATCCTGGCCTGGGTTCTCGGCGTGGCGATCGCTTATCTTCTGACAACTCAGATCATGGAATTGGGCTTCACGCTTTCCATCCCAGCGCTATTGCAGCCGTCTATTTTTGCAACCATATTCCTTGTTGCGTTGGGGGCGGCGGGCACATTCCGGGTGCTCTCCGCGAAACCGGCGTATTATCTGCGTTCAGAGTGAACGTCTTGATGGCAGGGAAAAGCAGGCCGCCTGACAATGGGCCTTGGCTCCGGGCCGTTCAGGGCATAAACCTGAAAGACCTATAGCGCAGACCTTTGGATCTTTGGGAAAGTCAGGGACCACAACTATGGCTGAATATGACACGGATCGTGTTGTGAATGCACAGGCTCGGTCGCGGACCGATACCTTCGCGATTGACGAGGGCCTGCGCTCTTACATGCTGAGCGTCTACAATTACATGGCTGTCGGCCTCGTGATTACGGGCGTTGTCGCTTACCTCGTCTATCAGATGGCCATCACCTCAAACGCAGCCGATGCGGCCGGCCGCCTGCCGAACGGCACGATGCTGACGAGCTTCGGCGTGACGATCTACACGACGTGGGTGAAGTGGGTGCTTGCCCTTTCGCCGCTTGCGCTTGTGTTTCTGTTCGCCGCCCGCATCAATTCCATGAGCACGGGCACCGCGCAGATGGTGTTCTGGTCCTTCGCGGCGCTGATGGGCGCGTCGATCTCCTCGATCTTCGTCGTCTACACACAGGCGTCGATCGCGCAGATCTTCTTCATCACGGCTGCCGCTTTCGGCGCGCTGAGCCTTTGGGGCTACACCACGAAGAAGGACCTGTCCGGCTGGGGCTCGTTCCTGTTCATGGGCTTGATCGGTATCATCATCGCGTCGATCGTGAACATTTTCGTCGGGTCGAGCGCGCTTCAGTTCGCCGTGTCGGTCATCACCGTGCTGGTATTCGCCGGATTGACGGCCTATGACACGCAGCGCCTGAAGGACGAGTATTACACCTATGCCAACTATGGCGGCGAAGCGATCGGCCGCAGCGCGATCATGGGTGCGTTGAGCCTCTACCTCAACTTCATCAACATGTTCCTCGCGCTTCTGTCGCTGTTCGGCAATCGCGAGTAGATGTAGACAACCGTATATTTGCCCCAATCGGCAGCCAGAAGGCCCCGTCACCGGGGCCTTTTTTATTGAGGGATCGACGATGAGACAGCACAAGCGGGCAAACTTACGGATCACGTGCGTCGCGGCAGGTGCCGCGCTCGCAATCGTCGGAGCGACGCTTCCCGAGGCCGCATCAGCGCAGAGCAAAGTCGCCTTCTGCAACGAGTATGCGGACCAGGCCGTCGCGCAGCAGCGGCGAAATCTCGATCTGCGCTGCGGTTATCAGGGCTTGCGCTGGCATGAGTGGTGGGACGGCCATTTCGGCTGGTGCAAGGACTGGGTGTCCGAAGCGACCGCCGAGGAGGAGCTGGAACTGCGCTCGATCCAGCTGTGCAAATGCGTCGGCGACGACCGCTATGAGCGGCGCAGCGACCGGCGATCCGACTAGACACGCGGCTCATTTCGCCTTTGCATTCAGGCTTTCACAAGCGAAAGCCTCCGGTCGAGCACGCGCAGCACGCGGGCCAGATCATGTCCGCGCTTCACGATCAGACCGCTTGTCGCGATGACGCTGTACGCGCCCTGCTTGCGCGTCAGCTTTGGGTTTTTCTCGATGCGGTAGAGCGGGCGCTCGCTCGATCGCCGGAACACCGAAAAGACGGCGCGGTCGCGAAGGATGTCGATCGAGTAATCGCGCCATTCCCCAGCGGCGACCTTCGCGCCATAAAGGGAGAACAGCGCATTGAGTTCGCCGCGGTTGAAGCTTGTGTAGGGTGGAAGCCCGGCGGAGGTCGAAGGGGGAAACGGAGCCACGTCACCGACCGGGCCGAACGGGCTGGGCTGAGTATCACTCATCGCGCTCCTCTTGTTGTCGTTTTCGCGAGTATTGTCATATGATTGCGCCCCAAGCTCCGGGTTGCAAGGGAACAGTTGCTTTTTCTCTTGTTCGCCACGGCGCGTGCTTGCCGAGCGATCAGAGGCATGCAATACTCGCTGCAAGGCAAATCGCGACCTGTTCGCGAACAACAAGCCAAGATCAACCTCCGGCCGCATCGTTCCCGTTGCTTCCGGGGGTGAACAAACTCCTCAGTGAACCAAGTGTAGCCCTGCTGCGTGCGCGGATCAGGGCAAGCATTCGCTTTTGCGTTTCGCGGGTCGTGAAGCAGAAGGAACGGTCCAATGGTCGACACACTTGGCATGGCGAGACCCGCCTCCGAAGCGGTTCTCGGCGCGCACGGCTCGCCACAATCCGCGTCGGCCGGGCTGGCGATCATGGCGGTTCTGGCCGGCCCCGGCGACCCGACCGCAGACGACGCGCAGACGGTGGCGCAGAACGTTCCCTTCGTGCAGACCGCGAACGGTGCGCCGCTGCTTTTCCCCGGCGCTGAAAATTTTCCCTCCGAGTCCGAGGCTTCCGTGTCCTTTTTCCCGTCGGGCGATGACGGGCCGTCCTCCATGCTGGGCGCCGAGACGAGCTTCGACTGCGGTGCGGGCTCTTACTGCGACGGTGATGGCGACTGGTCGTCCAGTGCTGAATAAAATCCCCGTTTTTGCACCTCGTCTTACGCTCGCCCACATTCATCCACAGTGATCTTCTGCGTAGGCAGCAGCTTTCATTTGCCAAATATCCGCCATGACGAGAAAAACAGGTTGCTGCGCTTGAAATGCCAAGGTCGTCGGCGCTTGCGCCGCTCAGGGCGCTCCCCTATATGACGGACGGTTCAAGGATTAGAAATTCGCGGGGCGGAACCATTCGGGATCGAATCGCAACGATGAGATCGCTGGCTGCAATCGCGAGGGACCGGGTTCCGCAGCCCGATACGGACAGCATGGGGTTTGAACAATGTCGAAAGTGATTGGTATCGACCTGGGCACGACCAACTCTTGCGTGGCCGTGATGGAGGGCAGCCATCCGAAGGTCATCGAGAATGCCGAGGGTATGCGGACGACGCCGTCCATGGTCGCTTTCACGAGCGACGGGGAACGCCTGATCGGCCTTCCGGCGAAGCGCCAAGCCGTTACGAATCCTGAAAATACCTTCTTTGCGATCAAGCGCCTGGTTGGCCGCCGTTACGACGATCCGATGGTTACAAAGGACAAGGCGCTTGTCCCCTATAAGATCATTCGCGCCGATAATGGCGACGCCTGGGTGGAGAGCCACGGCAAGAAATATTCGCCGTCGCAGATCTCCGCCTTCATCCTCCAGAAGATGAAGGAAACGGCGGAAGCCTATCTCGGCGAAAAAGTCGATAAGGCTGTCATCACGGTTCCCGCTTACTTCAACGACGCGCAGCGGCAAGCCACGAAAGACGCCGGCAAGATCGCCGGTCTTGAGGTGCTTCGCATCATCAACGAACCGACGGCGGCCGCGCTGGCTTACGGCCTCGACAAGAAAAAAGAATCCAAGACGATCGCGGTTTACGACCTCGGTGGCGGCACGTTCGACATCTCCATTCTGGAGATCGGCGACGGCGTGTTCGAGGTGAAATCGACGAATGGGGACACCTTCCTCGGCGGCGAAGACTTCGACATGCGCCTCGTCGATTATCTCGCGACCGAGTTCAAGAAGGAAACCGGGATCGACCTGCGCGGCGACAAGCTCGCGCTCCAGCGGCTGAAAGAAGCGTCGGAGAAAGCCAAGATCGAGCTTTCGAGCGCGCAGCAGACCGAAATCAACCTGCCCTTCATCACCGCCGATCAGAGCGGCCCGAAGCATCTCACCATGAAGCTGTCAAGGGCCAAGCTTGAGGCCCTTGTGGATGAC
>CAZNAH010000104.1:0-10412 GCA_964570735.1 uncultured Hyphomicrobiaceae bacterium | reverse complement strand
GTGCTTGCGATCGCATGGCGCGAGGCCGACGATCACATCGTCATGACGGGGCCGGTCAGCTTCGATTTCGAGGGAATTCTGCGCTTCGGCGACGGCGAGCGTCACGTGTCCTTCGAGCGCGCCGCGCAGCACGCGATTCAGGCATAACGGTCATGGCCATCGACGTCATCACATTCGGATGCCGGCTGAACGCCTATGAGAGCGAGGTTGCGAAAAGCCATGCCGAGGCGGCGGGGCTGTCCGACGCGGTCATCGTCAACACCTGCGCGGTGACGGCGGAGGCCGTGCGCCAGGCGGGGCAAGCCATCCGCAAGGCGCGCCGCGAAAACCCGGACGCGACGATCATCGTAACCGGCTGCGCCGCGCAGATCGAGCCGGAGCGCTTCGCGGCCATGCCCGAGGTCAGCCACGTCATCGGCAATGCGGAGAAGACGAAGCCCGAGACCTATCGCGCGCTGAGCGAAGGCTTGAGCGAACGCGTGCTCGTGAATGACATCCAGTCGGTCCGCGAGACCGCCTCGCACATGATCTCGGGCTTCGGCAGCCGCACGCGGGCCTATGTCGAAGTTCAGAACGGCTGCGACCATCGCTGTACGTTCTGCATCATCCCTTACGGCCGGGGGCCGTCGCGCTCCGTCCCCGCGGGCGTCGTCGTGCAGCAGGTCCGCGCGCTCGTCGGGCAAGGCTATCGGGAGGTCGTGCTCACGGGCGTTGATATGACGTCTTACGGCGCGGACCTGCCGGGTGGCATGACGCTCGGCCGGCTCGTGCGCTCCATCCTGAAGCTTGTGCCGGAGCTTCCGCGCCTGCGGCTGTCGTCCATCGATACCATCGAGGCGGATGCGGACCTCGTCGCGGCGATGGCGGAGGAGGAACGGCTGATGCCGCATCTGCACCTTTCGCTGCAAGCGGGCGACGATATGATCCTGAAGCGGATGAAGCGCCGCCATTCGCGCGCCGATGCGATCCGCTTTTGCACCGAGATGCGCCGCCTGCGCCCCGATATCGTCTTTGGCGCGGACCTCATCGCAGGTTTCCCGACCGAGGACGAGGCGATGTTCGACAACACGCTGCGGCTGGTGGAGGAGTGCGGGCTCGCCTTCGTCCATGTGTTCCCCTTCTCCGCCCGGCCGGGGACACCCGCCGCTCGAATGCCGCAGCTTGAGCGCGCCGTGGTGAAGGAGCGGGCCGCGCGCCTGCGCGAGGTCGCTCAGACGAGCCTTGAAGCGCATCTCGAAACCCAGCAGGGCCGTGTCTTTGACATCCTCATGGAGCGCCCCGGCACGGGCCGCACGCCTGGCTTCACCGAAATCGTGATCGCGGAGGACCGCCTGGACGTGGGCGCCCTTGTCCGGGCCAGGGCTACAGGGCGCGCGCAGGGCCGCCTCACGGGCGTCCGGGTGCATTAGCGGATGGCGGACGCGAAGAAAAAGGGCATGTTCGGGCGCCTTTTCGGGGGCGGCCCGGAGGATCGGCAAGAGGTTCCGGAAGCCGACCCAGCCTCGCTCCGCGAAACGGAAACCGCACCCCCGGAGCAGGCGGAGCAGGAGACCCCGCGCCGGGGCGGATGGTTCAGCCGCCTCAAGGAGGGGCTGACCAAGACCTCATCCCGCCTGACCGAGGGCATCACCAGCGTCTTCACCAAGCGCCGCCTCGACGACGACACGCTCGAAGAGCTTGAGGACATCCTCATCCAGGCCGACCTTGGGCTGGAGGTCGCCTCGCGCATCACCGGCAGCTTGCGCCGCACCCGCTACAACAGCGACATCTCACCCGACGAGGTGCGCGAAGTTCTGGCGCAGGAGGTGGAGAAGGTGCTTGCTCCGCTGGCCGAGCCCCTGCGGATCGACCCCGGCCATAAGCCCCACGTCATCCTCGTGGTCGGCGTGAACGGAACGGGCAAAACGACGACGATCGGCAAATATGCGAAGCAGTTCCGCGCCGAGGGGCGGCGTGTGATGCTGGCGGCGGGCGATACCTTCCGGGCTGCCGCGATCGAGCAGCTGAAGATCTGGGGCGAGAGAACCGGCGCGGCCGTCGTCGCAAAGGCTGCGGGCGCCGACGCCTCGGGGCTTGCCTTCGATGCGCTGACGGCGGCGCAGGCCGAAGACGCCGACGTTCTGCTGATCGACACGGCGGGGCGCCTTCAGAACAAGACGGCGCTGATGGCCGAGCTTGAAAAGATCATCCGCGTGCTGCGCAAGGTCGATCCGACCGCCCCGCACAGCGTCGTGCTGACCCTCGACGCGACGACCGGCCAGAACGCGCTGTCGCAGGTCGAGATCTTCGGCAGGACGGCGGGCGTGACGGGCCTCGTCATGACGAAGCTCGACGGCACGGCCCGGGGTGGCATTCTGGTTGCGATCGCGGCAAAGTATGGGTTACCCGTGCATGCGATCGGGGTGGGCGAGGGCGTGGACGATCTGCAAGCCTTCGATGCCCGCGATTTTTCCCGCGCCATCGCCGGGAACGCCTGACCTTCGCCCGAGCCGAAAAGCATGACGCGCCAGCCTGAGGAGACCGCCATGACCCAAAGCAGCAGCATCGTGCACAAATCCGATGTCCTGCCGCTCCTGAAGCTTATGCTTGAGCTGGGGCCGCTCGTCATATTCTTCCTGATGAACTCCTATTACGGGATTTTCTACGCGACCGGCGCGTTCATGATCGCGACGACCGTGTCGCTGATCGCGAGCCGTGTGCTGCTCAAGCGCATCCCGATGCTCGCGCTCGTCACCGGGTTTTTCGTGATCATTTTCGGCGCGCTCACGATCTATCTGGAGAATGAAACCTTCATCAAGGTGAAGCCCACCATCGTGAATACCCTGTTCGCCACGATTCTCGCGGCGGGTCTTTACTTTCAGCGTCCGCTCCTCAAACTTCTCCTCGGCGAAGTCCTGAAGCTTCAGGAGGAAGGCTGGCGGCTGCTCACCATCCGCTGGGCGTGCTTCTTCCTGTTCCTCGCCATGCTGAACGAGGTGGTCTGGCGGAATTTTTCGACCGACACGTGGGTCAGCTTCAAGGTCTTCGGCATAATGCCGCTCACTTTCCTGTTCATGATGAGCCAGATCACCCTGGTGATCCAGTATCAACTTGAGGAGCCTACGGAGGAGAAGGGCGGCGGCTGAGGCCGTTTGTTGCGCTGCTGCGTCATCCTTACTCTTTGGACTGCCTCAGGGAACTTTGTCCTTCCTCGTACATTCTGAGGGGAGATTAAAGTTTCAAAGAAGCGGCAATTCATGCTTGAAGCCAAGGAAACTCACAGCACATCGCAGCGCAAGCGTCCGGCTCGCCCGGGCAGCCGCGTCGAGCCGGTGGATAACTCCATCACCCACCTGCTGCATCGCGCCAGCCAGCGCGCGTCGGAAATCTTCGCCATCGAAACGCGGGATTTCGACCTTACCGCGCGCCAATATGCCGTGATCGCAACCATCGCGCGTCATGAGGGGCTCAGCCAGACCGATCTCGTGCGCATGACCGGCATCGACCGCTCGACCCTGGCCGACGTGGTGCAGCGCCTTCTGCGGCGGGGTATCATCGAGCGCGAACGGACCACCCGCGACGGCCGGACCTATGCGGTCACCCTGTCCGAGGAAGGCAAGCAGCTCTTGCAGTCGATCAAGCCGATCGCGAAGCGCGCGGACCGGCACGTCCTCGCCATGCTGTCGGAAGACGAGGCACGCGGCCTCATCGACACCCTGACGCAGTTGATCCGGCGTGCGAATGGAAACGGGCCGGGCAGCAGGCAGTCCCGGTCCGAGTAGCCCGGCCGAAGCTCCGCACGGACGCTATGTCTTGTGACGCTGGCCTATATTCGCTATAGCCACGTCATGGACACGAAGATGGTCATCGTCAGGTCCGCGCGCATCCAGGATGCCGAAGCGCTGGCCGCCATCCACGACGAAGCCTGGCGATCAACGTACCAAGGCATTATCCCGCATGTCCATCTGGAGCGCATGATGGCCCGGCGCGGCCCGGCATGGTGGCAGCGCCAGTTGGAGCGCGGCGCGGACCTCATTCTCCTGATCTTCGACGGGGCGCCGCAGGGCTACGCCTCATATGGCCGGGCGCGCGGTCCCTGGCCCTGGGCGGCCGGTGAAATCTTCGAGCTGTACCTCACGCCGGCTTTTCAGGGGGTGGGGCTGGGCAAGCCCCTCTTCAATGCCGCGCGCGCCGCGCTGAAGGCCGAGGGGCTGACCAAGCTCGTCGTGTGGGCGCTTGAAGACAATGAGACGGCCTGCGCGTTTTACAGCCGGCGCGGCGGGCGCATCTCGGCAACGGCGACCGAGCGTTACGGCGAAACCGTGCTAAAACGCGTTGCTTTCGTCTGGGCCTGAACCCGATCAGCCGAGCCAGGCCAACGCCGGCACGATCATGAAGGATAAGGTCGGCGCGGGCTGCGGCCCCCGCATGAACGGGACCATGGGGTTCACGGCGACGCCCGGCCACGCGCGCCAGAATGCGGCAGCGGCAGAGAGGCTTTGCCACAGGCTGTTCATGCTCTCCACGAACGGGATATCGCCGAACGCGCTCGCCCGGTCGGGTTCGCGTCCGTAAAGGCTGGCGGCGGCGAAGGCTTACTGCGCGCGGCGGGCGTCGCGCATCGCGCGGTCATAGGCGAGAGACGCGGCGAGTTGCGCAAACAGCGCCTGGGCGCGGCTCGACAGCGCGGTCATGGACAGGCTGACGCGGCGCAGAAATTGGCGCGTCCCTTCAAGCACGAGGCCCATGCCTTCGCCCACCAGGATCGCGGGCGCAGTGTCATTGTCGCGCTGCGGTGCGGCATCGCGCATCGACCGTGACGGCAGCATCGGCAAAGCGGGCAGGCTCTGCGTGGGTTTCGGGGCGGCGGCGGAAACGGCGCTGGCGTTCGCAGGCTCGGGTGCCTGGAACATCGGCCATAGCCAAAACGGAGAGAAAGCGGTCAGCATCGCTCGAACCTCGGTCCTTCGGCCTCAAGGAGGCGATAGATGGAAATATAGGACCGATTATTGTGCAGTGCAACAATTTTTCCGCATTGCACCGAAGGCGCGGGTTACGGCTTGCTGTCTGGCGCCGGTATGAACTCCTGATTGTCGTCCGGCGGCAGGTGAAAGCGGCCGTTCTGCCAGTCGCCCGCGCGCCAGGCTTCCTTGGCGGCTTCGATCCGCTCCTGGGACGACGCCACAAAATTCCACCAGATGTAGCGCGGGCCGTTCAGCGTGGCTCCGCCCAGCAGCATGAGGCGCGATGGCGCATTCGCCTTGATCGTGATCGCATCGCCGGGGCGGAAAACCATCATCTGCCCGGCGGGATAAGCCGTGCCCGCGATCTCGACCTCGCCGGCGACGACATAGACGCCGCGATCCTCGTGCTCGGGCGGAAGGGGAAGCTTCGCTCCGGCTTCCAGCACGGCATCGGCGTAGAACATCTCGGAGAAAGTCTTCACGGGCGCCCGCTCGCCATAGAGCGTGCCGAGGATGAGGCGCACCTGCTTGCCTTCCCCCTCCAGAAAGGGCAGAGCCTCGCGGGGCTGGTGCTCGAAGCCGGGTTCGGTGTCTTCCGCATCATCCGGCAGGGCGACCCAGGTCTGGATGCCGAACAGCGCCGATTTCGGCTGGGCGCGCACATGGGGCGCGGTGCGCTCGGAATGGGTGATGCCGCGTCCGGCGATCATCCAGTTGACCGCGCCGGGGTAGATTTCCTGCCGCGTGCCGAGGCTGTCGCGGTGGAAGATGGAGCCCTCGTAAAGATAGGTGACGGTGGCGAGGCCGATATGGGGGTGAGGGCGGACGTCGATGCCCTGGTTCGTCAGGAATTCGGCCGGGCCCATCTGGTCGAAGAA
This sequence comes from uncultured Hyphomicrobiaceae bacterium, assembly GCA_964570735.1. Taxonomy (GTDB): domain Bacteria; phylum Pseudomonadota; class Alphaproteobacteria; order Rhizobiales; family Rhodomicrobiaceae; genus CAZNAH01. Next base: position 4,591 of record CAZNAH010000104.1, on the reverse strand, counting down.
GATGAACGGCCCGACCATTTGGCGCGCAGGCGCGGGGAGCGCGCGGCGCACCTCGAAGCCGCCCAGATCCCGCGCGCGGGGAATGATCAGCGTTTCGATCGCATCGACTTCATCGCCCGTGGGGCAGTGCGGGTCAAGGGCGGGGTTCCAGCTCACGGCTTGTCTTTCGTTTTATGGGGCACACCAATTATAACTCAGGACCGAGACCGTGATACCCCCACCTTCAGAACGGTTCAAAGCGTGGCCCGCGCCGCCGAAGGGGATCGTGCGGACGCCTCATACGCCATGCGCCGGGTCTGGCTGAACCAGACGAGCGCCAGCAGCAGAAGCGCCGGGATGTGCATCCAGTGCTTCGAGGGACGGTCGGCCGGCAGGATCACGGCGGTGACGGTCTGACCGGCCTCCAGGCGCTGGCGCGCGGCATAGCTGCCGAAGCCGACATTCGAGATCTGATAGCCATCGCCCTGCTGGAACAGGCCGAGCCCGACACGCCGCAGGCGCTCCGAAGGCGATCCGGCGGTCTCCAGCGGAAGGCTCACCGTCTTGCTGATTTCGTCGCCCTCGATCGTCGTGCCTTCGATCTGGAGCACGATGCGCCCGCCCACCGGCGTCTGCTCGACGATTTTCATGATCTCCGAGGGCGCGACGGTCTCGGTCGGCGGATAGATGCGGTCCATCCAGAAACCCGGGCGGAACAGCGTGAAGCAGACGAGCGCCAGAACGGCCGTTTCCCAGAGCCGGCTGCGGGTCAGGAAATAGTTCATGGTCGCCGCGGCGAACAGCAGGCAGGCCAGCGTCGACGTTCCGATCACGATGATCAGTTCGAGCCAGGAGTCGATACCGATGAGCAGAAGCTGCGGATTGAAGATGAAAACGAACGGCAGCACGGCCGTGCGCAGATTGTAGACGGAGCCCTGGACGCCCGTCTTGATAGGGTCGGCGCCGGAAATCGCGGCTGCGGCATAGCTCGCAAGCCCCACCGGCGGGGTGATATCGGCCATGATGCCGAAATAGAAGACGAAGAGATGCACCGCGATCAGCGGAATTGCGATGCCGGCTTGCGCGCCAAGTTCCACGACGACCGGCGCCATCAGGGTCGCGACGAGGATGTAGTTCGCGGTCGTGGGGATGCCGCAGCCGAGCACGAGGCAGATCAGAGCCGTCAGCACGAGCATGATGATGACGTTGCCGCCGGACAGGAACTCGACGAACTCGGTCATCATCAGGCCGAGGCCCGTGAGCGTGATCGTGCCCACGACGATGCCGGCGGTCGCGGTCGCTACCGCGATGCCGATCATGTTCCGCGCGCCGATTTCGAGCGACTCGATCGCCTCGCGCACGCCCTGGATGGCGGCCGGGGCGAGTGAGGTCTTGCGGAAGAAGGCGAAGAGCGGGCGCTGCGTCAGGAGCAGGGCGAAGATGGTGATCGTGCCGTAAAAGGCGGCGAGGCCGGGCGAAAGCTGCTCGACCATCAGGCACCAGAGGAGCACGCCGATCGGAATGAGATAATGCAGTCCGGTGCGCGCTACTTCCCATCCGCCGGGGATGTCGAGCTGCGAGCCGAAGCCGAGATCGTCGGGCAGATCCTCATATCGCGCGGCGTAAGCCGTGAGCCCGACATAGACGAGGATGCCGGCCAGCAGGATGACCGGGCCGGACTCGCTTCCGAAGACCGCCTCGATGCCGATGACGCCGTAGTAAACGCCGACCACGGCAAGGAGCGTCCCCGTCCGGCCGAGCGCGGTGCGCAGCCAGCGCACGCGGCGCGGCAGCGGGCTTTCGCCGAGAAGGGGCTGCGAATTGATCTTCAGCGCCTCAAGATGAACGATGTAGAGCAGCGAAAGATAGGAGATCAGCGCGGGCAGGGCCGCGTGCTTGATGACCTGCGAATAGGGGATGCCGACATATTCGACCATCAGGAAGGCGGCAGCGCCCATGACGGGCGGCACGATCTGGCCATTGATGGAGGACGCGGCCTCGATCGCGCCGGCCTTGACGCCGGTCAGCCCGGTGCGCTTCATCATCGGGATGGTGAAGATGCCGCCCGAGACCACGTTCGAGACGGACGAGCCGGAGATGACGCCGTTCAGCGCGGAGGAGACGACGGCCACTTTCGCGGGTCCGCCACGCAGCCGCCCCAGCAGCGCGATCGACATCTGCATCATGTAGTTGCCGGCGCCCGCCCGGTCGAGCGCGGAGCCGAACAGGACGAACATGAAGACGAAACTCGTCGAGACGCCGAGGGCCACGCCGAACACGCCTTCGGTCGTCAGCCATTGATGTTGCAGGAATTTCTCCAGCGAGGCGCCCTTGTGCTGAATGACTTCAGGCAGGCTCTGCCCGCCGAAGGTGAAGGCGATGAACAGGGCCGCGACGAACACCATGGGCAGGCCGAGCGAGCGGCGGGTCGCCTCCAGGAGTAGCAGCATGCCCGCGCCGGCCACGATGAGATCGTAATCGGTCGGCTGGCCGGGACGTCCCGCAAGGGCCTCGTAGAACAAATAGAGGTAAGCGCCGGCAAAAGCTGCCGCCGTCGCGATCAGCCAGTCCGCAACGGGGACGTAGTCGCGCGGCGAGCTGCGGAAGGCGGGGTAGGCCGTGAAGGCGAGGAACAGGCCGAACGCGATGTGGATCGAGCGCGCCTGGGTGTCGTTGAGAACGAGAATTCCCGTGCTGAAAGGCAGCGGGGAGGCATACCACAACTGGAAGAGCGACCACGCGATACAGACCCCGGCCAGAAAGCGCCCGGCCAGGCCCTTCGCTTCCCGTCCGCCCAGATCCGCCTCGCGCACGAGGGCATCGAGTTCCTCTGCGCTGAGTGCTCCGTGGTGGTGGGTCGCCTTCGTTTCGGTCATCCGGCTCGTCCAATCGCCTGAATTTCGATGCAAAAAGGGCGGCAACCGGTGCCGCCCTCTCCAAAGTTCTTACTTAACCCAGCCTTTTTCCTTGTAGTATTTCTCGGCGCCGGGATGCAGCGGGGCCGAAAGGCCGTTCTTGACCATGGCTTCGGGCGTCAGCACGGCGAGCGCCGGATGCAGCTTCTTGAACTCGTCGAAGTTCTCGAAGACGGCCTTGACCAGTTCATAGACCGTCTCGTCAGGAACTTTCGCCGAGGTCACGAGCGTCGCGAGCACGCCATAGGTTTCCGTCGCGGCATCGTTGTTCTTGTAGAGGCTGCCCGGAATCGTAGCCGCCGCATAATAGGGATACTGATCGATAAGCTTCTTCACCGGATCGCCGGTCAGGCTGACGAGCTGCGCAGCGCAGGTGGTCGTCGGGTCCTGGATGTTGGCGGAAGGATGGCCGACGACATAGAAGAATGCGTCGATCTTGTTGTCGCAAAGCGCGGGACCGTGTTCGTCCGCCTTCAGCTCGGAGGCGAGCGCAAAATCAGACGTCTTGACCCCCGCCGTTTTGAGCAGCAGTTCGACCGTGTCGCGCGTGCCGGAGCCGGGATTGCCGATGTTGACCTTCTTGCCCTTGAGATCATCCAGGCCCTTCACGCCCGCGTCTTTGCTGGCAACGAGCGTCAGCGGCTCGGGATGCAGCGAGAATACGGCCCGCAGATCGCTGTGCGCCCCGCCTTCCTTGAAGCTGCCCTCGCCCTTGAAAGCGTTGAACTGAACGTCAGACTGGGCCACGCCGAAATCGAGTTCGCCCTGCTTGATCGTGTTGATGTTGTAAGCGGAGCCGCCGGTCGATTCCACCGAGCAACGGATGCCGTGCTTCGCGCGGTCCTTGTTGACGAGACGGCAGATCGCGCCGCCCGCCGCGTAATAAACGCCGGTTACGCCGCCTGTGCCGATCGTTACGAATTTCTGCTGCGCCTGCGCGCCGAAGGCGAACGCTGCAACGGCAACGCCGGTCAGAATACCAAACATGATGCGATTGCTCATCAAGCGTGATCCCTTTGTTGATCTTGCGCTCCCCTGAGGACGAGTGGGGGCGGGGTCAGTTAATCCGGTTTATCTAATTGCCGCAAGCGTTCGCTCGACCGATTGTGTCATCCTTTCGACAATTTCACCAATGTCTTCCGCCGTCGCGATGAAGGGCGGCGCCAGCAGCACATGGTCGCCGCGTGCGCCGTCGATGGTTCCGCCCATGGGGTAGACCATCAGCCCGTTCTCCATCGCCGCCGCCTTGATGCGGGCATGCAATTTCAAGGCCGGTTCGAACGGCTCCCTGGTTTCGCGGTCCCTGACGAGTTCGATCGCCTGGAACAGGCCGCGTCCGCGGATATCGCCGACATGGGGGTTCCGGCCGAAGGCGCGGTCGAGTTCGGCCCGCAGCTGCCTGCCGCGTTCGCGCACATTGGCCAGGAGATCGTCGCGGCGGATGACCCTTTGCACCGCGAGCGCCGCCGCGCAGGCGAGCGGATGGCCGACATAGGTATGCCCGTGCTGGAACAGGCCGGAGCCTTCGCGGAACGCATCGTGGAGCTTCTTCGAGACGAGCGCCGCCCCGATCGGCGCATAGCCGCCGCCGAGCCCCTTCGCGATGGCCATGATGTCCGGCGAAACACCCTCCTGCTCGCAGGCGTGCAGCGTGCCGGTGCGGCCCATGCCGCACATCACCTCGTCGAGGATCAGCA
>CAZNAH010000103.1:4217-10447 GCA_964570735.1 uncultured Hyphomicrobiaceae bacterium | reverse complement strand
TATTGGGCGGGCCAGGATCGCAACTGGGGCTACGCGCGCTACCAGATCGCGAAGGATCTCTCGGACAACCTCACCATCGGCTACAACACGTCCGAAGTGATCATGTCCCGCCTGATGCAGACCACGAGCGCGAAGGAGCGCGTCTACGCTCAGGCGGTGAGCTTCTTTTCGACGAACGAGGCCGTGCTCACCGCGCTGAAGGCGTCTTTCACCGGCATGTTCGGCCTGCATGAATCAACGAAGACCCTTGAGGCGATGAAGAAGGGCGTTTCCGACAGCCTCGAAACCCTGTCCGAAGTGGGCGATGTGGTGACGGAGGAAGCCGTGCGCGCAGGCTACGGCCCGACGGTTCGCGCGGAGGCCGTGAAAAAGCTCGTCGAATCCGTTGCCACGTTCCAGGAGCGCTCGCGCGAGATCATCGAGGAAATGCGCGTGCTCGCGACCAAGAACTCCGAGGAAATCCGCGACGCGGTCGAGAGCGGCAAGCGTCGCATGGCGCGGCTCGCAGCGGAAATCGAAGCGCTTCCCCCTCAGCAGGCGGCTCCGGCGCAAGCCGCCCAGTAAGGCCCGATGACCGCCGTCACAGACAGCGTGAAGGTACCGCTCGACGACGTCATGCTCTCGATGGACGTGGTCGATACGCTCCGTCACCGGGAAGACCTTGTCGAGCGCGAACTGAACGACGAGGCGCGCCGGAAGCGGTTGATCGAGCGGCTCCGCGAGGTCTATCGCGGCCAGGGCATCGAGGTGCCGGATCACATCCTCGAAGCCGGGGTGAAGGCGCTGGAGGAGAAGCGCTTCGTCTACGAGCCGCCGCGCGCGAGCCTGTCGGTGACGCTGGCCCGTCTCTATGTCACGCGATGGCAATGGGGCCGGGTGCTCGGTATGGGGCTTCTCGTCCTCGGTCTCGGCTGGTTCGCCTGGCAGGTCGGCTATGTCTGGCCCCGCACCGAGCGGGAGGCGGCCGCACGCATCGAACTCAGCGAGACCCTGCCCCAGCAGTTGAATGCGGCTTTCGCCGCCGTGGAACGGGAGGCGAGGACGCCGCTTGCGGTCGAGCGCGCAAAGGCGCTGCGCGATGCCGGTCTCTCCGCCGCATCTTCGGGGCAGGCAGCGCTCGCCCGCGAGGCTCTCGCGGGTCTCAACGCGCTCCTCGATCAGCTTCGCGAGGTCTATGAGATCAAGGTCGTGTCGCGGCCCGGCGAACTGAGCGGCCTTTGGCGCATCCCGAAGGTCAACCCGAACAGCCGCAATTATTATCTGGTGGTCGAGGCCGTCGATTCGTCGGGAAACGTGCTGGAGCGGCCTGTAATCAATGAGGAAACCGGCCGGCGCGAGACGGTCAGGCTCTGGGCGGTGCGTGTCGCGAAAAGCGCGTTCGACGCCGTTCAGGCCGACAAGCTCGATGACGGCATCATTCAGAAAGCAGTGATCGGGGTGAAGCAGCGCGGCGAGCTGGAACCGCGATGGCAGGTCGATACGCTGGGCGGCGCGCTGACGCAATGGTAGTTCCGATGTCCACCGGGCGGGAGACGCTGGCTTCCATCGAAAAGGCGATCGAGGAGGTAAGTGCCGATGTCGCGCGGCTGACCGCGGCTCTCGACAAGGCAAACCAGGACAAGGCGAAGCTCGTTGCGCAGCGCTTGCAAGCCTTCCAGGAGCTTGCCGAATTCCAGGCCCGGCTGGCGGTCCTGGATGGCGTGATCGACGAGGCGGACCGCCTTTCCGTGCAGGTTCGCACCATGTTGCAGGCTCGCCAGAAGACGATATCCGCGCTGAAGCGCCGGGAGGGGCAGGCCACTGCGCAGCGTGACAGCCTGCTTGCCGCGCGCCAAGCGACCGGGCACCGAATCGACGAACTCGAAGACAAGCTCGACGCGCTGGGCGAGCGCGCCCGCAGCGAACTGTCGGACAATCCGGACTATCGCGCGCATCGGCAGCGCTACGACGATTTGACGGGCATCGTGGCGAAAGCCTCCGAGAAGGCGGAACAGTCGGCGGACGAGGAGGCGGAAAAGGGCGCGCCCTATCGCGGCGATCCGCTGTTCATGTATCTCTGGGAGCGCGGCTACGGCACTCCGCGCTACGAGGCCACGGGGCTGGTCCGCTGGCTCGACGGATGGGTGGCGCGCCTGATCGGGTATCACGAGGCGCGCGGCAACTTCGCCATGCTGACGGAAATCCCGAAGCGCCTGGCCGCGCATTCCGAGCGCCTGGCCGCCCTTTTGCGCACGGAAAAGGACGCGCTCGATGCGATGGAAGCGGCCCGCATCCGGGAACTCGCCGGGGACGATCTGCCGAAAGCGCTTGAAACAGCACGCGCCGAGCGCGACCGCCAGTCCGCCGAACTGGATGAACTCAATGCGGAAATCGTCGAGACGGGCAACCAGCTCAGGATCTATGCCGAAGGGCGGGACCAGTCCTTTCGCGAGGCCATCGAGAGGACGAAGCAGTTCCTGGAAGGCCAGCGGCTCGGCGATCTCCTGGAGGATGCGCGCGAAACCGCCGATCCCGGCGACGAGAAGATCGTTGCCGTCATTGAAAAGCTTGCCTCCGAGATCGATGGCCTCGAAAGCCTCGCCAAGTCGAAACGGCAGGACCTCGATAAAGCCTTCGCGCGCAAGCAGGAATTGCTGAAACTGGCGTCCGATTTCCGGCGCGCCCGCTACGATGATCCGGGCTCGGTCTTTGAACCGAAGTCGGGCGGGCAGGCTCTGCTCGAACAGCTTCTAGCGGGCTTGATCACGGCGGCCGAATATTGGGCGCGCACCCAGCGCAGCCAGCGTTGGCGGACCCGCCCCGGCGATCCGTACCGGCGCACGAGCACGTTCCCCTTTCCGCCGCGCAGGCGGTCATCCGGACCGGACTTCCGGACGGGCGGCGGCTTCTGAGCGTTTGCCCGTCCGTGTTTGCAGTCATCGCCGTTGGTGCGGTTGAAAAACGGCCGCGTCGGTGCTAGAGACTTGGCGGATATCCTTATCTGCCGCCACAGCCCCTGTTCGCTGTCGCACGCGGCTGATCATTTCAAGTTCAGAAGAAGGCGCGGGCCGATCCGGCGGAAACGGAGCGGCGGTCTGCGGACGGGACGACAATGAAGATCAAGAATTCGATCAAGACTCTGCGCACGCGCCACCGGGACAACCGCGTCGTGCGCCGCCGCGGCCGGCTCTATGTCATCAACAAGACGATCCGGCGCTATAAGGCCCGCCAGGGCTGAGTGGGGCGATCAGCCTTTCGCGTCAGGGGGTCAGCGTGTCGTCGATCGTGACGACACGGAGCATGTTCGTTGTGCCCGCCCGGCCGAAAGGCACGCCGGCTGAGACGATCACACGGTCCCCCGCCGTCGCGTAGCCCTCGCGCTTCACGATCTCTTCGGCGCCCTTCACCATCTGCGACACATTCTGCGGATCGTCCGTCGTGACGCAGTGAAGGCCCCAGGCGAGGGTCAGCTTGCGGGCTGTTTGCTGAACGGGGGTGAGCACGAGGATCGGCTTGTCGGGACGGTGACGCGCGGCCCGCAACGCGGTCGTGCCGGTCGCTGTGTAACACACGATGGCTTTGAGGCCGAGCGCGTCCGCGATGGATGCTGCGGCCCCGCTTATGGCGTCGGCTGCGGTGCCGTCCGGTGTCGTCCGGCGGAAATGCAAAATGTCGGCGTAGTTCACATCGGTTTCGACCTGACGGGCCACCTTGTCCATGGTGGCGACCGCTTCCGCCGGGAAAGCGCCCGTCGCGGATTCGGCGGACAGCATCACGGCGTCCGCCCCCTCGAACACGGCGGTCGCCACGTCCGAGACTTCGGCGCGGGTCGCCACGGGCGAGGCCGTCATGCTCTCCAGCATCTGGGTTGCGACGACGACGGGGCGGCCGTGATCGCGCGCAGCCCGCAAGAGGCGTTTCTGGAGGCCGGGCACCTGCTCCAGGGGCATCTCCACGCCCAGGTCGCCGCGAGCCACCATGATGCCGTCCGCTTCGCGGAGGATGCCCTGGATCGAATCGATTGCGGCGCGGCGCTCGATCTTCGCCATCACGGCGGCCCGGCCCTGGACGATCGCCTTCACGTCCGTGACGTCCTCGGGGCGCTGCACGAAAGACATGGCAATCCAGTCCACCCGCGCTTCGAGGGCGGCCTCGCAGTCCTCGCGGTCCTTTTCGGTGAGAGCCGCGACGGGCAGGATAGCGTCCGGAAAGTTGATGCCTTTGCGGCTCGAAAGGATGCCGCCCACCACGACTTCGGTGACGAGCCGCCCCGGCCCCGCTTCCAGGATCCGCAGGGCGATCTTGCCGTCATCCACGAGCAGCGTATGACCCGGCTTGGCGGAGGCGTAGATTTCCGGGTGCAGCAGGCCGACGCGCTCCGCCGATCCCGGCGCATGGTTCGCGTCAAGGACGAGGCGATGCCCCGGCGCGAGATGCACCTGCCCCTCCGCGAACGAACTGATGCGCAGCTTCGGCCCCTGAAGGTCGGCTAGAATGGCGATCGGCCCGTGCTTCGCTTCGACCGCCCGGATCGCGGCCACATCCCGGCGCAGATCGTCGCCGGTGGAGTGGCTCATATTGATGCGGAAGACGTCCGCGCCGGCGAGATGCAGACGCTCGATCATGTCGGGGCTGCGCGAGGCCGGGCCAAGCGTAGCGATGATTTTGACGCGCCGTTCGCGTCTCATGCGGACCGCCTTGTCGTGGCGCGCTTTCCGGTAACGGATTCCGCATGTTCCGGACGAAGCGCAAAAGAACGCGATGTGATCGCGGTCGAAGCCGGAGTGACCGAACCTCTAGCGGGCGGTGGCGCCGGCGTCATTGCTGGCGGAGGTGGCGTCACCCTGCTCCGTCAGCTTCACCGTCCAGCCTGTCTGCTCCTGGGTATCGACCTCGAAGAACCCGGTTCGTTTATAGCCCCGGCCTTCGCAGTTGTCCAAGCCCCGGATCGTGAATTCGCTGTCGTCGGTGCACATCTGGATAGAGCCGCTCCATTCGCCGCCCCGGTCGTAGTCGATCGCGTAGATGTAATAGAAGCGCGCGCGCAGCTTGTCCTGGATCAGCACATCGCAGCTCTTGCTCGGAACATTCCACCAGCCCTCGCTCGTCCAGCCTTCGCGCGCATCCTTGTAGCCGATGGCGACGCCGATGCGGCTGCTGGTGTCGTTGCAGAGCTTGAGGTCCTTCGCGCCCCAGGCTTGCGAGGGCTGCTGCGCCGTATCGGTAGCCTTGCCTGTCGAACCGACGAGGGCGGCGAGCATCGGCAGCCGATCCTGGAAGAAATAGGCTGCGCCAGCGATCATCCCGATCAAGACGACGATGACGAAAAGCGATCTCATAGCGTGACCATTGCGTGTGCCGGCATTGCCCTTCTCTTGCAGGCGGCTTTATCGGGCATGCGCCCCCACGCTCTGGTCGATGAGGATCGCGCGGAAATCATTCACGTTCGTGCCTGTCGGACCACAGAGCAGCAGGTCGTTGATCGCCCGGAAAAAGCCATTGGAATCGTTATTCTCAAGAAATGTGGCTGGAACGAGATTAAGCCGATTCGCCCGCGCAAGGGTTGTAGGATCGATGATCGCGCCGGCTGCATCCTCAGGAGATCCTGACCCGCCGTCCGTGCCGTCCGTATCGGCGGCCAGCGCCGCGATGTGGTCGGCCCCGTCGAGATGCATGGCGAGCGCCAGGGCGTATTCCTGGTTCGGCCCGCCCTGCCCATCGCCCCGGATGGTCACGGTCAATTCGCCGCCGGACAGGATCAGCGCGCGCCGCCCCTCGGCTTGCAGGCGCTTGGCGAGCGCGGCGTGGGAGGCGGCCACCTCGCGCGCCTCGCCTTCGATGGCATCGCCGAGCAGGATGATCTCATAGCCCATCTCGCGGGCGATGGCAGCGGCCGCCTCCAGCGAATCGCGGCCCGTGGCCGCCAGATCGAAGCGCGCCTTGGCGAAGACCTCGTCGCCGGGCTTTGGCGTTTCGGACGCCGGGTCTGCCAGCACGGCCGCGACCGACGGCGGCACAGCGATGCCGTAACGCGAGACGATGGCGCGCGCCTCGTCCAGGGTCGTGCTGTCCGGGGAGGTCGGGCCAGAGCCGATGGTATCGGGGGCATCGCCCGGCACGTCGGAGATCGCGAGCGTGACGATCTGCGCGGGGTGAGCCAGCATCGCGAGCTTGCCGCCCTTGATCCGCGACAGATGCTTGCGCACGCAGTTGACGTCGTGAATCGCCGCGCCGGACCGCAGAAGCGCGCG
>CAZNAH010000103.1:0-4207 GCA_964570735.1 uncultured Hyphomicrobiaceae bacterium | reverse complement strand
ACGGCCTGCTTTTCCGCGAGCGTGATCGTGCCGGACGGAGCGACCGTCAACGCAGATGCTCCGCCCGACATGAGGACGAGTACGAGGTCATTCTCCTCCGCCGCCGAGGCCAGCGCGATGGCCGCATCCGCGGCCGCCATGCTGTTTTCATCCGGGATGGGGTGCCCCGCCTCGATCAGCCTGAGCTTCTCCAGCGGCTGCCCGTAGCCGTATCGCGTGATGGCGACGCCTTCGACCCCGGCGAGCCCGCCATGGTCCGCGTAATGCAATTCGGCCGCGCGCGCCATGCCAGCCGCAGCTTTGCCGGCCGCAATCACCAGCAGTCGTCCGTTGCCGGGCGGCGTCGGAAAGCGGTGGGCGAGGCAGTGTTCAGGCTTCGCGGCGGAAACCGCAGTGTCGTAAAGACGACGGAGCAACCGTCTTGCGTCAAAGGGCACGAGTTTTATCCAAGCATGTCTGAAGCTTTAGTCCGAACGTAGTGCGTCTTTCTTTGCGCGAAAATTGGGCTTAAGTCGATTTGACCGAAATGTTCCGCTCTCGCCTCGATAGCCGCCATCATGCCCTCGACTCACGCCGATTCTGTGTCTGAGCCTGCCGTGGATCACCACACGGGCGATACGGACGTCCCGATCCTCGTCCTGTGCGATCACGCGACGAACCGCGTGCCTTCGGGGTATGGCCCGCTCGGGCTGGCGCCTGCCGAGATGGAGCGGCATATCGCTTACGATATCGGGGCGGACGGGGTCGCGCTGCGGCTGGCCGAGCGCCTGCGGGCCGGTTACGTGGCGTCGCGCTTCACCCGGCTGCTGATCGACCCGAACCGAGGCGCCGATGATCCGACGCTGATCATGCGCATTTCGGATGGGGCCGTCATTCCGGGCAACGCCGCGCTTTCGCCGGAACACGTAGAGGCCAGACGGCGGCTTTACGACGCTTATCACGACGCGGTCACCGCCGAGCTGGACCGTATCGCGGCGCGCGGGCATGTGCCGGTCATCCTGTCGATTCATAGCTTCACGGAGGTCTGGCGGGGCATGCCCCGGGCATGGCAGGCCGGCATCCTCTGGGATCGCGACCCGAGGCTGGCCCTGCCGATACTCGATGCTTTGCGTGCGGGGACCGGCGCAGCCGTCGGCGACAACGAACCCTATAGCGGGCGCCTGAAGGGCGATTGCCTTTACAGGCACGGCACGCAGCGGGGCTTTCCCCATGCGCTCGTCGAGGTGCGCCAGGATCTCATCCGGGACGCCGGCGGACAGGCGCTGTGGGCGCGTCACATCGCCGACGCAATGGCGCGCGTGATGGGGGATCCCGCGCGCTCGCCCGACCTCGCAAGGGTGGCGTTCTTCGGATCGCATACCGATCTTAAGCGGGATGGCACTGGAGCGACAGGAGGCGAGAATGGCTGAGATCGACAAGGCGACGCAGGTGGAACTGGAGGCGGCCGCGTTCCGCAGGCTCGTCGCGCATCTGCGCGAGCGGACGGATGTTCAGAACATCGACCTGATGAACCTCGCGGGGTTCTGCCGGAACTGCCTGTCAAACTGGGTTCAGGAGGCGGCGGGAGCGCGCGGCGTGCCGATGGAAAAGGACGAGGCGCGCGCGATGATTTACGGCATGCCTTACGACGAGTGGAAGGCGAAATATCAGAGCGAGGCCGATCCGGCCGCCAAAGCCAAGTTCGCCGAAACGCATTCACATTCGCACTGATTCGGCACGCTAATTCGCGCTTCTCCCCGGCTTTCCGCGGTTTGCGGATAAGCCGCGGGCCGCGTTGAAGCCGCTCCGGGCCGAGGCTAGTCTTCGCGCAGAATGGCGCTCCGAATCACGGGGGCGCGCGCTAGCCGAGGACTGGATATGGAACAGATCGTGACCGCACCGGAACCCGCGATGCAGGGAACAGCGCGGGATCAGCTCAAGTCGTTCGTCGAGCGGATCGAGCGACTTGAGGAGGAAAAGGCCGCGCTTGCGGGCGACATCCGCGATCTCTATGCGGAGGCCAAATCGACGGGGTTCGACACCAAGGCGCTGCGCACGGTGATCCGGCTGAGAAAGCAGGATGCGAGCGAGCGGCGTGACCAGGAAGCCGTGCTCGCCACTTACATGCATGCGCTCGGCATGCTGGACGGCGGCGTGTGAACCGGCCGCCCGCAGCGGCTATCGAGGAGGCGACTTCGCCGCGGTGCGGGTCGGCTTGGCCGGCTCGGACGCCGCGCCCGCGAGGCGCTTCGCCCAGGCGACATTCTGAACGAGGCTGATCGCGGGGCCGTCGAACCGGCGGGCCGCATAGAGGTTTTCGATCTGCAAGCCCTCCTCGAACTCGGGCCGCATCAGGGCGCTGGGCGCGCTGAGAAGAAGGTGGGTCTTCTTGAAGGGCGGCCGCTCTTCCTCGCTGATTTCGATATGCGACAGGGGCGTGTCGGTCAGAAGCTCGATGATGGGCAGCGGCTCGAACAGCATTTCATCTTCATGCTCTTCGCCTTCTTCGGCGAGCCCATAATCGCCGCCGGACGGCTCAGGCGGCAGTGCCGGGCTCAGGCGCGCTGGGATAATTCCGGGCGCGGCAAGGCTGCCCGGCTTTTCGAGCGGGGCCAAAGCCTTTTTCCGCAGCGGCTCCGTGGCGGACGACTCGGGCGCACGCTCCCCCGTCAGGCCGAAGGTGGGAAGTGTCGTCGGGCCTAGGCTTGCGAGCACGGTCTGAGGCTTGGTCTTGCGGAGCGCCCAAGGCAGATCGCCGCCGCGCTGCTGGAGGCTGGCGAGCGCCACGCGGTGGTCCTCTCGCGTGATCGGCCGGCCATCGGCGGGCACGTGCTTCGATCGCCCCGAGGGGAACAGCAGGGCAAGCTCCTGACGCGGCAGGCGCGGCCAGTGGCGGACGTTGCCCGTATCCACATGCACGAACGGAATGCCGGAACGCGGATAGAAGCCAACGCCGCCGCGCTCGCGGATCAGGGCGGAGTTGCGCATCTCCTTCAGCGGGATGTCCGGGAAGTGAATGTCGGCCGCTTGCCCGGCCATGTGCCGGCTGAACTTGGCCTGTCCGCCGCGAGACTTGCGTAGCATCGCATTGGTGCGCGGTGAGCGGTAGCCCGAGATCAGGTGGACGGGCTGCTTCGAGCCGAGTTCGCGGTGGATGTCCCAGATCAGGTCGACGAGCGCCGGGTCCATTTTCGTCGGCTCGTTGCGCCGCCAGTCCCGCATGACGTGGTTGATCTGCTTCAGGCCGTCGTCGAGAAACTTGCCGTCCCTCTTGAAGGTGGCGGTGACGGTCTCTTTCGTGTGGATGTTGTAGATGGTGAGCGTGCGCTCTTCAGCGCGGGAGGTCGCCGGGCCGGCGGTGAGGGCAAAGGCGAGCATTCCGAGGAATGCCGACAACGCCAGATACCGGGAGCCCAGGGAGATGATTGTCACCAAAGGAACCTCTTGACACACAACGACCGTTGCGCGGAGCCCTGCAACTTATCCGCGACTTTGTTCCGCTGTTTTCAGCCGATCGTTGTATGGTTAAGCCGGATTGGTGAAGCAACGGTAAAGGTGGAATTGCGGGGAAAAGAAGGCGGGGGCGTTTGGAAGTGTCCTGAAACACACGAAAAATCGGACGAGGCGGGCGCTCCGAGGAACCCCCGCCCTTGTGCATAACGAAGGCTTAAGACCGTGCGCTGCGCAGCGCCGCCAGAACCCGCTCATCGTGGCCGTAGATGTCTGAGAAGCGCGTCAGCTTGCCGTCCTCTCCCGCCCACAGGGTGAAATACATGATGTGGACCGGGATTTTCGGCTTCACGGGCACGTTCACGTCGTCGGCCCCGCGGTTGATCGTCTGCTCGACGCGCCCCAGTGTCCAGCCCTGGCTGCGCAGCAGAACCTCGGCGAAGTTGCGCGGATTACGCACCCGCATGCAGCCATGGCTGTAGGCACGGGCGCGCTGGTTGAAGAGATGCTTGGTCGGCGTGTCGTGCATGTAGACGGAATGCTTGTTCGGGAACAGAAACTTCACCTGTCCCAGCGCATTGTCGTCTCCCGGAGCCTGGCGGATGAAGAGCTTGTTCGGGTTGATCGTGTCCCAGTCGACGTAATAGGGGTCGATCGGCCGGCGGCGGCCCGACACGAACACTTCGAGATTGTTGCGCTCCAGATAGGCCGGGTTGCGTCGCACGAGCGGCAGGATCTCCTTGACCGTGATCGACCCGGGCACGTTCCAGAACGGATT
>CAZNAH010000102.1:0-10683 GCA_964570735.1 uncultured Hyphomicrobiaceae bacterium | reverse complement strand
GGAGTATCGCGCGCCGACCGGGGTGGCGAAGGCGGCGGTCCAGATGGGCAGCGGCCAGGGCATCCAGCAGGTGCGCGACGCGGTAGAGCGGGTTTCCGCGAAAATCGGCCGCCGCATCAAGTTCCTTGTCGGCAAGCCGGGTCTCGACGGGCACTCGAACGGCGCCGAGCAGATCGCCGTGCGCGCCCGCGATTGCGGCATGGAGGTCGTGTACGAAGGCATCCGGCTCACGCCCGCGCAGATCGTCAACGCTGCGCTGGAGGAAAGCGTGCATGTCGTCGGCCTGTCGATCCTGTCGGGCAGCCATGTGCCGCTGGTGCGCGACATCATGGAACGGATGCGAGCGGCGGGCCTGGGCGACATTCCCGTCGTCGTGGGCGGCATCATTCCGGCGGAGGACGAGGCCAAGCTCACGGCCTATGGCGTGGCCGCCATCTACACGCCGAAGCACTTCCAGCTCAACGACATCATGGCCGATATCGTGAAGCTCGTGGACCCGGATTTGAGGGTTCTCGCCTCTTGAGCGGCGCGGTCCGAACCCCGGATGCGGGGAACAAGCAAGCTCTCATCTTCCTTCCTCACGAAGGACGGGCGCACGCCGCGCCCGCGTCTGCCCAGTTGAGGAAGAGAAATCATGAGGAAGTTCATCGTATCGCTGGCCGCGCTCGCGTTCAGCTTCGCGGCAGCGACCGCTTTCGCGCAGGATGCCAAGAAGGCCACGGACGCCAAGACGTTCGTGACGAAGGCCGCCCAGTCCAACCAGTTCGAGATCGAATCGAGCAAGATCGCGCTTGAGAAAGCCACGAACGCCCAGCTTCAGCAGTTCGCCAAGCAGATGATCGACGATCACACGGCGGTCGGCAAAAAGATGAAGGAAGTTCTTCAGCAGGCCGATATGAAGATGCCCGAGGAAGCCCAGAAGCTCGACGAGAAGCATCAGGAGATGTTGCAGAAGCTGAAGAGCGCGAGCGGCGACAAATTCAACAGCACCTACAAGCAGCAGCAGGAGCAGGCGCACGAAACGGCCATTCAGCTCTTCGAGACCTATGCGGAAGAGGGCGACAACCAGCAGCTTCAGCAGTTCGCATCCTCAGTGCTGCCGACCTTGAAACAGCATCGCGATCAGCTTCAGGGCATCGAGTTGCGGCAGGCGAGCTGAGTGAGCGGCCCGCTCTCCTGCACGGAGCGGGCTTCATCGCTCAGGCAAAGCCTGTTATGCCTTGAACGGGTCTTTCCGGCGGGAGCAAACCATGCATGAGGCGATCGCGATCATCCGGCGCTATTACGATGCGTTCAACGCCCGCGATTGGCCAGGCATGCTGGATTGCCTCGCCGAGGACATCCGTCACCACGTGAACGAAGGCGAGGTGCGCGTCGGCAAAGGCGCATTCGCCGCGTTCCTCGCCCATATGGAGCGCTGCTACGAGGAGCGGCTGACCGACATCGTCATCATGGCGACCGAGGACGGACGCCGGGCCGCGGCTGAGTTCGTGGTGAACGGCCGCTACATCCAGACGGACGAAGGGCTGCCCGCAGCGAGGGGGCAGGCTTACGTTCTACCTGCGGGCACGTTCTTCGAGATCGACGGCGGGCTCATCACGCGGGTGACGACGTATTACAATCTGCGCCATTGGGTAGCGCAGGTGACATGACGCGCCAGTCTTGCCGAGGGCCGAAATCCGCACCATAACCCCGGCATGGCGCTCACCACCGACACACTCACAGGTTCCGGGCTTGCGGCGGCTCTCGACGATCTTGCGCGGCTCCGTATCCGCGTCTTCCGAGATTTCCCCTATCTTTACGACGGCACGCTCGATTATGTAGCGGAGTATCTCGCCGTGTTCGCGCAGGGCAAGGATGGCATCATCGTGGCCGCGCGCGACGAGGACCGGATCGTCGGCTGCGCGACGGGTTCGGCGCTGACCGCCCATCACGCCGCCTTCGCCCAACCCTTCGCCGAGCGGGGCTACGACCTCGACCAGATCTTTTATTGCGGAGAATCCGTGCTGCTGCCGGATTATCGCGGCAAGGGGCTCGGCCATGCCTTCTTCGACCATCGCGAGGCGCATGCCCGCGCGCGCGGCTATCGCACCTCCACCTTCTGCGGCGTGGTGCGGCCAGCCGACCATCCGCTGCGGCCGGCGGATTATCAGCCGCTCGACGCCTTCTGGCAGAAGCGCGGCTATCGCAGGATGGAGGGCATGACGGCGAGCTTCGACTGGAAGGACATCGATCAGGAGCAGGAAACGCCGCACCTCATGCAGTTCTGGATGCGTGAGCTGTGATGGCGCGCACCATACGCATCGCGGCCGCGCAGTATCCGATCGAGGAGCTTGCCGATTTCGCGGCCTTCGAGGCCAAGCTCACGCGGATGGTCGGGGAAGCAGCGGGAGAGGGCGCGCAGCTCCTCGTCTTTCCCGAATACGCTTCGCTGGAGCTGACGCGGCTGGCGGGGCTGGAGACCGCACGGGACTTGCGCGCCTCGCTCGCCGCCTTGCAGGGCATCATGCCAGGTGCGAAGGCCCTTCACCGCGACCTTGCGCAACGCCACGGCGTTTTCATCCTCGGAGGCAGCGCGCCGATCCTTCTGGGCGACGGGCGCTATGTCAACCGCGCGCGGCTCTATGCGCCGTCCGGCGCCTCGGCCTACCAGGAAAAGCTCATAATGACCCGCTTCGAGGCGGAGGACTGGGGCATCAGCCCGTCGGACGCGCAGCTGAGCGTGTTTGACCTTGGGTTGGCGAAGATCGGCGTCGCGATCTGCTACGATGTCGAATTCCCGCTGCTGGTTCGCGGCCTCACCGAGGGCGGCGCGCAGATCATCCTTGCGCCATCCTGCACCGACACATGGGCCGGCTATCACCGCGTGCGCTGGTCCTGCGCGGCGCGCGCGCTCGAAAACCAGTGCTATGTCGTGCAATCCCCGCTCGTCGGGCGCGCGGACTGGTCGCCCGCCGTCGATATCAACGTGGGCGCGGCCGGATTTTTCGCTCCGCCAGACCGCCTGTTCCCCCCCGATGGCGTCATCGCGCTGGGGGAACGCGACAAGCCCGGCTGGGTCTATGCGACGCTCGACCTCGGCTTGCTGGATGAGGTGCGCAAGGCCGGCGAGGTGCTGAACAACCGCGACTGGATGCATCAGCCCTGCCTGAACGAGCCGCCGGCGGCCGCGCTCATTCCCTTGGTGTGAGGCCGGAGCGGGCGGCTGCGAGTTCAGCGAGATAAGCCGCAATGCGCGCCTTCAGGCCCGGTTCGGCCACGGAGCGGGCGAGTTCGGCGAGGTCGGCGTCCCTCCTGTCCTCGCGCGTCAACCTCAGAAGGCGCTCCAGGCTGGCCGGGGAGAGGGTCTGCGCGGCTTGCCGAACCTCATCGACCCTCGCCGGCCAGTCTTCCACTTCCGCGATGCCGGTGAGAAAGCCGAGGCGAAGCGCCGTCTCGGCATCGAAGGTGCGGGATTGGACAAGCAGAGCGCGCGCCGCATCGCGGCCCACGATCTCGCCGAGTCGGCGTGTGCCGAGCGCGATCCCGAAACGCAGGCCCGGCATCCGGAAGCGCGCATCGGGCGCCGCGATGCGATGCGTGCAGACGGCAACGAGGTCCGCGGCGGCTCCATAGCAAAAGCCGTGGACGAGGGCCAGGGTGACGAATGGCGCGGCGTAGACCGTCTGGAGCAGCATTTCGAGGCGCAGGAAGCGCAGCGCGAGATCCCCCTCGCTTTGGCTTTCGAGGTCCGAGAGGTCGAAGCCTGCGGAGAACGCCTTGCCCTCGCCCCTCAACACGACGAGCCGCGCCCCGCTGCCGCTCGCGTCCCGAAGAGCCGCGATCAGCGCCTCGACCAGATCGCCGTCGAGCGCGTTGAGCTTTTCCGGGCGGTTCAGCGTCATATCCACGCACGCATCGGTGCGGCTGACCAGAAGACTGGCCGTCATGGCGTTCTCCCCTGCGGGCTGGGCGATCCTGCGAGGATCGCAGCCACAAAACGCGACGACCGGCAAGACCATCGCGCCCGAATGTGCTTATCTGCCCGTCCCATCAAGCGTTGAGGAAGGACACGATGCCACAGCAGAAGGTCGCTCTGATCACCGGGGCGGGAACGGGAATAGGTAAAGCCGTCGCGCTCGGCCTCGCATCCGCCGGTTATTCGCTCGTCCTGACGGGGCGGCGCAAGGAGACCCTGAACGCCGTCGCGCAGGAGGCGAGCGTCGCGGGGCCGGACGTGCTCGCCTTTCCGGCCAACATCGCGAACCCGGATGCCGTCACCGCGCTGTTCTCGGAGGCAAAGCGCGCGTTTGGCCGGCTTGACCTGCTCGTCAACAATGCGGGCATCGGCGCACCGGCGGTGCCCATGGAAGAGATCACCTATGAGCAGTGGCAGGCGGTGGTCGATACGAACCTGACGGGCGCGTTTCTCTGCACGCAGGCCGCGATCCGCATGATGAAGAAGCAGAACCCGCAAGGCGGCCGCATCATCAACAACGGGTCGATCGCCGCGCATGCCCCACGCCCGCTCTCGGCGCCTTACACGGCCACGAAGCACGCCATCACCGGCCTCACGAAATCGACCGCGCTCGACGGGCGCAACCATAATATCGCGTGCGGCCAGATCGACATTGGCAACGCGGCGACCGAGATGACCGAGCCGATGGCGGCGGGTATCCTGCAAGCCGACGGTTCAATCAAGCCCGAGCCGCGCATGGACGTGAAGCATGTGGCGGACGCCGTGGTGTTCATGGCGAGCCTGCCGCTCGACTCTAACGTGCAATTCATGACGGTGATGGCGACGACAATGCCGTATATCGGGCGCGGCTGACCCCGCACTGCCACCTGGCGTTGCGGAACCGTCACAGGAAACGGCTTCCTCCCTCGGAAATCGTTAACGCACATTTACAATCCTGGATTGCATGATAGAGCTTTCTCACGCGGACGTTCTGCTGCGGCTCTGACCGGCAGACCGCCCCGGCCTCCCTTTGTCCCGGTCTGCGTGAGTGTCGCCATGACCTGCAAAATTAGGCCCATCCTCGTGTGCGGTCACCGCCATGGTGCGGGGAGGTCGAAGTCTTGAAGGCGTTGATCACGGGCGTGACAGGCCAGGATGGCGCCTATCTCGCAAAACTTCTTCTGGAGAAGGGCTACGAGGTTCACGGCGCGACCCGCCCGCCCGTTTCCCGGTCCCATTGGCGCCTGGATGAACTCGGCATCGCCGCCAATATCCGGCTGCACCCGGCAAACCTTCTCGATCTCGCCGACGTGACCAGCCTCATCCGCGAAACGGAACCCGACGAGATCTACAATCTCGCCGCGCAAAGCTCCGTCGCGGCCTCCTATCGCGAGCCGATCCTCACCGCAGAGCTGGACGGCTTGGGGCCTCTCCGCCTGCTGGAAGCGATGAGGGATGCAGGCGTGCCCGCCCGCTTCTTTCAAGCCTCCTCCTCGGAGATGTTCGGCCGAGCGAGCGAGACGCCGCAGACGGAAGACACGCCTTCCCGCCCGATCAGCCCATACGGAGTGGCGAAGCTATTCGGCCATGGCATGGTGACAGCCTATCGGGAGGCGCATGGGCTTTTCTGCGCCTCCGGCATCCTCTTCAACCATGAGTCGCCGCTGCGCGGACAAGCCTTCGTCACGCGGAAAATCACGCTGACGCTCGCCCGCATGGCGCAAGGGTCCGGTGAGGTGCTGGAACTTGGCGATCTCTCTGCCAGCCGCGACTGGGGCTTCGCCGGAGATTATGTCGCGGGCATGTGGCTGATGCTCCAGGCCGATACACCGGAGGATTACATCCTCGCGTCGGGTGAGGCGAACACGGTCGAGGCTTTCGCGGATCTCGCAGCCCGCCTTCTCGGCTTCGAACCTGTCTGGGAGGGCGAAGGCGTGTCGCGCCGCGCGCGGGATCGCAGGTCGAACCGGCCGCTTATCACGGTGAATGCGGATTTCTTCCGTCCGTCCGGAGCGCAGGCTGTGACGGGCTCGCCACGAAAGGCTCAAGCGAAGCTGGGCTGGCGGCAAACCGTGCCTTTCCAGGAGCTTGTCGCCATGATGTGCCGCGCCGACTACGACCGCGTGAAGAACAATCACCTGTTCGGCTGAAGGAGATCGCCCGTGAAAAAGACAGTCAGTGCCAAGAGGGCTTATCTTAAATGGTTGTCGGCGAGGCTGCTCCAAGATCTGCCTTTCGCCTCCGATCGGTTCCGCCAGCGCATGAGGAAGCGCGAGCGCCGCTACCGCGATGCGAGAGCCTACGGCCTGGGGTCTTCGCAGCGCGTCGCGGTGCCGCAGGCCGCGCGCGCCTCGTCCCAGCCCTGCCTGTTTCTTGACGTGACGCGCGCCGCTTCGGGCGAAAGGATCGACGGGCTGAACCGCACGGTGATGCAACTCGCAAGGGCCCTCGTGGCCGCGCCGCCGCGAGGCTATGCCGTGCAGCCGGTCCGCTACGACAGGATCGCCGGGGTCTGGCGCGAAACGGCTCCTCCCCAAACCGGGGGGATGGCGCCCAGCCCTCATGAAGCTCCTGCGGCCGTCCGGAAGGGCGACCTGTTTCTCGCGCTCGACTGGCATACCGGGCTTTTCGCAAGCGGGCAGAACCTGCTTGAACCCATCGCGGAAGCCGGTGCGCGCATCGTTTCCGTCATCTATGACATTATTCCCCTGAAGCACCCCGAATTCTTTCCGCCCGGCCTGCCCGATAACTTTAGAACGTGGGTCCATGGCCTTGCCGAGAATTCCGACCGCATCCTGTGCATCTCGAACGCGGTCGCCGGCGAGGTGAAAACTTATCTCGCCACGGCACGGCCGGGCCGCCCGCAGCCCGAAATCGCAGCCTTTCACCTCGGCAGCGATTTCGGCCCCGTCGAGCAACCGCCCGTACGGCCGCCGCACCCCGCCGAAGACGCGCCCACCGTGCTGATGGTCAGCACGGTCGAGCCCCGCAAGGGATACCGGCAAGCCTATGAGGCGTTCCGCATCCTGTGGGCGCGCGGCATGCCTGTGCGCCTGACCATCGTCGGCCGGAAAGGCTGGCTCGTCGACGATCTCGCGGCGGATCTGCTTGCCCACCCCGATCCGCGGCAGTTGCAGTGGCTGCAAAAGACGAACGATGCCGAACTCTCGGCGCTTTATGCGCAATCGGCCGTGCTTCTGGCGGCCTCCGAGGCGGAAGGGTTCGGCCTCCCGCTCGTGGAGGCGGCCCGCCATGGTCTGCCCGTGATCGCCCGGGACATCCCCGTGTTCCGCGAAATCATGGGCGATGGCGCGTTCTATTTCTCGGGCCTCGCCCCGGCCGATCTGGCGGACGCGATCGAGACCTGGTTCGCCCTACGCGAGGCCGGCAGGCTTCCTCCTCCTGAACCGATCCGCGTTCTCTCCTGGCGGGAGAGCGCGGCGCAGCTTCTCGACCGCCTGCTGGAGGATGAACCGCGCGACGGCAGTCCCTTTAGAGCGCGAGAAGCCCGCGAATTGTCCGCCGCGTTATCCTGAGAGCCCGCAGATGTTCGTTTCCTATGCCCAGAATTTCGAAGACGTCATGCTGTGGCGCGCGCTTCGGCATGTCGGCCAAGGCTTCTATATCGACATCGGAGCGCATGACCCGCTGCTAGATTCCGTCAGCCATGCGTTCTATGAGCGAGGCTGGCGGGGCGTGCATGTCGAGCCCAGCGAAGCGTTCGCCGCCAAGCTCCGCGAGGCGCGGCCCGATGAAGAGGTGATCGAGGCCGCGATCGGCGATGCGGGCGGGCGGATCGCGTTCTACGAGGTGGGGGAGACGGGGCTGAGCACCGGCGAGCGCGCCATCGCGGAACGACATGCTGCGGCGGGGCAGGAGTTCCGAACGGTGCAGGTGTCCTGCATCCCGCTGTCCGACATCCTCGACCGCTATGCCAGCCGCGATATTCACTGGCTCAAGATCGACGTGGAGGGCATGGAACTTGCCGTCCTGCGAAGCTGGGCCTCATCGCCCGTTCGCCCCTGGATCATCATCATCGAAAGCACGATACCCAATTCCACCGAGCCCGCTTTTGAGGCTTGGGAAGGCGAGCTGACCCGGCGCGGCTACGCTTTCGTTTATTTCGACGGGCTGAACCGCTTTTACGTGCATGAAAGCCGGGCTGATCTGACACAGGCGTTCAACGCGCCACCCAATGTGTTCGATGGTTTCGTTCGGGCGTCGGAATCGGCGCGGGTCAATGAATCGGCTTTACGCGAGACCGTCCGCCGGCTTGAGCGTCTGGCGGCGGAGAGCGCACAGCGCGCCGAGGCTGCGCTTCGTGGTCAGGAAGCGGTGCTGCTGGACTTGCGTACGGCGCGCCGCAAGCCCATCCGCAATCTGCGCCGATACCTGAAATGGAAATCGAGCGACCTGGCCCTGCGCTTCTCCGCCGTGTTGCCGGAGGCTGCAGTCAAACGGCTGACGAGGCGGCGCCGGAAGAACGCTCCCGGCGGCCCATCGGCGGCGGCACCGCTCCAGCGCCCGCATTCCGTTCCGAGCGATGCAACTCCGGGGAACGGTTCTCCCGAGGGATCGCTCGCGCGTCTGCGCGATCGCCGTTTCAGAAAATGGGCGAGCACACGCGCCATCCTGCTGATGGCCCCGGCTTTTCCGCGCCGCTTCCGGCGGAAGATGGAGCGGCGCCTCGCCCGCTACGCGCCCTTGCCCGGCTCGCGCCGAGCCCCCTCCCCGAGCCACTTGAGCGAACTCACGCCACACGCGCGGGCCGTTTATGCGGACCTCACGGCCGCCATCCGCAAAAGGAAAGCCGATGCGCATCGTCACGCTTTGGAGGAGGGCGGTCCGAGCCGCAAGCGACGCGTCATGCGCATGGTCCGCGGGCGGCCGAAGCTCGCCTATGTCTCGCCTCTGCCGCCTGCACGCAGCGGCATCGCGGATTATAGCGCGGCCTTGCTGCCGGAACTCTCGCGGCATTACGAGATCGAGGCGATCGTCGCGCAGGAGCAGGTGTCCGATCGCTGGGTGACGGCCAACCTGCCCGTGCGGAGCGCCGCCTGGTTCGAACAGAATGCGGACCGGTTCGATCGCGTGCTCTATCACATGGGGAACTCGCCTTTTCACGAGCACATGCCGGGCCTGATCGGGCAGATCCCGGGCACGGTCGTGCTTCATGATTTCTTTATAAGCGGTATGCTGCGATACCTTGAGTCGCGGCATCCCGACGGGCGCCCCTGGACCCGCGCACTGTACGCCTCCCACGGCTATCAGGCCGTCGCCGAAGCTTTCCGGTCTGTGGAGAAGACCGACGTCACATTGAAATACCCCTGCAATCTCGGTCTTCTCATGCGGGCAAGGGGCGTTATCGTCCACTCCCGGCATGCGAAGGCGCTGTCAGACGCATGGTACGGTCCGGGATTGGCCGAAACATGGGCGGTGATCCCGCTCGCGCGGACGCCGGGCATGACACTGGCCGAGCGCGCCAAAGCCCGCAGAGAACTCGGACTGGCGGAGCACGACATCCTGGTCGCCAGCTTCGGTATCGTTGCTCCAACGAAGCTCAATCATCGCACCCTGGACGCATGGCTCGCATCGTCCTTGGCGGCGAATCCCGCCTGTCGGCTGGTCTTCGTCGGCGGCGGAGGAAACACCTATGCCTCCCGCATCGACGAGCGCATCCGCGGCTTGGGACCGCAAGGCCGCGTCTCCATCACGGGGTGGGCCGACGAGGAGGAGTATCGCCGCTACCTCGCCGCCGCTGACATCGCCGTGCAGCTTCGAACCGATTCGCGCGGCGAGACCTCGGCTGCCGCCCTCGATTGTCTGAGTTTCGGAGTGCCCACCATCGCGAATGCACATGGGGCAATGGCGGAGTTGCCTCGCGATGCGGTGTGGATGCTGCCCGACCCGTTCGAGGATGACGAGCTTAAGGCCGCCCTGCAAACCCTCGCGAACGATCCCCGCGTCCGCGTCCGCCTGAGCCAGAGAGGGCTGGACTCTATCAACGCAACCCATGCCCCTGCGGCCTGCGCGGACCTTTACGCCGAAGCGATCGAGAGGAATTATGCCGAAAACCCCGCCAGCGCTCACACGCTGATCGAACGCCTTGCGGAACTTGAGGGGCTCGCCGCTGATGAAGCATCGCTTGCCGCTCTCGCCGCCGCCATCGCGCGGAATGCGCCGCCGGCCGCCGGCGCGCCTCGCCTTCTGATCGATATTTCCGACGCTTTCGCATCGCCGGAACGGGGAGCATCGGGTTTCGCGGGCACCCTGCTCAAGGATCTGCTCGCAAACCCACCCGCCCGCTTCCGCGTCGAGCCCATCCACAGGCGCAGCCCGGCAGACCCCTATCGCCACGCGGCGGGCTGGACCTTGTCGCTGCTCGGCTGTCCGCCCGACGTTTTGGATGACGATCCTGTCGAGCCGGGTGCGAGCGATATTCTCTTATCTCTCCGGCGCGGCGCAGCCGATGAGAGCCAGAACGACCCTTACCTCACGGATTTGCGCAAGCGCGGCGTCCCCGTGTTTCCGATCGCCTGCGATGGACAAGACGATGCGCCGGCGGTGGCGAATACGTTAAGGCAGTGGCTCTCTTTACGGAGCGAGGATGACAGCGGCCTGCCCGGCCCGGCTCAGTGCGAGAAGCGCCTGCGCGCCTTGCTTTCGAGCGCGGCGCATCATCGGCGGTCCTGCGCCGCGTGAGTGCCAAGCTGCGAGGCGGCAGTGCAGAAGGCGGCTTGCGGCGC
>CAZNAH010000101.1:0-10788 GCA_964570735.1 uncultured Hyphomicrobiaceae bacterium | reverse complement strand
ACGATGAGCCCGCGCTGCCCCTTGCCGATCGGGGCGACGATGTCGATGACCCGCGCGCTGAGATCTTTCAGGTCCGGGCGGTCCATTTCCATCTTGAGCCACTTGTTGGGATAAAGCGGCGTCAGATTGTCGAAATGGATCTTGTGGCGGGTCTTTTCCGGCTCATCGAAGTTGATCCGGTTGACCTTGAGCAGCGCGAAGTAGCGCTCGCCTTCCTTCGGGCTGCGGATCTGACCCTCGACCGTATCGCCGGTCCGCAGGCCGAAGCGGCGGATCTGGCTGGGGCTGACATAGATGTCATCCGGGCCAGGCAAATAGTTCGAGTCGGGCGAACGAAGAAAGCCGAAGCCGTCCTGAAGGACTTCGACGACGCCTGTGCCTGTAATTTCGATGTCCCGCGCCGCAAGTTGCTTGAGGATCGCGAACATCAGTTCCTGCTTTCGCAGCGTACTCGCATTCTCGACCGCGAACTCTTCAGCGAAGCTGAGAAGTTCTGTGGGAGATTTGACTTTCAGATCTTGAAGTTTCATTTCCTGCATGGATTCGCGACTCCGAATGTGATCGGATGGAGAGGCGCGCAGCGCGCACATCGGCCGGGTGGCGATGGGGAAGGTTGACGTATCAATGCCGCAACTCTGGTGATATTCACCCACGGCGTAATTGTTGTAATTCGCGAGGGGCCGGCAAGTTTGTCGCGGATGGGATTATTTCTGCCGGAGAAGCGACGCTGCCTTCAATATAGCAGCAGCCTCACGATTCGCAAAGGATCATCGCATCCGTCAAATCAAATTTATTGAATAAATCTGTCGCAGACCGATGCGTCAGAATGGTCTCACGACCGCAAGAATGACGATGCCAATCAGGAGAACGGTGGGGATCTCATTGACGATCCGGTAGAATTTCGGACTGCGCGTGTTGCGGTCGGCCTCGAAGTCCTTGCGCCATTTGCCCAGAAAGCCGTGGAACGCGGACATCGCCAGCAGCAGGGTCAGCTTGGCGTGGAACCAGCCGTCGGTGGCCATGTTCACCCCGCCCGCGCCGAAAGCCATGACGAGGCCGATCAGCCACGTCGCGATCAGCGCCGGGTTCATGATGGCCTTCAGGAGGCGCCGTTCCATCACCTTGAAGGTCTCGGACTGCGGCGTGCCAGGCCCCACCTCCGCATGGTAGACATAAAGCCGCGGCAAGTAGAAGAGGCCGGCCATCCAGGCGAACGCAAAGATCAAGTGAAACGCCACAAGATAGCGATAGGAGTCCTGAAGAACATCAGCCATGCTTCAATCGCCCCGTTGCAGCAGACACGCGTTGAGATCTCAGAAAGTGCCTAAAGCGACCTTTCCCGGATGATGCGCACCAAAGTTTCGACGTGGGGGATCGGCGTATCCGGCAGGATGCCATGCCCCAGATTGAACACGAAGGGCTTACCGCCAAGCGCCGCAAGAATCGCCTCCGCACGCCGCTGCATAGCATCCCCGCCCGCGACCAACAAGATCGGGTCGAGGTTGCCCTGGACGGCGACGCGCGCCTGAAGCGTCTGCATCACAGCCAGCGGGGCGGCGGTGTCGCAGCCCAGCCCCTGGACGCCGGTGGCTTCCACATAGCGCTGGTAGAGCGGGGCGCTGCCGCGTGGGAACCCGATCACGGGAATGTCGGGGTGGACCGCCCTCACTCGGCGGAGCAGATCCACCGTCGGCGCGATCACCCAGTCCTCGAAATCTTCGTCCGAGAGGCTGCCCGCCCAGCTATCGAACACCTGGAGCACCCGCGCGCCGGCCTTCACCTGCCCGATGAGGTAGGCGGCCGAGGCTTCCACGATCATGCCGATGAGCGCCGCGAAATCCGCCCTGTCGCGATAAGACATGAGCTTCGCGGCGCGCTGGTCGGACGAACCGCGCCCCTCGACCATATACGTCGCGACCGTCCACGGCGCGCCGCAAAAGCCGATGAGCGGCGTTTCATGGCCGAGCGCGGCAACCACCCGCTCGATCGCCTCATAGACCAGCGCGAACTTATCTCCGGTCTTCGCCGGATCGAGACGTGCGAGATCGGCGCCGGATGAGACGGGATCGAGGCGCGGCCCCTCGCCTTCGAGGAACTCCACCGTTTGGCCGAGCGCGTGGGGCACCACGAGGATATCGGAAAAGATGATCGAGGCATCGAAGCCGAAGCGTCGGATGGGCTGAAGCGTGACCTCGGCGGCGAGCGCCGGATTGTAGCAAAGGTCGAGGAAGGAGCCGGCGTCTGCCCGTGTCGCGCGATATTCCGGGAGATAGCGCCCGGCCTGACGCATGAGCCAGAGCGGCGTGCGCGACGGGGTCTGGCGAGCCAGGGCCGCAAGAAAGGGCGGTGCCGGTCGGGCCGTGCCGGCCTTGACTGAACGTTGCGGGCTTTTGCCGGCCGGTTTCGCCTTCTGTACCGCTTCGGCCTTCCTTGTCCGTCCAACCATAAAGAAACTTCCTTTTATTTCTTCTGCTTATTGGGGAATGCAAAACCGGAGAGCGCGACCGCCATCCGCCTTCCCTCCCCAGCTTGCCAAGCCTTGGCGAATAAGCGCCGAAGCTCTGGCCGGATTTCTCGACAGGTGTCAAGCCTGCCCGGCGATGAACCTTGCCCGGCTTATGAGAATTGGTCTTGCGTGATCATGCGCTGCTATGAATAACATGTGGAAAGCGTGTTGAGACTCACCCTGCTGGCAAAGCCGCGTGACAACAAAGCCTTTTCTTTTTCGAGCCTGAGAAACTGTGCAGCCGAATTTTATTGGCGTGGAGGACTCAATGGCGGCACAGATGTCCGACGGCGGACCGCCCGCGGCCGCACCGGCTTTATCCCCGAAACCCCCAGCCGTGCACAGCGAGAGGCATTTCCACCTGCACCTCGTGTCGGATGCGTCCGGCGAGACGCTGACGACCATCGCGAAAGCCGCCGTGGTTCAGCTCACCCACGCCAAGCCTAACCGCCATATGCACCCTTTGGTGCGCAACCCTCAGCAGCTCGCCCGTGTTCTCGACCAGATCGAGGCGAACCCCGGGATCGTGCTTTACACGCTGATGAACCGCGAGCTGGCGCGGCTGCTCGAAGCGCGCTGCGCGGAACTCGGCCTGCCCTGCGTGCCGGTGCTGGAGCCGGTGCTGAAGGCTTTCGAGGCTTATCTCAAAATGCCGTCGCGGCATGTGGTGGCGGGGCAGCACAAGCTCGACGCCGATTATTTCCGGCGCATCGAGGCCATGGATTTCACCTTGTCGCACGATGACAGCCAGTCGGCGGGGGATCTGGAAAGCGCGGATATCATTCTGATCGGGGCGAGCCGCACCTCCAAGACGCCGACGAGCATCTATCTCGCGAACCGCGGCTATAAGACCGCGAATGTGTCGCTCGTGCCGAACATCCCGCCGCCGCCCAGCCTCGAAAAGGTGGTCTCTCCGCTCGTGGTTGGGCTCATCGCGAGCCCCGAGCGCATCGCCGACATCCGCCGCAACCGCATGCTTTCGATGAGCGGCACCAATCTCGAAAGTTATGTGGACGCCGATGTCATCAAGGAGGAGATGGCCATGACGCGGCGGCTCTGCGCGCAGAACCGCTGGCACGTCATCGACATCACCAAGAAGTCGATCGAGGAGACGGCGGCGACGATCATCGCGCTCTTCGAGGAACGGCGGCGTTAACGGAAGACCAACCCTCGCCTCGCGCGAAACGAGACTGGAGACAGGCCACCTTCATGCAGGCTGAAAGCCCGAACATCATCCTCGCCTCGGCCAGTGCGGCCCGCGCCGCGCTTCTCGGCAATGCCGGGCTGCGATTTCATCAGAAGCCGTCGTCCCTCGACGAGTCCTCGGAGCGCGAGGCTCTCTGTCTGTCCTCGTCAGCCGAAGAGATCGCCGTGCACCTCGCCCGCAAGAAGGCGGAGAAGATCGCCGGCGAGGAACCGGGCGCCATCGTGATCGGGGCGGACCAGACGCTTGGTTTCGAGGGAAGGGTCTTGCAGAAGCCGAAGAACGAAGCCGAAGCGCGCGCGCAACTCTTGAAAATGCGCGGCAAGACGCATGAGCTTCATTCCGCGGCCGTCCTGCTGTTCGGTGATCAGGCCCATGTCTTCCGCGATAGCGCGAGCCTGACGATGCGCGATTTCTCAGACGGGTTTCTTGACTGGTACCTCGAAACGGCGAGCCAGAGCGTTCTCAGCTCAGTCGGCGCGTATCATCTGGAGGGCCTGGGCATCCACCTCTTTGCGGAGATCCGCGGCGATTATTTCACGATCCTCGGGCTGCCGATCCTCCCGCTTCTGGCGGCGTTGAGGGGGCTGGGAGTGTTGACGCGATGACGGCGGATGGCAGACCGCGGCGCGCCTGCGTCATTGGCTGGCCCGTGGCACATTCGCTGTCGCCCGCGCTGCATACTTACTGGCTGAAGACCCATGGCATCGCGGGGGAGTATACCCACGCTGCGGTTCCGCCAGCCGAATTCGCGGATTTCGTCAGGTCCATGCCCGCGCGCGGGTTCGCCGGCGGCAACGTGACCGTGCCGCACAAGATCGAGGCGCTTCGTCTGTGCGATGCGGTCGAGCCCGTCGCCATCGCGATCGGCGCGGTTAACACGATCTGGTTCGAGGGCGGCAGGCTGCGCGGCACGAACACGGATGCGGTGGGCTTTCTCGACACGCTCGACGATCAGACGCCGGGATGGGACGAGCACCGCCACAGGCCCGCCGTCGTGATCGGCGCGGGCGGCGCCGCGCGGGCGATTGTCTGGGCGCTGGCGCAGCGCGGATTTGAGAGCCTGCGCATCGCGAACCGCACGCTGGCGACCGCGCAGGAGGTCGCGAAACTCGCGCCCGGCGCCGTGGCCGTCCCGTTGAGCGCGCTGGCCGATGCGCTGGAAGGCGTGGCGCTCGTCGTCAACACCTCGACCCTTGGCATGGACGGCGCGCCGCCGCTCGATATCGACCTCTCGCCGGTGAGGGACGACGCCGTTGTGAGCGATCTCGTCTACAAGCCGTTGGAAACTGGCCTGCTGCGCGCGGCGCGCCTCCGGGGGCTGCGCACCGCGGACGGCATCGGCATGCTGCTGCATCAGGGGGTGCCCGGCTTCGAGCGCTGGTTTGGTGTGCGGCCGACCGTCACGGCGGATTTGCGCGCGCATGTGCTCGACGCCATGCGTGCGAGGGATGCGGCTCAGCCATGATCATCCTCGGCCTGACCGGTTCCATCGCGATGGGCAAGACGACCGTGGCGGATCACATCCGCAGCCGCGGCATTCCCGTTCTCGACGCCGACAAGGTCGTGCACGAGCTTTATGAAGGCGAGGCCGTCCCGCTCATCGAGACGCTCTTCCCAGGCACCACCCGCGACGGCAGGATTGACCGCGCGGCCCTGTCCGGCGCCGTCCTCGGCTCGCCGGACCATATCGCTCAGCTCGAAGGCATCGTGCATCCCCTCGTGCGAAAGCGGCAATGGGCGTTCCTCGAAGCCGAGCACGACAAGGGCGCGGACCTGGCCGTGCTCGAAGTGCCCTTGCTGTTTGAGACCGCACCGCGCGACTTCTTCGACGCCGTGATTGTCGTCAGCGCGTCGCCGGAGGTGCAACGCGCCCGCCTGATGGAGCGGCCGGGCATGACGGAGGAGAAGATCGCGGCCATCCTGGCGCGTCAGATGCCGGATGCCGAAAAGCGGGCGCGAGCGGACTATGTTGTGGATACGGGCCAGCCCTTGCCTAACACTCTCGCGCAAATCGATGCAGTTCTTGCGGAGGTTATGTCCCGTCCCGCTTTGGCTTTTCACCGGTGGACGGAGCACTTTCATGCCGTTTGAACCGGGGTTTCCGACGCATGCTGCGCGAAATCGTTCTCGATACCGAAACGACGGGGCTCGATCCGAAGACCGGTGATCGCCTCGTCGAACTCGCCTGCGTCGAACTCGTCAACTGCATCCCCACCGGCACGTTCTGGCACTGGTATATCAACCCCGAGCGCGATGTGCCGAAAGCGGCGGTCGCCGTGCATGGGCTGACCGCCGAGTTCCTGGCCGACAAACCGTTGTTTTCCGCGGTCGCGGACGATTTCCTCAAGGCGATCCAGGGCGCGCGGCTCATCATTCACAACGCAGCGTTCGATATGGGCTTCCTCAACGCGGAACTCGAACGCAGCGGGCGGCCCGCCATCGGCTGGGATTGCGTCATCGATACGCTGGCGCTCGCGCGCCGCAAACATCCCGGCAGCTCGAACAGCCTCGACGCGCTCTGCCGCCGCTACGGCATTGATAACAGCGGCCGGACGAAGCACGGCGCGCTGCTCGACAGCGAGCTTCTCGCCGACGTCTACCTCAAGCTGATCGGGGCGGAACAGGCTGGCCTCGACCTTGCGGTGGCGTCTAGCGCGGCGGCGATGGATGTCGCTCATGCCCTCGCTGCGCGCATGCGTCCTCTGCCGTCCCGCCTCAGCGCGGAGGAGCAGGAGGCGCATCGCGCTTTCGTCGCCTCCCTCGGCGAAAAAGCAGTGTGGCAGGCCATGCCGCCGCCTGCCCCTGGACGCCAGACGTAAACCTATTCGGCGGCTGCCGTTTCCGGCGCTTTCGCCGCACGGCGGCGGTAAAGGGCGGAAAAGTCGATCGGATCGAGCAACAGCGGCGGATATCCTCCCTCGCGCGACAGGTCGGCCATGAGGCGGCGCACAAAGGGGAAGAGCAGCGCGGGGCATTCGATGTAGAGCACGGGCTGCACGGCTTCCCTCGGCAGGTTTTTCAGCACGAAGGCGCCGGCATAGACCAGCTCGATCTTGTAGAGCACGCCCTCATCGCTCTTAGCCTCGCCTTCGAGACCCAGCGCGACCTCGAAGCTGTCATCGCCGATCGACTGCACCTGGACGTTGAAGTTGAGCCGGAGGTTCGGGTTCTTGCCCGGTCCGCGCAGGAAGCGAACCGCGTTCGGGTTCTCGAAAGACAGATCCTTGATGTATTGCCCGATCACGTTGATCTGAGGTTGCTTGGCCGCGTCCGGTGCGGGCGTGGTT
The DNA here is from genome assembly GCA_964570735.1 of uncultured Hyphomicrobiaceae bacterium. Lineage (GTDB taxonomy): Bacteria > Pseudomonadota > Alphaproteobacteria > Rhizobiales > Rhodomicrobiaceae > CAZNAH01. The sequence goes on along the minus strand of CAZNAH010000101.1, from coordinate 3,788 downwards.
TCCTTGCCGTTTGTTGATGTGTTCTCGGCCATGGGTTTTCGCTCCGATTGATCTTGAATTTCGTGGCTGCGAGCTAACACGCCGGATCGGGCGCGGCAACTCTTTCACGCGAGCCGTTCAGCGCCGCCAGGGAGAACTGCCTCTGGGTCCCTTTCCGTCGCGGTCCGGCCGCTCGCTTTCGATTTCTTCGCTGCGGGGCACTTCGGAGAACTCGACATCGATGACGGTCTCCTGGTTCGTGCGGGCTTCGTCGCCTCGCGGGGGATACGGCCCGCGCCGCGACTGCCATACTTTGACGCGCCCATCCATCCGGTTGGCGAGTGCTTTGCGTACTGGGGGGAGCAACAGAAATAAAGCGAGCGCGTCCGACACGAAGCCGGGGATCATGAAGAGCAGTCCCGCGAAAACAAGGAAACCGCTTTCGGCTGCCATCGCCGCCGGCGATCGTCCTTCGCGCAGCGCGGAAACGAGCCGTCCCGAAATCGCCAGGCTTTGCGACCGGATGAGCACCACGCCTAGGATGACGCTGAGGAAGAGCAGTCCCAGCGTCGGGAACAGCCCGATATGCCGGCCGACTTCGATCATGCTGGCAATTTCCGCGATGGGAAAGGCCAGGATCGCAATAAGAAATAAAAGAGGCATGGTTTTCTTCGCGTAGACGCTGTTTCAGATGCCAAGACCGGGCTATTCTTGGCATATGTCATGCACGGCTCAGCGGGCGTCAACCGGAGACGGACCGAATGTTGGTGGTTCTAGCCAGTCCGTGCGGGAGCGCTTATATGTCCGGTGCAAGCACGGCACGATCCATGAGTGACATCAGCACGGCGAGCGGGTAAGCCTTCGACATGAACGACACCTTCGACCTGACAACCATTCTTTTTCTCGTAGTTGCGGTAGTCATCTTTTTGAGGCTTCGCAGCGTGCTGGGCCGCCGTACCGGCAATGAGCGTCCGCGCATGGACCCTTATGCCGCCAAGGACGCCGCACCCTCGCAGCGGGAACGCGACAACGTCATCACCTTGCCGCGCAATGAAAATCGCTCGTCCGGGCCAGAACGGGAAAGCGCGCGCAGCGTGGATGACCGGGTCGGCTCTTCGGGCGTCGAGGCCCCGGCCAGACCGCAGGTCCGCGAAATCGCCAAATCGGACCCGAGCTTCGATACAGCCTCCTTCCTCAACGGCGCGAAGGCTGCTTACGAGATGATCGTGACGGCTTACGCCCAAGGCGACCGGGACACGCTCGCCAATCTCCTGTCCCGTGAAGTCTATGACAGCTTCGATGAATCCATCACCGAACGGGAGCGGCAGGGCGAAACGACGGAATTCAGTTTCGTCGGCATCGTGTCGGCAGAGATCGTGGATGCGCAGCTAGCCGGCAAGACGGCGCAGATCGCGGTGAAGTTCGTAAGTGAACTCATCAGCGCAGTCCGCAGCCGCGATGGGGAAATTGTCGAGGGTGATCCGAAGAAAATTCGCGAGCTGACCGACGTCTGGACGTTCGCGCGCGATGTCTCCTCGCCCAACCCGAACTGGCGGCTTGTCGCGACCGAAGCGCCGTAAGCTCCTGTGCAGGCGGATCGGGATACCCGGAAGCCGCTCGCGTTGTGGGCATGGCAGCACGGCGCTATCGAGCCTGTCAGCGACATCACTGTCGAAGATGTCGCCTTCAACGAGATCGAAGGCTGGCGCGAAGACGCGGTGGGCGAGGCCCTGCGCGCCAACCGCCTGTTCCTGCCCGATCAGGCCGGCAGCCCCGGCGACGCGCATGAATATCTCGAAACGCACTACCGGGCGCTTCGTATCCGGCATGGCGAGCCGGGCCTCCTGACGGCCTATTACGAGCCTGAACTGCGCGGTTGCCGCATCATGGACGGCGCCTACACCGTTCCGATTTATCGGCGGCCGCCCGAACTGATCCCTCTCGATCCTTTGGACGAGCAAGCCGCCGAGCTTGTGCAATCCGGGCTCACGGCCGGAATTCGGACGAATGATGCTTTTGCGCCATTCGCCAGCCGCGCCGAGATCGAAGCGGGCGCTCTCACCGGCCGCCGGCTTGAACTGCTCTATGTCGATGACCCGCTCGATGCCTATCTCATGCACGTGCAGGGGTCGGGCCTTGTGCATCTCGCGGAGGGCGGCAGCGTGCGCCTTGCCTTCGACGGCAAGAACGGACACCCCTATACGTCAATCGGCAAGGCCATGATCGAGCGCGGGTTGCTGTCGCCAGACACCGCCACGCTCGACGACGTTCTCGGCGTGCTGAAGCAGGATGCCGAGCGCGCGCGCGCTTTACTGGCTGAAAACAAGTCCTACATCTTCTTCCGGGAGCGGGAAGACAAGACGGACGCGGCCTTGGGGTCGTCTGGGGCTCATCTGGTGCGCGGCAGGAGCCTCGCGGTCGATCCGCGCTACCACGCTTTTGGCACACTGCTCTGGGTCTCGGCGCCGGGATTGTCGTTCGAGGGCCGGCCGTTTCGCAGGTTGATGGCCGCCCACGACACGGGTTCCGCGATCCGGGGGCCGCAGCGCGGCGATCTGTTCTGCGGCACGGGGGCCGAAGCAGGCGCATTCGCCGGGCGGGTGCGCCATTCGTGCGAGTTTATCGTATTGCAACCGAAAACGCCCTGAGTGCGCCGCGCGTCGGCGTGACGACCATGACCGACCGACGCCGAACCAGAAAACCGAGCAAGGACGAACTGGACCTCTGGGCCGTCGCGACGCGCCATGACAAGCCGCTGCGCCCCGTCCAGCCGGATCGCGAAGCGCCGCAGACTGCCTTGCCCGCTTCCGGCGGCGTTTCGGCGTTCAACGGGGCGGCAGCGAGTTTGAAGGCGGCTCCGGCCGATGACGCGCAAGCGCTTCCGGCACAGGGTGCGAAGGCAACCAGACGCGGGCCGCCGCCGCTCGCCGGCTTCGAGACGCGCCGTGCGAAAATGCTCGCCCGCGAGCAGTTGGCGATCGACGCGCGGCTTGATCTGCACGGAATGCGCCAGGCCGATGCCCATGCCGCGCTGCGGCGTTTTCTGCGCCACTGCCAGAACGCGGGGCATCGCCATGTGCTCGTGATCACCGGCAAGGGCGCGCGCGGGGGACATGGCGAGGGCGATCTGCCGTGGGGGGAGGAGCGCGGCGTGTTGCGGCGTATCGTCCCGCAATGGCTGGGTGATGAGGAATGCCGCCGCTATGTGGTGAGTTTCACCGAAGCCAGCATGAAGCATGGGGGCAGCGGCGCGCTCTATCTTACGCTTCGCAAATCACGCCCGCGTTGAAAAATCCAGGCATGGTTGCAGGGCCATGCCTGGAACTGCGATGCTAGCGGGCTACGCCGCCCGGCTGAGCGGGTTCGCCGGACTGGCCAGGTGCGGCAGGATTAGGCGAAGGCTGATTTTGCGGCGCCGTCCCCGGATCCTGCTGCTCCGTCTGAGTGCGCGGCGTCTGCTGTTCCTAAGGCGTGTCTTCGCCGCAGGCGGCGAGCATGAACGGTGCAATCGCCAGAACGGCAAGGGTTCTCATCGTCATCATGACCTCCTGAGCGCCGGACGCGGAATCAACGCGCGGCGCAACGCATTTCGATGGCATGACAGACCCGCGGGCCTGCCTCCTGTTCCACTTCGGCCAAGGAAAAAGCGTTAGCACGGCTATTAAGAGGCGCGGAAAAGGTTATAATTTGGAAAAAATAAAATAGATGCCAGTTGGCCTGTAAGCCGGGTTCTGTGCCTGCGGATCGCTCCGCACGCGATGGCCATTCATCTGGGACGCCTGTTGCCAGACGCCTCGTGCAACCAACCC
>CAZNAH010000100.1:9876-10829 GCA_964570735.1 uncultured Hyphomicrobiaceae bacterium | reverse complement strand
GGCCACCGGTCCGCGCCCATTGGCTCCGCCGCGCCGTGCCGCGCCCGCCCGGCCCGCGCCGTTCGCCTTCTTCGCGGCGGCGCGCCGGCTCTGCCTGGACGCCGGAGGCCCTTCCGCGAAGGAATCCTCAGCCATCTCGAAATCGTCCTCGCCGGTGAAGGGATCGGTGTGATGGGCCTCCATCTCGGGCAGTTCGCCGTAATCGAGGAGATCGTCCTGAGCCTGCGGTGAAAGGACCACATGCATGAGCTGGCCGGTCACGTTCTCGCGCAGCTTTCCGAGCATCGCCTCGAACAGCGTGAAGCCCTCGGACTTGTACTCGTGCAGCGGGTCGCGCTGGGCATAGCCGCGCAGGCCGACGACCTGACGGAGATGTTCGAGCGTGATGATGTGTTCGCGCCAGAGATGGTCGAGCGTCTGGAGAAGCACCGCCTTCTCGATCTGCCGCATGATGTCCGGGCCGATCTCGCTCGCTTTCCGGGCCGCCGCCGCGTCCGCCTTTTCGAGCAGGCGTTCCAGGATTTCCTCGTCGGCGATGCCTTCTTCCGCCGCCCAGTCCTCGACCGGCACGTCCATGTCGAAGATGCGCTGGAACTCTTCGCGCAGGCCGGTCGCGTCCCACTGCTCGGCGAACGCCTTTTCGGGGATGTGCTTGGCGACGAGGTCTTCCACCACCTGGCGGCGCATGTCGGCGACGGTGGCCTGAACGTCGTCCTCCTGCATCAGTTCGATGCGCTGCTCAAAGATGACCTTGCGCTGGTCGTTCATCACGTCATCGTATTTGAGCAGGTTCTTGCGGGTATCGAAGTTGCGCGCCTCGACCTTCTGCTGCGCCTTTTCGAGCGCCCGGTTGATCCAGGGGTGGATGATGGCCTCGCCGTCCTCGATGCCGAGCTTGCGCAACATGAAGTCCATGCGCTCGGAGCCGAAGATGCGCATGAGGTCGTCTTCGA
>CAZNAH010000100.1:9541-9795 GCA_964570735.1 uncultured Hyphomicrobiaceae bacterium | reverse complement strand
CGCTCCGTGCCGATGACGTAAAGTCCGCCAGCGGCCAGCGCCTTCTGCCTCTTCTCTTCGATGTCGGCCTCGATCTTTCGCCGCTCCGCCTGGGCCTCTTCCGGGGTTGGCGTGCGCCCCTTCTCCTGCTGGGCGGCCATCCATTCCGACACGCGCATGGCGAGGTTGCCGCCGAGCTGAATGTCGGTGCCGCGTCCCGCCATGTTGGTCGCGATGGTGACGGCGCCCGGCACGCCCGCCTGCGCGATGATCAT
>CAZNAH010000100.1:9210-9507 GCA_964570735.1 uncultured Hyphomicrobiaceae bacterium | reverse complement strand
TGCGGGATCCTGAGCGGCTTCAGCATCTCGGAGAGCGTTTCGGACTTCTCGATCGAGGTGGTGCCGACGAGGATCGGCTGCCCGCGCTCGCGGCAATCCTTGATGAGTTCGATGATGGCGTTGTATTTCTCGCGGGCGGTGCGGTAGACCTCGTCGTCCTGGTCCTTGCGGACCATGGGACGGTTGGTCGGCACCTCGATCACTTCGAGCTTGTAGATGTCGGCGAATTCGGTCGCCTCGGTCACGGCCGTGCCCGTCATGCCCGCCAGCTTGTCGTAAAGGCGGAAATAGTTCTGG
>CAZNAH010000100.1:299-9192 GCA_964570735.1 uncultured Hyphomicrobiaceae bacterium | reverse complement strand
AAGGTGATGGAGGCGAGCGTCTGGTTCTCCGGCTGCACCTCGACCTTTTCCTTCGCCTCAAGCGCCTGATGCAGCCCTTCCGAATAGCGGCGGCCTTCCATCATGCGCCCGGTGAACTCGTCGATGATGACGACCGCGCCCTTGCGCACGATGTAGTCGCGGTCGCGCAGGAACAGCTTGTGCGCGCGCAACGCCTGGTTGACGTGATGCACCAGCGTGACGTTCTCGACGTCGTAGAGCGAGCCGTCTTCCTTGACGAGCCCGGCCTCGCGCATCAGCTCCTCCACGCGCTCGTTGCCGCTCTCGGTGAGGACGACCGTGCGCATCTTCTCGTCCAGCTCGAAATGCTCGGCTTCGAGCTGCGGAATGATGCCGTCCACGGCGTTGTAAAGCTCGGATCGGTCCTCGACCGGGCCGGAAATGATGAGCGGCGTGCGCGCCTCGTCGATGAGGATCGAGTCCACCTCGTCCACGATGGCGAAGGCATGGCCCTGAAGCTCTTTCGGCCGGCCCCCGAACTGCACCATGTCCGCGATGGAATATTTCATGTTGTCGCGGAGATAGTCGAAGCCGAACTCGTTGTTCGTGCCATAGGTGATGTCGCAGCCATAGGCGGCGCGGCGCTGGCTGTCGTCGAGTTCGTGAAGGATGCAGCCGACGGAGAGGCCGAGGAATCTGTAGACCTGTCCCATCCACTCGGAGTCGCGCCGGGCGAGGTAGTCGTTCACGGTCACAACATGCACGCCCCGGCCCGTCAGCGCATTGAGATAGGCGGGCAGCGTCGCAACCAGCGTCTTGCCCTCGCCGGTTTTCATCTCGGCGATACGGCCGGAATGGAGCACCATGCCGCCGACAAGCTGCACGTCGAAATGGCGCTGGCCCAGCGTCCGGCGCGCGGCTTCCCGCACGGTGGCAAACGCCTCGGGCAGGAGAGAGTCGAGCGTCTCGCCGTTCGCCAGCCTCTCTTTGAACTCCGCGGTGCGCCCCCGCAGAGCATCGTCCGAAAGGGCCTCAACCTGCGGTTCGAGATCGTTGATCGACACGACCCGCGCGTTGAAGGACTTCAGCTTGCGGTCGTTGGAGCTGCCGAAGATTTTTGTGGCCAGAGCGCCGAGAGAAACCATGCCTTAAAGCCTCACTGCCGCGTTACAGGCGCTGTTTGGGAGTGCCATGGCTGCCTTCGACCCGAATATTACAAGGCCGGCAACAGTCGTCGCGAGCGATATCGAACATCATCCGGGCGGGCATCCGCCGAGATTGCCTCATGGCCGAGAAATAAGCGGAGGGGGGAGCAGTGTCAACGCGAGGCAGGGTCTTCGACTGTCGCAAAGTTAGCGGCATGGAGGCTTGCCCGCGAGAACAGGGGACCGCCGTCACCTTTCTCAATTCTCCGTACACCATTTCCGGCTTGCCCGCGAGAACAGGGGACCGCCGCTGCCCATAGGCCGTCCAACCGAAACATCGGACTTTCCAACACGCGCGCGGCGTCCTAAAAGCAGCCTCGCATTCGCGGCGCAGCAAGCCGTGCGGGCCGCGTGAACAGACAGCCAAGTCCGGGAGTTCGCTTGTGACGTTCAAAAACACAGTTCTGGGCGCTGCGGCGCTGACCCTCATGACCGTCGGCCTGGCGGCTCCCGGCTTCGCGGAGCCCGTCGCGCGCGTCAACGGAATGGACATCACCGAGGCCGAACTGGCCTTCGCCGAGGCGGAAGTCGGCGCCGAGATCGCCGGGCTGCCCGAGGAGAGCCGCCGGCGCGTGCTCGTCGAATATCTGGTCGAGGCCCATCTTTTCGCGGAAGCGGCGGAAAAGGCCAAGCTGGGCGAGGGCAAGGCGTTCGAGGATCGCCTCGCCTATTACAAGCTGCGGGCCCTGCGCGACGCTTTCTACGAGACCAAGGTGCGCGATGCCGTGACCGACGAGCAGGCGAAGGCCATCTATGACGAACAGGTCTCCAAGCTGACGCCGGAAGAGGAGGTGCGCGCCCGCCATATCCTCATGAAGACGGAAGCCGAGGCGAAGGATATCGCCGAGCAGATCAAGAAAGGCGCGGATTTCGTCGAACTCGCCAAGAAAAGCTCGGACGGACCGAGCGCGCAATCGGGCGGCGACCTTGGCTATTTCTCGCGCGGGCAGATGGTGAAGACATTCGAGGATGCGGCCTTCGCGCTTGAGAAGGGCCAGGTATCCGCCCCCGTCCAGACCGAATTCGGCTGGCATATCATCAAGCTTGAAGACAAGCGCCCCCGCCCCCTCCCGACATTCGAGGAGGTGAAGGAGCAGCTCACGGCTTCGCTCATTCAGAACAAGCTGCGCACGGTCGTTCAAGATCTGCGGGCGTCGGCGAAGGTCGAGATCGTCGATGAAGAGCTGAAAAAGGCGATCGAAGAGGAAGAGCGCGCGGCTGCGGAAGAGCTTGAGGGCGCGGCGGCTCAGGACGGGGAGAAGAAGCAGCAATAATGGGGAAGATCACCAAGACATCCCCGTTCGCGCCGGAGCGGCTCGCCGACCTTCCGCCTCTGCCAGGGGTTCGGCTCGCCGCTGCCGAGGCCGGCATCAAATACAAGGACCGGAAGGACGTGCTGCTCGCGCTGTTCCCCGAGGGCACGCAGGCCGGCGGCGTATTCACGCGCTCGAAGACGGCGTCCGCCCCGGTCGATTGGTGCCGCCGCCAGCTCGATCATGGTGCGGCGCGGGCGCTGGTCGTCAACTCCGGCAACGCGAACGCGTTCACGGGCTGGCGCGGGCGTGAGACCGTGGAGGCCACGGCGCGGTTTGCCGCTTCCGCCGCGGGCTGCGCCGCGAGCGAGGTTTTCATCGCCTCCACGGGCGTGATCGGCGAGCCGCTCGACCCGGCGAAATTCGAGGACGTGCTCGGCCGCCTTGCGGGGGAGGCGCAGGAGAATGCCTGGGCCGACGCCGCGCGCGCCATCATGACGACGGACACCTATCCGAAGCTCGCCACGCGGCCTGCGCATCTCGGCGGCGTGCCCGTCACGCTCAACGGCATCGCCAAAGGCTCCGGCATGATCGCACCCGACATGGCGACCATGCTGTGCTTCATCGCGACGGACGCGCCGGTGCAGGCGGATGCGCTCACCCGGCTCTGCCGCCAGCACGCCGCGAAGACCTTCAACGCGATCACGGTCGACGGCGACACCTCCACCAGCGATACGCTGCTCGTCTTCGCGACAGGCACGGCGGCCCAGCGCGGCGCGCCCCGCATCGCCGATCCGGACGACCCGGACGCAGCCGCCTTCTCCGCCGCGCTGCTCGCGCTCATGCTCGACCTCGCGCTTCAGGTGGTGAAGGACGGCGAAGGCATCTCGAAGCTCATCACCATCGCGGTCGAGGGTGCGGAGAGCGACGAGGCCGCGCGCCGCATCGGGCTCGCGATCGGCAATTCGCCGCTCGTGAAGACCGCGGTCGCGGGCGAGGACGCCAATTGGGGGCGCATCGTCATGGCCGTCGGCAAGGCGGGCGAGGCGGCGGACCGTGACCGGCTCGCCATCTGGTTCGGAGACATCGCCGTGGCGGCCGACGGCCTTCGCCACCCCGATTATCGCGAGGAGATGGGCGCGGCCTATATGAAACGGCGCGAGATCGGGATCCGCGTCGATGTCGGCACGGGCGGGCCGGGCCGCGCCACCGTTTACGCGTCCGACCTGACGCATGGGTATATCGACATCAACGCCGATTACCGGAGCTGAACGATAATCTCGAAGGACTGGATGGGATGCATCGCCGTGAGTTCATGATGCTAGCCGCGGCGATTGCCGCCACCTCTGCGGGTTCCTCTTTTCCGGCCTTGGCCGAAAACGCCTCAACGCAAATCGATTGGCTTCGCTACGACCACGTTTCGATCCATGTCGCTGATTTTGACGGAATGTTGCGTTGGTATCAGGACACACTTGGTTTCAAGCTTGAAGTGTCCTGGCGAGTATCCGCGCTTAACGGCAAGCAACTGGCCTATCTGTCGAAGAACGGTGCGTGGATCGAACTGGTAAGCGCGGCTCCGGTCAGCTCGCAGCTTCCGCCCGTGAAAAACTTCGAGGAGCATTTTTCGCGCATCGGTTACGGGCACGTTTGTTTCGTGACGAGCCAGATCGACGATGTAATGCGTGAACTGGAAGACCGTGGGGTGCCGGCCTTCGTCAAGGCCGAAACGTATCCGCTGGATGGCACGGTCTTCGAGAGGCGTGTCGCATTCATTCAGGATCCTGAAGGGAATGTCATCGAATTCGGCGGGCCCCTCGTCGAGCGCCGGGCCTAGGCGCGATGAAGCTGGTGACGGTGGCAGCCGTGGCGATGGTCGATGCGGACAACCGCGTTCTGCTCGCCCAGCGGCCCGCGCATAAGGAGCATGGCGGCCTGTGGGAGTTTCCTGGCGGCAAGATCGACGCGGGCGAAACGCCGGAAGCCGCCCTCATCCGCGAACTGCGCGAGGAACTGGGGATCGAGGTGCCCGCGCGCTGCCTCTCGCCGCTCACCTTCGCGAGCCATGCCTACCCGGCCTATCACTTGCTGATGCCGCTCTATATCTGCCGCAACTGGGAGGGCGAGCCGGAACCGCTGGAAGGGCAGACGCTGGCCTGGGTGCGCGCCGATCGCCTGCGCGATTATCCCATGCCGCCCGCGGACGAGCCGGTCATCCCCATCCTGCTTGACTGGCTGTTGTGAACCAGCATCCCGCAAACTGGCGCGCGCCATCCCGCGCCCATGCCGCGAAGCTCATCCTGGCCCTCACCCTGTCGTGCGGGATCGGTCTCGGCGCGGCCTTCGCGCTCCGGCTCAATTTCGCGGGGCCGACGCCCGAGGAATACATGGCGCGCCAGGCGGGCACATCGCTCGTGGCCGCAGGAGCGCTCGAATTCGACGGACGGCGGTTCACCTGCGGCGGGCTGCCCACCGTCCTGAACGCGGGTTTCGACGACTATGCGGCCGCCTTCTTCGGCTTCCTCATCGTCAATCCCGACCGCTTCGCCAAGCTCCCCGTCACCGTGCAGCGTTTCGCGTATGCCCATGAATGCGGCCATCAGGTCGTCGGCTACAGCGAGGTCGATGCCGATTGCTATGCGGCGCGCCTCGGTCGCAAGGAAGGCTGGCTCGATGCGGCGGCGATGGAGGAGGTGTGCGGCTTCTTCCTGAGATCGAAAGGGTCCGCGCTGCATCTGCCGGGGCCTCAGCGCTGCGCGGCCATCCGGCGCTGCTATGGCGATCCGGCCCCTTAGCGCATGCCTTTGGTGACACGGCGCTGCCTCATTTCACTTGATCTATGTCAAGCGGATCGGGTCTCGCTCCGCGTGCAATCGCAGCCGAGGTCGTGGAGAAGCCCGTCGTCAAGGCCGTAGATCCAGCCATGCACGGCGATCGCGTCACCGCGCGACCAGGCACGCTGGATGATCGGTGTGTGCGCGACGTTGCGGACCTGCGCGCAAACGCTCATTTCGCACAGGCGGTCAGCGCGAGCGCGGCCCGCGAGACTGTCGAGTTCCGCCGCGTGCTCCCGCGCCAGGGCGCGCACCGGCTCCAGCCAGTAATCGACGAGGCCGTGCAGGGGCGGCTCAAGCGCTGCCTTCACGCCGCCGCAGCCATAGTGCCCGCACACGATGATGTGGCGCACTTTCAGGTGCTCGATGGCATATTGCAGCACCGCCATGCAGTTCATGTCGGCGGCGCTGACAAGGTTCGCCACGTTGCGGTGAACGAAGACCTCGCCCGGCTCAAGGCCGGTGATGACGTTGGCCGGCACGCGGCTGTCCGCGCAACCGATCCAGAGATATTCGGGGGCTTGCAGGCTCGACAGGCGCTTGAAGTAATCGAGATCGCTTTCGAGGTGCTGGTGCGCCCAGATGCGATTGCGCTGGAAGATGTGGGCGAGCGACGTCATCCCGCCGCCCCTTTATTGCACCAGCGGCGATTGAGCCGTGCGCAGCTCGATGCCCTGGATTTCGGCCTCGGCCGCGAGCAGGCTCAGATATTGTGCGACGGCCTTGCGCCACACCGCTTCGCGCAGGAAATCCGCGATCCGGCGCTCGGCGAGTTCGAAGGGCAGCGTCTTGCCCGGCAGCCGCCGGTGCAGCTTGAGGATATGCACGCCGTATCGCGTCTTTACCGGCACGGCGCAGAGCTGCCCCTCTTCGAGCGCCAGCAGGAACGTCTCGAATTCCGGCGTGGTCTGCCCGCGCGTTAACTGCCCGAGGTTTCCGCCCTGCGCGGCGGAGGGGCAGTCCGAGCAGCTTCGCGCCATCTCCTCGAAACGATGCGGCTCGCGCTGGAGCGCTGTTAGAACCCCCTTCGCCCGCGCGAGCGCCGCGTCGTAGGCAGCGGCATCCCCGCGATCCGCCGAGAACAGGATGTGCGACGCCTCGTAGATGTCCGGCGATGTGAAGCGCTGCCTGTTGTTCTCGTAATAGCGCCGGCAGCTTGCATCGTCCGGCGCGGGCGTCTTGACCTCAAGATCGAGAAGCTGCCGGATCAGCGCGTCCTCGTCGAGTTCGCGGCGTCCGGCTTCGTCTGTCAGCGGCTCGGGGTTGAGGCCGAGGCTGCGCGCGCGGCTCAGGAGAAGCGTGCGGATGGCGAGCGCATGGGCGGCGTTCGCGCGGGCCTCGCCGGGCGTGCGCGCGGGGTGATGCTGCATCTCGGAGGCGATGGCCGCCTCCGAGATCGCGATGCCGTTCACGGAGATCGTTTCCATCGCTGCCTCACGCCGGTTTGCGCTGCTGGGTGCGCACGATCTGCCAGCCGCGCCGGAACAGGAATCCGAAGGGCGCGCTCCAGATGTGCACCAGCCGCGTGAACGGGAAGAACAGGAAGATCGTCATGCCGAGAACGAGATGGACCTGATAGGGCCAGTCGAGCCCCTGGATCAGTTCGGCCGCGCCCGGCTGCCACGTTACGATCCTCTGCGCCCATTCGGACAGCCTGAGCATGGTCGCGCCCCCTTCGGCGTGTTCGATAGAGAAGGGCAGCGTCGCCAGCCCGATGGAGAGCTGGATCCACAGAATGATCAGGACCGCCATGTCGTTGTAGGTGCTGGTCACGCGGATGCGCGGATCGAACAGCCGCCGGTGCAGGAGCATGCTCAGCCCGACGAAGCACACCGCGCCCGCCGCGCCGCCGCTGATGATGGCGACCCATTGTTTCGTCTCCGCGCTGATGAACGGCTCATAGACGGCGTGGGGCGTCAGCAGGCCGACGAGATGCCCGAAGAACAGGAAGAGGATGCCGCCATGAAACAGGATCGACCCCCAACGCAATTGCTTCTTGCGCAGAATCTGGCTGGACGCGGCCCGCCAGGTATATTGCTCCCGCTCAAAACGGATCAGGCTACCGATGAAGAACACGGTGATGCAGAGATAGGGATAATAGCCGAACAGGATGTAATTCAGCGTTTCCGGGAGAACCATCGTTCGCTCCTCTCAGGTCAGCTTGCGGGAAATGCGTTGTCGGACGGCGCGGGGCGCAGACCGGCGCGGATGCGTGCGGCGACCCGGTCGTGGGTGCAGCCGTCGGCTGTGGCGGCGCCGGGGCCGAAGGTGACGGGCGCGTCCTCCCAGCGCCGGTCGAGCGCTTCGAGGTCGTCCGGATCATCGTCTTCCCCGATGCGCAGGGCGTTCAGCCCCTCCTCGCTCGGCTTGGCTTCGGCGAGGCTCTCGATCGCCCAGAACACGGACGCATAAGGGCTTTTCCGTCTCCGCAGCCGCTGCTTCAGCGCGACGATCACATGCAGGGTCTGCGCGAGCCAGTCGCGCGCCTCATCGAGCGGCAGGGTGGACAGGAACTCAAGGAACAGCGGCAGGAAATCCGGCAGCTCGTTCACGCCGATTTCCAGGCCGTGCCGCTCGTAATGCTGGGCGAGATCGACCATCGCCGAACCCCGGTCGCGGCTCTCGCCGTAGACATGCTCGAAGAGATGGAGCGAAAGCGAGCGCGTGCGGTCGAACAGGAGCACATAGCGCTCCTGGAGATCGTAGAGATCGGCGGTTTCCAGTTCGCCAATCAGCCGGCCGAGGCCAGACAGCGGCGTGGCGGGAACGAGCCCTTCCTCCGCCAGGGCGGCGCGCAGCGCGGGCGCGGCCGCCTGCAACTCGGCCGTGGGGTATGTCAGTAGCAGCGAAAGCACCTTGAACGTCTTGGTCATCACACGCGCTCCATCGTTTTCTTCGGCGCGGGATGGCCCTTCGCCCCGAACAGGTCGAACTCCGTGCGCCCGCCCGAGCAGCCATTGCCGAAGGAGAAGCCGCAGGAACCCCGCAGCTTGTAGATGTCTTCGCCGATCTCGCGGTGCGTCGTCGGGATGACGAAGCGGTCCTCGTAATTCGCGATCGCCATAATCTGGTACATGTCTTCGATCATCGCGGCGGTGAGGCCGACACGTTCCGCTATGCTGTCGTCGATGACGCCGTCGATCGTCTTCGCCCGCATGTAGGCCCGCATGGCGAGCATGCGTTCGAGGCCGCGCGCGACCGGTTCCTCATCGCCGGCGGTCAGCAGGTTTGCGAGATATTTCAGCGGGATGCGCAAGGAGCGCACATCCGGCATCGCGCCATCGAGGCCCATCTTGCCGGCTTCCGCCGCGGACTGGATCGGGGACAGCGGGGGCACGTACCACACCATCGGCAAGGTGCGGTATTCCGGGTGAAGCGGGAAAGCGACCTTCCAGTCCATCGCCATCCTCCAGACTGGGGAACGCCTGGCCGCCTCCAGCCAGTTGTCGGGCACGCCGTCTTTGCGAGCCTGCGCGATGATCTTCGGATCGAACGGATCGAGGAACACATCGAGCTGCGCCTCGTACAGGTCCTGCGGATCGGGCTTCGAGGCGGCCGCCGCGATCGCATCCGCATCGTATAGCAGCACGCCGAGATAGCGGCTGCGGCCCACGCAGGTTTCCGA
>CAZNAH010000100.1:0-239 GCA_964570735.1 uncultured Hyphomicrobiaceae bacterium | reverse complement strand
GCTCTGCCAGTTATAGTAGATTTTCTTGTAGGGGCAGCCGGACACGCACATGCGCCAGCCCCGGCATTTCTCCTGGTCGATCAGAACGATGCCGTCTTCCTCGCGCTTGTAGATCGCGCCCGACGGACAGGAGGCGACGCAGGTGGGGTTGAGGCAGTAAATCATGGCGGAGCCAAAAAGCGCGATCGCACTTATTTTACCCTTTTCTCTTGTTCAAATATCGGCTGTAGGGGCTTTCT
>CAZNAH010000099.1:0-10840 GCA_964570735.1 uncultured Hyphomicrobiaceae bacterium | reverse complement strand
AGCCTCCTGAGCCGCCGCCTGCCGAGCCTGCTCCGGCCCCGGCCCCCGCGCAGCCTGCGACACCGGCGCCGGCTCCGCAGCCTCAGCCCCAGCCGGAGCCTCAGCCCAAGCCGGAGCCCCAACCTCAGCCTTCACCGGCGGGCGATGGCCCTGACCGGCTGTCCGTCCGCATCTTCTCGCCCGAGGCGCTGCAATCGGGCGAACCCGCCGCCGCGCTGACGAACCTGCAAATCCGCGCGCAGGTTTCCTGCGAGGTCGCCGCCGACGCCACCTATACGACCCTGCCCAAAGGCGAGGGCGAGGTGGCCTTCGACCGCGCCGAGGCCGAACGCACGCGGCGCGTCTGCCTCATCCTCAAGACGGAAACTCCGCTCGGGCGCGCCTGCCAGGTGCTGCCCTACACGCCGGGTACGATCGTCGCGCCGCTCCAGCAGTTCACGGAAGCCAATTGCGCCGGCCGCCAGCAATTGACGCTGGCCTTGCGGGCGGAGGACGGCAGCGCTCTCTCGGGCGAAACCGTTCTGCTGGCGGAAGGGGGGCTGTCCTATGAAAACGCTCCCTTCACCGTGATGGAGGGCGACCTCGTGGCGAACCTTTCCGTAGACGGCTTCCGCAAGGCCGTCGCGGAGGGCGGGCTCGCAGGGCTGTTCAAGCAGCACCGTCTCGTGCGGCAGCGCTTCGAGAACGGCAAGCTCGTCGTTACCCTGGAGCCGCGCTACATCCAGCTTTCGGAATTGGTGTTCCGGGTGCTCGACAGCGCCGAACGCTCCGTGCCGGGGTGCTCATTCCTGATGACCGTGCCGGAAGCGCGCCGTCTCGGCGACGGCTGGGGCGCCGTGCCCGCTGAGGGCATCGAGTTCCGCCCCGCCGGAGGCGGCTATCGCGCCGTGCGCTCGTCCTCGATCATGCCCGACCGCCTGCTGGTTGCGACCGCGGAAGACGGCACCGCCGCATCGCTGAAGAGCGCGAATGCCGCCTGCCCCCTCGCGCAGGCGCCGGAGGTGACGGCGTCCGAGCTTCGCGGCCTCTCCGTGCGGCGGACCGTGCAACCCGCCGGGCCGATCCTCATCGCCATGGTGAGCGCCGATCGCGGGCTTGCCGTCGGCCTGCCGACCGATGCGATCGACAGCTACTGGTCGAGCGCGCTGGGCTTCATCGACACGGTGGGGCAGCAGCCTTGGGAAACGAAAATCCTGGCATGGACGCAAGCGCCGGGACGGCTCGCCACGCGGGTCTGGCGCTCCGTGACGGGCAGCGGCTCGATCTTCGCGAACGATCAGCAGAAAGCGGATTACGTCCGCACCCTGTCGGACCTCTCGGGCGAGCAGCCGATCCCGACCCAGAATGTGCGCGCCATCATCGGCCGCCAGATCGGGAACGCGCTGGACGATGTCCGCCAGATCGCCCGCATCCGAGAGGTGGAAAGCGTCCGCCGCGAGCACCTTGTCATCCTCTCAGGCGCGCTCCAGCAGAACGACAGCCCGCTCTGCCGCGGCGCGATCCGCGGCAACGGCCTGAACGGCGCCGTCAAGGACAGCCTGCGCCGCGCTCTGGTCATCGAGCTTTGGAGCCAGCCCGCCGTGGAGGCCATGCGCAATGACGCGGAGAAGGTTCCGAGCGCCGAATTGTACCGCTGCAAGATCGGCGGCGAACTCGGCCAGCGGCTGAAGCTGTTCGGCGTCGCGGTGCCCGCCGGTCTCGGAACCGCCAATCTGGAGCGGATTTTCAACGCGCTGCGGAACGAGGCCGAGGGCTTCCTCGACCCCGCGGCCCAGTAGGGGCCTGCGCCTCATTCGGCGGCTTTGGCTGCAGGGTTCAGGAGGGCTTCAAGCTCCTTCTCCGAAGGATGGCTCACGGCGTCCCGCGTCGCCGCGTGCGCAGGCGTTGCGGCCTCGTCGCCGCCGGGTTCGTCCTTCGGCCCGACGAACCGCCCGAAAATGCCCCACAGCAGGCGGCTCACATCGTCCATCACCATGAAGAAGGCGGGGACGAACACGAGCGACAGCACGGTCGAGACGATCAGCCCGCCGATCACGGCGATGGCCATGGGCGAGCGGAACTCGCCGCCCGCGCCGATGGCAAGCGCGCTGGGGAACATGCCGCCGACCATGGCGATGGTCGTCATCACGATCGGCCGCGCCCGCTTGCGGCCCGCATCGATGATCGCCTCGCCCCGCTTCGCGCCGGCCGCCATCGCCTCGATGGCGAAATCCACGAGCAGGATGGCGTTCTTCGTCACGATGCCCATCAGCATGAGAAAGCCGATGACCACGGGCAGGCTGATCGGGCGGTCCGTCAGCAGCAGCGCGAAAATCGCCCCTCCGATGGAGAGCGGCAGAGACAGAAGGATGGTGATCGGCTGGAGGAAGCTGCCGAACAGCAGCACCAGCACGCTGTAGACCATCATGATGCCCGCACCCATCGCATAACCGAAGCTCGCGAAGACCTCCGACATCACCTCCACATCGCCGGACTCCTTGATGATCACGCCGGCGGGCAGGTTCTGCGCGGCAGGCAGCTTGTAGACCTCGGCGAGGGCCTGCCCCAGCGCATCGGTGCCGACGAGATCCGCGCCGAGCGTGACGCGCCGCAGCCGGTCGTATCGGTCGATGCTCGCGGGGCCTTTGCCCATCGTGACATCGGCGACCGTGATCAGCGGAACGGCGGCGCCCGTGTTGGTCTTCACTTTCAGGTTTTGCAGCGTTTGCAGGCTGGCGCGCGACTGCTCCGTGAGTTGCACGCGGATCGGGATCTGCCGGTCGCCCGCGTTGAACTTCGCAAGGTTCGCGTCAACGTCGCCGAGCGTCGCGATGCGGATGACTTCGGACAGGGCTTCGGTGGTGACGCCGAGTTCGGCCGCGAGCACGGGCTTCGGCGCAATCTGGATTTCCGGCCGGTCGAGCGCCGCGCCGTTCACCACATTCGCGAGATAGGGCACGGTCTTCATCTCGGAGGCGAGCTGGGCCGCGACCTCCGTTACTTTCTGATTGTCCGTGCCCGTGACCTCGATCGTGAAGGCGCGCTGGCCGTTTTCCTGGAGCACCCAGGTGCGGATGTCGGGGGTCTCGGCTAGTTCGTTGCTGATGATCTGTTCGAGATCGCGCTGGGTCAGGGTGCGTTCGCCTTTCGGGACCATCTGCACCACCATCGTGGCCTTGCGGACCTCCTCTCCGCCGCCCAGGCCGCCCAGGATGCGCCCGCCATCGACGAAGACGTTCGTCACTTCCGGGCGCTCGCGGATGCGGTCCTTGAGACGCTGCGTCACGAGTTCAGTGTCGGCGAGCTTCGAGCCCGGCGGCAGTTCCACCGCGAACACCGTGCGCGCGGCGTCCTCGGCGGGCAGGAAACCCGACGGCAGGAGCTGAACGCTCGCGATTGAGAGCGCGAACACGATGAAACCGAGAAACAGCGTCACGTAATAATGCCGGACCGTCCACCGGATCAGGCCGGTATAACGGCGCATCACCCAGCCTTCGCGCTCTTCCTTCTCCTCGTGCCCGCGCATGAAATAGGCCGCCATCACGGGC
Organism: uncultured Hyphomicrobiaceae bacterium; assembly: GCA_964570735.1. Taxonomy (GTDB): domain Bacteria; phylum Pseudomonadota; class Alphaproteobacteria; order Rhizobiales; family Rhodomicrobiaceae; genus CAZNAH01. The sequence goes on along the minus strand of CAZNAH010000099.1, from coordinate 7,313 downwards.
GTCAGCAGACGCGCGACAAGCAGCGAGACGAACACCGCGACGGCGACCGTCAGGCCGAACTGCTTGAAATACTGTCCCGCGATGCCGCCCATGAAGCTGACCGGCGCGAACACCGCAATGATGGTGAAGGTGATGGCGATGACCGCGAGGCCGATCTCGTCGGCGGCTTCCAGCGCCGCGCGATAGGCCGATTTGCCCATGCGCATATGCCGCACGATGTTCTCGATCTCCACGATCGCGTCATCGACGAGGATGCCGGTTACCAGCGTGATCGCGAGCAGCGTGACGAGGTTGAGCGAAAAGCCCAGCGCATCCATCGCCCAGAAGGTCGGGATGATGGAGAGCGGCAGCGCGATGGCGGCGATGAGGGTGGCGCGCCAGTCGCGCAGGAAGATGAGCACGACAAGCACCGCGAGCACCGCGCCCTCGATGAGGGTGTGCATCGCGGATTCGTAATTGCCGACCGTGTAGGTGACCGTGTCGTCGATGACGCGCAGATCGACGTTCGGGTTCTGCGCTTCGAGCTCCGTGACGGCTTTCGCCACGCGCTCGGCGACGACGGTATCGCTCGCGCCCTTCGCCCGCACGACGCTGAACGCGACCACTTCCTCGCCGTTGAGCCGGGCGAAGGTTCTCGGTTCCTTGACGGAATCGGTCACTTGGCCGAGTTGATCGAGCCGCACCTTGCGGTCGTCCGGCAGTGTGATGGTGGTTTCGGCCAGCCGCTCGACCGTGGTGGCGCTGGCGAGCGCGCGGATGGCCTGCTCCGCTCCGCCGATCTCGCCGCGCCCGCCCGCGAGGTCCACATTGGTCGCGCGAAGCTGGGCGTTGACTTCGCCCGCCGTGATGCCGAGCGCCGCGAGCCGCGCGGGGTCGAGCGAAACGCGGATCTCGCGTTCCACGCCGCCGACGCGCGTGACCTGCGCCACGCCGCGCACGCCTTGCAGCTTGCGCGATACGACATCGTCGATGAACCAGGACAGCTCTTCGAGCGTCATGGAGGGCGCCGATGCGGCATAGGTCACGATGGGCAGACCCTCGATATCGAGGCGCTGGGTGATGGGTTCGTCGATGGTGCGCGGCAGGTCCTGCCGGATTTTCGAGATCGCATCCTTGACGTCGTTGACCGCCCGGTCGGTGTCGGTGCCGAGCTGGAACTCGACCGTCGTGAAGGACTGCCCGTCCGTGATGATGGACGAGATGTGCTTGACGTTGGTGACGCCCGCGATCGAATCCTCGATGCGTTTCGTGACCTGCGTTTCAAGTTCGGCGGGTGCCGCGCCCGACTGCGTGACCGTGACGGTCACGATCGGGATGTCGATATTGGGAAAGCGCGTGATCGGCAGGCTCGAAAAGCTGATCAGGCCCAGCACCACGAGGACGAGGAACAGAACGGCCGAGGGAATCGGCTTGCGGATCGACCACGCCGAAATATTCGGGCCGCTCATGGGCGCACCTCGCTGACGGTCTTGTCGGGATAGACCGGCTTGATGATTTCACCGTCGCGCAGAAGGGTGCCGGCGCGCTGCACGACATACTCGCCCTCTTTCAGCCCGTCCCGGATTTCGACGAAGCCGCCGGAGACGAGCCCGGTCTTCACCGCGCGCTCGCGCACCTTATTGCCATCGAGCACGAGAACGCTCGCACGGTCGTTGTTGTAAAGGACGGCGGTCGTCGGCACGCCGATCGTGTTGCGGTCGCCCGCGCTGATCGTTCCTCTCGCGAAGGAGCCGACCCTCAGCATCGGATCGTCGCCCAGGAAGATGCGCACGCGGCCGAGGCGGGTCTCGGGATCGACTTCCGGCGAGACGAGGCGCACGCGGCCTTCGCGATCGCCGACGCCGGACACCTCGATTTCGGCGCTCTGGCCCGGTTTCAGTTTCGGCATGTAGAATTCCGGCACCTCGGCGGACAATTCCACCTCGCCGTCTTTGAGAATGCGGAACAGCGCCTCGGACGCCGCGGACGAAATCGCGCCGACGCGCGCGTTGCGGCGGCTGACCAGCCCCGCCGCGGGCGTGCGGATGTCGGTGTAGCCGAGCCTCAGCTCCAGCTCCCGCCTCTGCGCCTCGATGAGCCGCTTGTCGGCCTCAGCGAGCTGCAATCCGTCCTTGCGGGCCTCGACCTGGGCGCGGGCCGCGCGGAAGAGCGCCTCGCGCTCCTCGTAGGTGGCCTGGCTCGCCGCGCCGGACTGACGCAGCGGCTTGATGCGCTCGAACGCTTCCCTCGCTTGAACCAGCGAAGCTTCCGCCTCCGCGATCTGGCTTTCCGCCTGCTCGATCGACGCGGCCGCCTTGGCGAGCGATGCGGTGTTCTGCGCGAGCTGCGCCTCCAGCGTATCCTTCGCCAGCCGCGCGAGCACATCCCCGGCCTTCACACGGTCGCCCTCCTCGACGAGAAGCTCCGTGATTCGGTATCCGTCGATCTGCGGGCCGACCAGAATTTCCTCGCGCGGCACCAGCGAACCCGTGACGAGCACGTTATCCACAAAACTTATTTTGCGCGCTTCCACGACCGTTACGGCTGGAGCGCGGCTTCCATCGAGACCCGGCACACCCTCGGTCATGCCACCTTGGGTAGCTGCGGCTTCTTCCGCCAGAGCCCTCTGCGAGCCCGTGAGCGGGGCAGCCAGCAGCCCTGCAAGGGCCATTGCGAAGCCTATGCATTTCAATGCTCTCGCCTTCATTGCGACACTACCTCAAGGTTGCGGGCCGGCGCGTCCTGGCCGGGTTGAGTGGGGTTGATGAGCGCCGAGACCATCGCCATCACAGCCGGAAGGATCGGTCTCGGGTCGAAATCAGGGTCGATCGCGCGATGCCAGAACAGGCCGTCTCCGAGGGCCGCCATTGCACGAACAACGGTATGAACGTGGAATGAAGGGCTGATGCGGCCCTTCGCCTGGGCTTCGTTCAAAAGCTGCTCGAAGCTGTCCATGACGAACTTGTCCATCTGGCGGACAACGACGCCGAGGGCCTCGTTCCGGGAGGCTTCCGCGCCGATCTCCACATGCAGCCGGAGCTTCTCGCGCGGCTCCTCGCAGCAGAAGTGCTCCGCGAAGGATTTGAGCGCGGCCATCAGGTCGGGCGCTTCGGCGACCTGCGCCAAGCTTTTGGTAAATCGAATTTTTTCACGTTCGACAAGGCCGGATATCAGCTCTTCCTTGGACGCGAAGTAGGTGTAGAGCGCACCCGCGCTGACACCCGCCTCCCGGCAGATGTCATGCATCGTGGTCGCGTGAAATCCGCCGCGCACGAAGCAGGTCTCGGCGGCTTCGAGAATGTGCTCGCGCCGCGCCTGCTGCATCTCCGGTGCCAGTTTGGGCATGGTCCCCCGTCCGATCAGATAAAAAACGAATGATCATTCTTTATGGCTGAATTGGGACGCCCGCTCCCGGCTATCTAGCCCTCGTAAAGCTGGACCTTGAAAATGCGGCAGGCCGCGCGCAGCTATAATCGGTGAGGCAGTTGCTCAAGCACAACGCCCGCGCGCGCAACTCCCGGTTTTTTGAGGAGCTGGTTCGCCGTCAACCCGAAAACGGGGTGGTGCCAGAGCGGGGCGATTTCTGCGATCGGGCGCAAGACGAAAGCGCGTTTGTGCGCTTCCGCATGCGGCAAGATGACGCGCTTACCCAAAACGGGGCGTTTCATCTTCCAGTTGCGGACAACCGCCTTGTAATCGATGATGTCAATGTCAAGTGGCCTGGGTCCCCACCTCGGACCGGCGAGCGTCCGCCCCGACATTGCCTCGATTTGTTTGAACAATCTCAACAGTGAGTCGGCAGGAATAGGGGTCTCGATCAGGACGGCCGCGTTGACGAATGTGTCCTGGGTAAGGTGACCGTAAGGCGCTGTTCTGTAGAGCATCGAGCGGGCCACAGGCTTGATCCCCTGACGGGTCATCTCATCCAACGCCCGGCTCAGCGTCTCGCAGGGCGAACCCCACGGCCCCGCTTGATTTGAGCCGAGGGAAAGAATGATTAAACCACCGTAACTTGTCATTTTGCGCATCTTACGAAACGAAGATGGTCTCACCACATCCATCGGCAACATCCAGTACCATGTGAGTGGCGGTTCATTGAAACCAATCATCAGCAACAGGGATTTGCAGGCCAAGGTAACCGAATGAATTTTTATCCTACGGAGCGCGTTGCTCTATTCATCGACGGAGCAAACCTCTATGCCACAGCAAAGGCACTTGGGTTTGACATAGACTATAAGCGCTTGCTTGCTCTTTTTCGTGGAAAAGGCAAACTCCTTAGGGCGCTGTATTACACTGCCCTGGCCGAAGAGCAGGAATATTCGTCGATCCGTCCCCTGATCGACTGGCTGGACTACAACGGCTATTCGATGGTGACGAAGCCGACGAAAGAGTTCACCGATGCGTCGGGCCGCCGGAAGATCAAGGGCAACATGGATATCGAGCTCGCCGTCGATGCCATGGAGCTGTCCGACCACCTGGATCACATCATTCTCTTTTCAGGGGACGGCGATTTCAGAACGCTTGTGGAAGCTCTTCAGCACAGGGGAAAACGCGTCAGCGTCGTCTCGACGCTGAATACGCAGCCTCCCATGGTCGCCGATGAGTTGCGGCGGCAGGCGGATCAGTTCATCGACCTCGCCGATCTCCAGCAAGAAATCTGCCGCGTGAACGTCACCCCCCGCGAGAACGGGGAAGGTTTCCGGAATTACCCGCAGGAGCGCGTGAACGCGGTTCAAAACCGCGAGACGGGCTATCCTGACCTGTAGATGAATTAAGGCAGGCCCTTGCCGCAGGCCGGAAAGATCGGGATCGTGGTGAGCAAGCATCCACGATGACCGAAAGCGGCGACGACCTTGGTTGAACCCGGTGATCCCCCGAAAGATTGCCCCCTGTGTCCCAGGCTGGCACAGTTCAGGGCGGAAAACCGGGTCAAGTTTCCCTCCTATTTCAATGATCCCGTCCCGTCGTTCGGGCCGCTGTCCGCCCGGCTTCTGATCGTGGGGCTCGCTCCCGGACTGCACGGGGCAAACCGTACCGGCCGCCCGTTCACGGGAGATTACGCCGGCGTCCTCCTCTATGAAACGCTGATCTCCCATGGCTTCGCGGCGGGGCCTTACGATGCGAGAGCCGATGACGGCTTGACCCTGATCGACTGCCGGATCACCAATGCGGCGCGCTGCGTCCCGCCCGCCAACAAGCCGCTGCCGGCGGAAATCGCGGCGTGCAACGGTTTTCTGCGCGAAACCATCGCCCGGATGCCGCGCCTGCGCGCGGTGCTGGCGCTCGGCCGCGTCGCCTACGACGCCTCGCTGCGTGCCCTCGGTCACCGCGCGTCCCATGCGCAGTTCCGGCATGGCGGCGCCGTGGAACTAACGGGCGGCCTGAAACTTTTCGGTTCGTATCACTGTTCGCGCTACAATACGAACACAGGCCGGCTGACGCGGGACATGTTCGAATCCGTCATCCGGGATGCCGCCCGCCATCTCGATGGCGAGGCCGCGCAGATGAGGCCGCCATGCTAGAAATATCGCCTGAGAAAGTCGCTTATGTGATCGTCCGCTCGCGCGGCATCACGGACCCGGTCGACACGCTCGATGTCGAGACCACGATGGACCGGGACGACAAGACGCCCGAAAGCGTGCTTCTCGACGCGCCCGGCGATTTCACCGATCAGGAGCTGCGCGGCTTCCTGAACGGCCTCAACGAGGATGAGCTGGCAAGCCTCGTCGCACTGGCGTGGATCGGCCGCGAGACCTATGCCGCCGAGGAGCTGAACGAGGCGATCGCAGCAGCCAAGGCCGAGCACGGCACGAACGCCATTTCCTACCTGCTCAGCTTGCCGCTGCTTCCCACCTATCTGGCCGACGGGCTCAACGCACTCGGCATCCCCAGCGAGGAACTCGAAAGCGAGATCGTGAATTTCGATCCCGAGGAGCTCGGCCCGTCCTATGCCAAGGCGGGCGAGATCGACTGACCGCCTGGGGAAACCCGGCGCAAGCTAGAACAGCTTGAGGCCGGGCGGCAGCGGCAAACCGCCGGTCAGCGCCTGCATCTTTTCCGCCATGGCCTGCTCGACCTTCTGCTTCGCATCCGCATGGGCCGCGAGGATCAGGTCTTCGAGGATTTCCGCCTCGTCCGGCTTGATGAGGCTCGGGTCTATGGCGATCTTCAACATCGCGCCTTTGCCGTTCAGCGTCACCGAGACGAGGCCGCCGCCCGAAAGGCCCACGACCTGGAGGCTCTCAAGCTCCGCCTGCATCTCCGCGACCTTGCCCTGGATTTCGCGGGCCTGCTTCATCATGTCCATGAGGTTCTTCAAGGCTGGCCTCCAATCGGGTTGCTCATTTCAATAACGCACCACATTCAGTACATTCAGGTTTCGCTCGCTTTGCGCCTTCGGCGCACCGTAGTCGCCTCGCCCTCCACGATGGGGCGCACGCCGGTAATCTGCGCTTGGGGGAAATAGTGGAAGACGCTTTGAACGGCGGGATGCTTGCGCACTTCACGCAGAGCCTCGGCCTCCTCCTTCTCCCGGCGCGCGGCGAGCGTCATCTCCCCGCGCTTGTCGGTCACGGAGATCACCCAGCGCGCACCCGTCCACTGCTGGAGCTTGCGGGACAGCTCCTGCGCCAGGTTTTTCTGCGCGCCTTCCAGCAGATGAAGCTCGATATGGCCTTCGCGAAACTGGACGAGTTCGGTGTATTCCTCCAGCGCGACCTTCAGCTTGATGTCGCGGTAATCCGCGGCAAGAGCCGCCACATCGGCGAGGGATGCCAGCCTGGGCGGGCTATGCTCGCTGGCGTCCGGCTCCCGCATGGGCGGCGGCTCATGCATGGCCGTGTCGCGGGATGCAAGGCTCGGCTCCGGCGCGGGGAGCGGACGCTCGCGCGCCGCAGCCTGCCCGCTCTCCCCGCCGGCCGAGGCGTGGGGACCGGCTTTTACGAGGTCGAGCGGGTTCGGCAGGTCGGCTATGAAGCACAAGCGGACGAGCACCATTTCCGCCGCTGCCAGCGGACGGGCGGCGCGCGCAGTTTCCTCCACGCCCTTCGTCAGCATCTGCCAGGCGAGCGAAAGGCGCGCGATGCCGAGACGCGCCGCAAGCTCGTCGGCCTGCGCGCGATCCGCCGCGACGAAATCGGCGGGATATGCGCCCGGCACGATCTTGATGCGCGTCAGCGCATGGGTGAGATCGGCGAGATCGGCCAGCACGGCTGCTGCGTCGCCGCCCGCGTCGTAAATGCCGCGCAGGGCTTCGAGCGCCGCGCGCGCATCGCCCCGCACGACATGCCCGAACAACGCGAACAGGTGATCACGGCTCGCAAGGCCGAGCATCC
>CAZNAH010000098.1:10789-11065 GCA_964570735.1 uncultured Hyphomicrobiaceae bacterium | reverse complement strand
TGAAGCTCGTCCGGAACGGCATGACGCTCGGCCTCGGCACCGGCTCGACCGCGGCGCATTTCATCGCGGCGCTCGGCGCGCGCGCGCGCGCCGGGCTCCAGATCGCCGGGGTCCCGACCTCGGCGGCGACGCGCCGCCTCGCCGAGGAAGCGGGGATCGAGATCATCGAGCCGGACGAGACCACCGAAATCGACCTCGCCATCGACGGCGCCGACGAGGCCGACCGCCATCTCGATCTGATCAAGGGCGGCGGCGGCGCGCTCCGCCGCGAGCAGA
>CAZNAH010000098.1:0-10739 GCA_964570735.1 uncultured Hyphomicrobiaceae bacterium | reverse complement strand
TCCCTTGCCGGTCGAGATCGACCGCTTTGCTTTCGGCCTCACCGTCCGGCGCCTCCGCGAGGCGCTCGCCGCGGCGGGACTGAAGCCGGCGGTCGCGCTGCGCGCCGGGAAGGACCGCGCGCCTTTCGTCTCAGACGGGGGCCATTACATCCTCGATTGCGCGCAAGGGCGCATCGCCGATCCCGCCGGCCTCGACCGCGCGCTCAAAGCGATTCCCGGCGTCGTCGAGACCGGACTCTTCATCGGGCTTGCAGAGCGCGCGATCTTCGCCGGCCCCGCCGGCGTCGAGACGGCGATGCGGCAATGAGCGCTTTCACCCAAGGCCGGAGCGCGGCTTGGTGGCGCCGATCGTCCCCGAACCCTTCATCGCCCATTGGAGCGCTCGATTTTGAAAGAGCGCTCGGCGACGCAGGCGCGTCTCCTCGATCCTTGCGCGGCGCCGGATGAGCCGGCGCCCGCCCGAGCCGGCCCTGAGGCCGGGACCTCCTGCTTCGAGAAGGTCGCTGACGTTTTCGGCGCGCCGGAGAAGCTGCCAGGGCGCCTGACGCGCCGCTTCGCGGCCCTGAAGGATGGCGGCGAATTCGGGCTTGAACTGACGCTGTCGACAGGCTGGAGCCGGACCTTTCTTGCGCCGTCGCCGGCCTGACGGTGAAGCATTTCGTCCTTCTCGCGCGCCTGAACGCGTCCGACAGCGCGCAGCCGAACCACGCGCTGCGCAGACGCATCGCTCCGACAGGCGAGCTTTGACCGCCGCACGGACTTGCCCATCGCGATCTCGATGGCGCCGAGGCCGCGGGGGAGCGATCGAGGCGGATGGGGAGCCGCGCCAGCACCAGGCGGTGCAGGGCCGCTGCGGGCCCCTTCCTTGCGGCGGCGCAGCGGCAGCCCCGCCGACTTCAGCGATCGGCGCCAAGAACCGGGAAATGTTCGGGCGTTCCAATTACATCAAGGAGACTGGTGGAGCTGAACGGAATCGAACCGTCGACCTCTTGAATGCCATTCAATGGATTAGGCATTTTTCCACATTCCGGCCGATGCCCTGACGTTCGAAAAGCCCTGCAAAATATAGCTTTCCGATATCTTGCGTTTCCGGGCGTTTCCCCCCAAGTGGTAGCAGCGTGGTAGCAAATTGGTAGCACGGGCGCCGGCCAAGGCTCTCGGGCGAACCTCAAAGGGAGGCCTTGCGGTGGCCAAACTCACCAAGCGCAATGTTGATGCGGCGAAGCCCGGCGAGGTCGTCTGGGATGATGAGCTGCGATGCTTCGGGTTGCGGGTGAGCGAGAAGGGCGGGCGATCCTACGTCGTCAAATACCGCACGAAGGGGCGCCAGCGGTGGTTCACCATCGGGAAGCATGGCCCCCTTACGCCGGAAGCCGCGCGCAATGAAGCCAAGCGCCTGCTCGGCGAAGTCGCCAAGGGCGGCGATCCGGCGGCCGATCGGGCGAAGGCGCGCACCGGCGCGAGCGTCGCGGAATTCGCGGCGCGCTATGTCGCCGACCATTCCGCGCACCACAAGAAGGCGACCTCCCGCGCGGCGGACGCTTTCCATTTGAAGAACCACATCCTGCCCAACCTCGGGGCGTTTCGCCTCGACGCGGTGTCGAAACAGGAAATCGTGAAGCTGCATGCATCACTGAAAGATCGTCCCTACACGGCGAACCGAGTCATTGCGCTTCTCAGCCACATGTTTTCGGTGGCCGCGCGCTGGGGCGAGGTTCCCGAAGGGTACAACCCGGCCGCCCGCGTTCCGAAGTTCAAGGAAAAGGCGCGCGAGCGCTTCCTGTCGCAAGAGGAGCTGTCTCGCCTCGGGAAGGCACTCAGCGAGGCGCTGGCGCGCGGCGAGAGCCCCTACGCCGTGGCGGCCATACGTTTGCTGGCGCTCACCGGCGCGCGCCTAAACGAGATTTTGGCGCTGCGCTGGGAATGGGTGAACCTCAACGCGCGCGTGATTGAACTTCCCGACTCAAAAACCGGCCCGAGGCGCATCGCGCTTCCGGCGCCGGCGGTGGAGCTGCTCGCGAGCCTTCCGCGCGAGGCTGGCAACCCTCACGTCATCGTCGGCCGGATTGCTGGTGCGCAACTCGTGAACCTTCAGAAGCCGTGGCGGCGCATCCGCAAAGCGGCCGGCCTGGATGACGTTCGCATTCACGACTTGCGCCACAGCTTCGCGTCTGTCGCCGTCGCGGGCGGCGCCAGCCTCCCGCTCATCGGCGCGCTGCTCGGGCACAGCCAAGCCAGGACGACGCAACGCTACGCGCACGTCGCGAACGATCCGCGCCTCGCCGCCGCCGACGCGGTGGGCGCGACCATCGCGGCGCGCCTCAAAGGCGAAGCTGCGGAAATCATTCCGCTACGGAAGGCGTAACTGCGCGCAAACCGCATCGACGACCAAGGGGTCTCCCACGGACCAGACATCAAGAGACTGCGCAGGCCTGACAGTTGGGCCTGGTTTGGTTGATCGGCGGCCACGTGGGGGTGCAGGCAGGAAGATAGATGGTGGGCGGCATCAGCATCAGCTGTAGGATTTTTGAAGCCGCGCCAGGAGCGCGTCGATGGTTTCAGCGTCGCTCTCGGAAGCATCGACAAGCCGCTTTACCGCCGACACTTTGGTCGATGTGAGCTTGGTCAGGTCAACCGCCACCCCAATCGTCCGGGTTCCATCCTCTTCAATCTTTTCGGCGAGGTCGGCATAGAAGAAGGCGACGGGAACCTTAAGCACTTTGCACAACTGCATGAGGCGACCCGCGCTCACGCGAACCTCGCCAGCCTCGTACTTCTGGATCTGTTGGAACGAAACCCCCACCGCCGCGGCAAGCCGAGTTTGCGTGAAGCCCTGCATCTCTCGCGCGCGGCGCAATTTCGCTGCGATGTGCGCATCAAAGGCATGAGCGACTGCTCTCTTTGCTTTGGTCATGAGAAGCAGGATTGTCAATACAACCTATACAATACATCGTGTATGTATGTTCTTGATACCCGTCAATGGGGCAGCATATGATGGGCGCATGGTGAAAAAAGATTGCACGCTGCAGGTGCGCTGCACGGAGCGGTTCCTCGCGGATCTTGACGAGTGGCGTGCAACGCAGCGGCCGATCCCTTCGCGAAGTGAGGCGGTCCGACGTGCTGCAATGCGCGGCGCAGCGCTTGACCAGTTTCTTCCGGTAATTCTTTGCGAATCGGCCAGAGAGCTGATCAACGCAGGGGTGGTTTGCGCCACCACCGAGCCGGAAACCTATGTACGTTGGAGTCGAGTGCTGATTCAGTCGCTTGATCATGCGGCTGCCGGGGGAGGCCCTCCCGATCAAGCTCAGGAAACGCTCGCTCCAGATACTGCCGCACCCAGGCGGCGAGCAGAGATTCGGTAGGGCGCTGAGAATCAGACATCGAATTGGACGCTAGCGCACCACTGGCTCATGCGCCAAGTATTCCCTGCTTTGGGGTATTTTTTAACCACTTGTTAACCAACGCGTTGCGCTCCTTAGGCATCGGCCCAACCCGAATGGTCGGGTTGCCGACACTAGGGAGCTTTTCATGCACATTATCGATGCTCGCCCCGACCAGCTGAAACTCGTGAAGCTTGAGCGGCGCATCCTGCGTCCCCTCGCCGAGGTCCTACTGTCTGACGCCCCGACTGCAGCCAAGCGCGCCGCCGTCGCCGGGGCCGCGCTGGCGCTCGCCTCGCTTGCCGGCGCGCCGGAGGCTTACGCCGCCAAGCTCGGTCTGGAGACGGATCGCGTAGCGGCGAGCGCCGCCGCTCTTGCCGACGCTTCAGGCGTCTGCGACCAACTCGCGGCCATGGTTGAGGCCAGTTCCGCACCGGCGCAAATCAACAATGCGCTTGGCCGCCTCTTCAGTATTGTTGATGAGGCCCATAGAGGATTTAATGCGCTAGCCGCTGACGCCGGCGCGCGGCTGTTTCGCGTCGAGGATGCGCCGGACATCGGCGATGGCGGCGGCAACAAGGATGGCTTGTTCCAGTGGCTGACACGATCCATGACATTGGAACGCTAGTCTTCGCTGGCTCTATGGGCGCCATGGTTGTGTGCGCCGGCGTTGCGGCATTGCCGCCGGCGCGCAATACGCGGGTGTTTATCGGCGCCTCGGTGCTCGTGGTCGCGTGGCTTATCGTGCTCTTCGCCATCGAACATACGGGGTCGCGCCTGGTCACGAGCACCCTCGTTGTCCTCGATATTATCTATGCCGCCATATTCTACATGCTTTCTCGGCCAACCGGCGGAAGCACCTCCCGCGAGGTGAATTGGGCCTCATATGTGGTTGCGCTCTTCGCCGCAATCATAATCTTGGAGCTTGGCAATCTTCTTTATCGGTATCCCGGCTGGCACCTGTATCCGACGCTTGCGTTCGGGGGAATTCTGAGCGCGCTCATCGCGTTCGGCTTCTGGCGGGGCTTCGGCTTGCGGCCGGCGCTCCTTTTCGGTGCGGTGGTCTGCGCCTTGGGCTCAGCGGCGGTCGTTTCGTATGTGCGGATTGTGAATTTCCTCACGCTGGCGGTGATACTTACTGTCACCGTTGCTGCTGGAAAGAGCGCGTGGCGCAACATTCAAGCATGGCGTAGCAAAGGCCGTCCGCCGCCCCGCGACAAGCGTGCAGCCCTCAGCGTCGCGCCCAAAGTCGCTCGCAATCGTCCATGATCGAGAGGGCCAAGGCCTCGTCAGGCGTGGCGTTGTCGTACGAGCGCGCATCCTCTGACGCGAGGACGCGCCAGAGACTGATCTTGGTAAGTATATCCGCGTGAGTCCTGGCCTCGCGGCGCGCGAGCGCCTCGCTCATCGCGACGAGGCTATCGAGGAGCAAAGACGCTTCTTCGCTGTTTGGAACGGCCGCATACAGCCTAGCGAGCGCCGCCTCGGGCGACGGGTCTTCTCGTGAAACGTTTGGCACATGCGCCATCGCCGCCTCGAAACCCGGCTATGGGGTAGATAGGCTGCTGATTCATGGTATATTGCAAGACATATTCTAGTTATTCGGGTATCATCTGTCCGAACGAATGTTCGAACGAACCGAACGGTGTCGGATCCATCTTCAGCGCTCCTTCAATTTAGCGCGTAAGACGCGGGGTAGGCCATCGCCTCGTCGCTGCCGACGCGACCGTCATGTGTATGAACCGAAATGGCGCGGGTCCCCGGAAGGGATGAGGCTAGAGCGGTTGACAATGCGAAAGCCTAACTGCGGCAAACCCGAGTGCCTCCGCGCTCCCTCAAAAAGGGCCGGTCGCCGCTTGGCGATGTTGGGCGATCCAGGCCGGCCTGATGTGGAGCGCCTCAGGCAGATTTGGAGGGAGTCTTCTTATGCGTCATTGGCTGCTTATTTTCGCAGCCATCCGTACCTTGATTGCTCGGCGATGGATTTTGTCGCGGAGCTGATCGAGCATCTCGCGTCAAAGAATCGCCGTCTTCCGAAGAAGCATTCAGCAAAATGCAGACCGACGGTAGGGCCGCGGAAGAGACGCTCCGACCCCCATTATCGATCGCGGTTGGAAGGGGCGGCGCTTCTAGTGAACCTTCTCCGATCGCGGCGCGGCTACACAGCAAAGGCGGCATGGGATTTCGCGGCGAAGTTCATCCGCTCCGAGAGTGGAGCCTTCGTCACCTACAAAAGCGGTGAGGTATTGCGAAAAGCGGTGGACCAGGAAGCGCGACGCATGCGCCGCGACGGCGTCTCGGATGCCGAGGTCGAAAAATTTCGCCGCGGCCTCGGCCGCGGCCTTCTCCTCATGAGCCAAGAATTCGTCGCTAAGTTTGCGCCAAACCCGGAATAACGGCGCCCGCCGGCATTCCATCTTCCTTCGACATCGAAGTCAGCTGAGGCTTTGCGCATCAATGCAGCGCTTGCCGAATAAAGCCGAAGGAATGCCCATGACCCCAGATGATTTCAGCGCCCTATTGACGACGACGGAAGCCGCGCGATGGCTCGGGTTAAGCGCCTCGACCCTGGCGAAGGCGCGCGTGGCGGGCGGCGGCCCCCCTTATGTCAAACTCGGCTCAGCCGTTCGCTATCGCCGCGCAGATCTTGAGGCTTATGCGAAAGCCCGACGGCGGCGCTCGACTTCGCAGGCGCTTGGCCTCTAAGGCGCGGCGGCCGCGGATTTCGCCCATGGTCTCTGCGAAGCAAAAGCGGTTGCTCAAGTACAAGACGGATCCCAGCAAAAGGCATGTCCGCCTTCATCGCTGGATGACGGACACTCCCGCTTGGCGCAGTCTCGATCCCGCAGCGCGGGCGGTTCTCATAGAAATTTATGGCCTCTACAACGGGTCAAATAACGGAATCGTCCATCTGTCGGTACGAGAGGCCGCGCGACGCGTCCACATCAACAAGGACACAGCGGCGCGCTGCCTGCGCGCGCTTCAGGACCGTGGATTCATTCGACGGCGCGCGCACGAGCCCGACGATTTCAATTTGCGCAATGCGCGCTGCTGGATCCTTACGGAGTTCGAGTTTTGCGGGCGAGTGGCCACGAAGGATTTCATGCGTTGGCAGCCGCCCGAAAAATCCGATGGGCGTCCGACTTCTGGGGACGGCGTGACCCAGCCCGAGGGACAAATCCGACATCATTGAGAACGAGTCGCGCCAATTGTCCGATTTCGAGGGTCGGAAACGGCCCTTCCGCTGCTATCCGCGTCCGAAGGCGGGGGGCGCAGGTACTAACATGGGAGGTGGACAGCGTGGTGCACGGGGCAATGCGAGCTCTGTCGCCAAATGAGGCTAGCCGCGTCGCTCGAGAATCGGCTTTTCGCCGGCGCGCGTATTGATTAAATGGTCACGTGGATAAGGTTGGTTTAATAGGCTTGGCCGCGGAAGTTTCTTGGACGGTTCACGGATGAAATCGGCATCGCGCGTGTCTTTGGCTGTCGAGGCGCTCGATGAGATCTGCGACCGACTTGCAGGCGGCGAGGGGCTCAGGCAGATTTGCGCCGATGCCCACCTTCCGCACCATTCTACGGTTTACCGGTCGATGGCGCAGGATGGTGAAGTTGCGACACGTATCGTGCGCGCGCGCGAGGCGCAGCAGAATGCCATCGCTGATGAATGCGTTGAGCTCGCTGACGCGGCGACGCCTGGTGACTGGCAGGTCATCCGCCTGCGCATCTGGGCGCGGCAATGGCGCGCAGCAAAGCTCGCTCCGAAAACGTATGGCGACAAACCGGGCGACGATCATCCTGCGCGGGAGACCCGGCTATCGCGGCTTCTGCGCGAGACCATGTGAGCGCTGGATGCGGCGCGCGAAGAGCTGCGGCCCCAAATGCCTAAATCGTGTTAGCCGTCTTGGAGCTATGAAATCTTTTCGGAATGGCCTCAGGCGCAACTGATCCGCCGCCTAGCCGAATCGAGGCCAGATTCGGATATAGTCCGTCAGTTGCGCGCCCTGCTGGATGGACAGGCGGCGTGAGGAGCGGCCTCGATGACCCTGATCAAGTCTAAAAAACGGGTTGCCGACCATGGGGAGGTGTTCACCCCGCCATGGCTGGTTGAGGCCATGCTCGACCTCGTCAAGGACGAGACATACCGTATTGATTCGCGCTTTCTGGAACCTGCTTGCGGCAGCGGGAACTTTCTGATCCCCATCCTCAAGCGCAAGCTCGCCGCCGTCGAACTGAAATTCGGCAAGGCCGCGGACTTCGAGAAGCACCACTACGCCCTCCTCGCGTTGATGTGCATCTATGGCATCGAGCTTCTGGCGGATAATATCGCCGAGTGCCGGGCGAACATGCTGGAGGTTCTGGCCGATTACCTCGCGGCGGAGCCGCAGCACTATTTCTATCAGGCCGCCTCGCATGTCATCGCGCAGAACATCATTCATGGCGATGCGCTCACCATGCGCAAAGCAGACGGCGGGCCGATCGTCTTCGCCGAATGGGGCTATCTCGGCAGCGGCAAATTTCAGCGCCGCGACTTCCGGCTGGACGTTCTGGCCGGCATGTCGGGGTTCGCCGAAGAGGGTTCGCTGTTCGCCAATCTCGGCAAGCACGAAATCTTCACGCCGGCTACGACCTACCCGCCGGCGACGATGCGCGACCTCGCCGCACTGGATGAAGCGCCGGAGGCCGCGGCGTGAGCGGGATGAAGGCGAGCTTCAGCTTGCGCGGGCGCAACCCGGATGTGCTGACTTGCATCGCCAACCTCTCGAACGACGAGGTGTTCACGCCGCCGGCCTTCGCCAATCGCATGCTGGACACGCTGGCCGAAGCATGGGCGGCCGATCATGGCGGCGCTGATCTCTGGGCCGACAAGAACGTGAGGTTCCTCGACCCTTGCACGAAGTCCGGCGTCTTCCTGCGCGAGATCACAAGCCGGCTGATCAAGGGGCTGGAGGCTGAAATTCCTGACCTTCAGGAGCGCGTTGATCACATACTGACGAAACAGGTGTTCGGAATCGCGATAACGCACCTCACCAGCCTGCTGGCGCGGCGTAGCCTCTATTGCTCCAAACACGCCAACGGCAAGCACTCCGTCGCCCGCAGCTTCAGCAGTGACAGCGGAAACATCTGGTTCGAACGCACCGAACACAAATGGATGGCTGGGAAATGTAACTTCTGCGGCGCAAGCCAAGCAACACTAGACCGCGCCGCAGACCTTGAAACCCACGCCTATGCGTTCATACACACCAATGACATTGAGGCCCGGATCGCCGAGCTGTTTGGAGGCGAGATGCATTTCGACGTAGTAATCGGCAACCCACCATATCAACTGGACGATGGCGGCCACGGCACCAGCGCAGCGCCAATCTACCAGCTCTTTGTGGAACAGGCGAAAAAGCTCGAGCCCAGATATCTAACAATGGTCATCCCTTCACGCTGGTTCGCAGGCGGCAAAGGTCTTGATGATTTCCGTGAGTCGATGTTGTCGGACGATAGGATACGCTCGATCCACGATTACCTCAGCGCCGCCGACGTGTTTCCCGGCGTCGGCTTGAAAGGCGGGGTCTGTTATTTCCTTTGGGACAAGGAAAATCGGGGACCTTGCCGCGTTGCAACTCATTTCAAGGACTGGCCTGTTTCTGAAGTCACAAGGCCGCTTCTGGAGAATGGCGCCGACATCTTCATCCGCTTTAACGAAGGGGTATCGATCCTCCGTAAGGTCATGGCGCGTGAAACCGGGCAGAACGAGGTGTTGGCGCTGCCTGAAACCCAACGCTTTGAACGGCTCGTCAGTTCGCGAAAGCCGTTCGGGCTTGAGACCAAGTTCAAGGGGCGGGTCAAGAAGCAATCTGAAGCTGACGTGATGGTTTATCAGAACGGAGGCACCGGATTCACGCCACGTAGCTCCATCACCACAGGCACTGGACTGATTGATGCCTGGAAGATTTTTGTCGGCTACGCCGCACCCGGCACAGGCAACCGGGACACCTATCCTCACCGCATCATCAGCACGCCGTTTCTCGCAGGGCCGGGCACCATTTCTTCCGAGACATACCTCTGCATTGGGCCATTCGAAACCAAGGGACAGGCAGAAAGCGCTCTCTCCTATATGGCGTGCCGCCTGACGCGCCTTCTGATCCTGCTGCACAAGTCTTCTCAGCACGTGACCCGTGGCGTCTACGCTTTCGTCCCGGTGCAAGATTGGACGCGGACATGGACCGATGCGGCCCTCTACGCACGCTATGGGCTGTCCGAAGATGAGATTGCCTTCATCGAGAAGATTGTCCGCCCGCTGGATCTGACCGGCGAGCGAACTGACGAGACTATTCTCGACGACGATGAGTAAGACCATCAACGACATTCTCGCGCCGAAGCCGGAGGCGCGTCCACGCATTTACGCTTATTCCATCGACGATGCAGCGCATAAGGGCCTGCTCAAGATTGGGCAGACGACGCGCGACGTGAAGCGGCGCCTCGCTGAGCAGCTAAAGACCGCCGCGATCAAGAATTATCGCATAGAACTCGATGAACCAGCCGAACATGACGACGGCACGGTATTCAGCGACCATGAGGTGCGCGCCGCGCTGGTGAAGAAGAAGTTCGAGAACACCGAACTCGAATGGATGCGCTGCACAGTTGCGGACGTGAAGACTGTGCTCATCGAACTGCGCACGGGGCAGCGCGTTACCGGGGCGCGCCATGAAACCTTCCCGATGCGCCGGGAACAGGCCGATGCAGTCGAAAAGACGCTGGCCTATTTCCAGTCGATCTGGGCGGAGGACAAGAAAGCCGCGCCGCGCTTCCTGTGGAACGCGAAGATGCGGTTCGGCAAGACCTTCGCGGCCTATCAGCTGGCAAAGAGGGTGGGCGCGAGGCGCGTGCTGGTGGTGACCTTCAAGCCCGCCGTTGAGGATGCATGGCAGACCGATCTTGAGAGCCACACGGATTTCAACGGTTGGCAGTATTTGTCCCGCAATTCAGAAAGCGACCCATCGCAAATCTCAGTGAAAAAGCCGCTCGTCTATTTCGGCTCGTTTCAGGACCTGCTTGGACGGGACGCGGCCGGGAATATCAAACCCAAGAATGAGTGGCTGCACGAAGTGAAATGGGACCTCGTCATTTTCGATGAGTACCATTTCGGCGCCTGGCGCGAGACAGCGAAAGAACTGTTCGAGGGCGAGGAAGACGCGGTCGCCAAGCAGGAGCAAAAGATCGAATACGCGGCCGGTCTGGATAACCTTAACGACGACCTAAGCATGCTCTCGGAGAAGGAAAGGGATTTCCTGCCCATCACGACCAGGGCCTATCTCTACCTTTCCGGCGCGCCCTTCAGGGCGCTCGCGACCGGCGAGATCATCGAGGAAC
>CAZNAH010000097.1:0-11147 GCA_964570735.1 uncultured Hyphomicrobiaceae bacterium | reverse complement strand
GGGTGATGCTCGGCCGCGCGGCTTATCAGCATCCGATGATGCTTGGCGAAGTGGACCGCGCGCTCTTCGGGGATGCCCGCCCGGCGCCGGCCGCCAGCGAGATTCTGGCGCGCATGCTGCCTTACGCGGAAGACGAACTCGCGCGCAGCGCCAGGCTCTCGTCCATCACCCGTCACATGATGGGGCTGCTCGACGGGAAACCGGGCGCGCGGGCGTGGCGGCGCTATCTCAGCGAGGAAAGCATCAAGCCCGGTGCGGGGATCGCGGTGCTGCGTCACGCGCAGGAGCTTGCACGGATCGCGGAAAACCGCATGATGCAGAAATCCGCCGCGTGACGGCGGGCTGACCAACCGGGGCAGCCGCTCTGCTGAACCGTTCCCTCTTTCGTTCCGGACGCTTCCATGGAAGTTCAGGCCACGCTTCAGGAATTGGCCGTGCTCGCGGCCGCTCTGCTCGCGGCCGGTCTCGTGACCGGCGTCCTGTCGGGCCTGCTCGGCGTGGGCGGCGGCGGCATCCTCGTGCCGATCCTCTATGAACTGTTCCGCGTGCTCGGCGTGGATGAGAGCGTGCGCATGCACCTTTCGGTCGGAACCTCGCTTGCGATCATCATCCCCACGTCGTTCCGCTCGGTGCTGGCCCATGCGAAGCGGGGCGCCGTGGATATGGCCGTCATCCGGCAGATCGGTCCGTGGGTGGCGCTCGGCGTGGTGATTGGCATCCTGATCGCGGCGTCCGTTCCGGGCGTGGCGTTGAAGGCGGTGTTCGTCGTGTCGTCGGTCCTGCTGGCCTACAAGCTGTTTTCCGGCGCGAGCCGCTGGCAGCTCGGGACCGCGCTGCCCCGCCAGCCGGTGCCCTCGCTCGTGGGGCTGTTCACCGGGCTCGTCTCGACGCTGATCGGCATCGGCGGGGGCGTCTATATCAGCGGCTATATGACGATGTACGGGCGCGTGATCCATCAGGCCGTCGCGACGGCGGCGGGCTTCGGCCCGATCATCGCGATCCCGGCGGCGATCGGCTACATGATCGCGGGATGGGGCCAGACGGCCTTGCTGCCGCCGTTCTCGCTCGGCTATGTCAGCCTGCTCGGCGCGCTGATCGTGGCGCCCGCCGGCGTGCTCGCCGCGCCGTGGGGCGTGCGTCTTGCCCACGGCTTTCCGCGCCGCACGCTGGAAATCGCCTTCGCCTGCTTCCTGTCGCTCGTCGCGCTGCGCTTCACGCTGAGCATCATCTATCCGTGAGCGTTAGAACACCAGGAAGCGCGGCGTCCGCTCCCGATAGTTCTCATAAGCCTCGCCATAGGCTTTGGCGAGCCACGGCTCTTCCGCGAACGGCAGCAGCAGGTAGACGAGAATGGCCAGTCCGCACAGGACGATCACCGGCCATTCGCCATGGGCCAGCGCGACGCCGGAAAAGCCTATGATCGAGGCGACATATTGCGGGTTCCGGCTGTAGCGGTAGAGGCCGCTCGTCACGAGCCCGTCATCGGAGCCATAGGTGTTGCTGAGCCCGAGGTCGAAATAGCCGTAGATGGTGAAGCCGAAGCCGACCATTGCGAGCGCGATCCCGGCGCCCGCCCTCAGCGCCTCGCCCTCCGGCCAGGAAAAAGTGAGCAGCGCATAGAGAAGCGTGAGGCCGAGGCCGCCGCGAAACAGCGGCCAGAAGGTGTAATGCTGCCAGCTCTTCGCCGAGGGGGTGGGCCACAGCTTCAGCACGTCCGTGAAGACGGTCAGCAGGAGCAGGGCGTTCAGCGCCGCGAGCGCATGGGCCGCGACGAAGAACATGGTGTCCAGCACGAGTTGCGGCATGGGCGGTCCTAGGGGTTGGCCGTCAGTGAAGCCGCCGGCTCATGGCGCGAGGGGGCGAATCGCTGTGACGCCGCGATGATCTCGTGCACGATACCCGGCTCCGTCATGGCGTGCCCTGCGTCCGGCACGATGCGCAAGTCCGCCCTGGGCCACGCCTTCGACAGATCCCAGGCGTTCCTGACCGGGGTCACCACGTCATAGCGGCCATGGATGATGACGCCGGGGATGTGCGCGATGCGCGGCATGTCTTCCAGCAGTTGCGCGTCGGACCGCAGGAAACCGCCATTGATGAAATAGTGGCATTCGATGCGCGCGAAGGCGAGGGCGTAGTCGTCGGCGCCGAATTTCTGCACCCGGTCGCGGTCGGGCAGCAGCGAGAGCGTCGTGCCTTCCCAGACGCTCCACGCTTTCGCGGCCGCCATCTGGCGCTCGCGGTCGTCCCCCGTGAGCTGGCGGTGATAGGCCGCGATCATGTCGTGGCGCTCGTCCGGCGGGATGACAGCGCGGTATGCCTCGAAGGCGTCGGGGAACATCCAGCTGCACCCCTCCTGGTAGAACCATTCCAGCTCGGCGCGGCGCAGCAGGAAGATGCCGCGCAGGATCAGCTCGCTGACGCGTTCCGGGTGGGTCTGCGCGTAGGCGAGCGAGAGCGTGGAGCCCCACGAGCCGCCGCAGAGCTGCCAGCAATCGATGCCGAGATGTTCGCGCAGCCGCTCCATGTCGGAGACGAGGTGCCAGGTGGTGTTGTCCTCCAGCGAGGCGTGGGGCGTGGATTTTCCGCAGCCGCGCTGGTCGAGCAGGATGATGCGGTAGCGGGCCGGATCGTGATAGCGCCGCATGGTCGGGTTCGAGCCGCCGCCGGGGCCGCCATGCACCATGAGGACGGGCTTGCCGGCGGGCGAGCCGCACTCCTCGAAATAGAGATCGTGCAGGGGGGAAACCTTGAGCCATCCGGTGCGGTAGGGCTCGATTTCGGGATAAAGGCTATGGCGATGATCGTGGGATGACATGTCTCGGCGAAGGTGAGGCTGGAAGAATGGGGATCAGCGCGCCGCCTTTCCGCGTGCGCCGATGCGCATGGCGCGCACGTGAAGCGTCTCTCCGGCGGGGATGCGCAGATCATCGACCCGTTCGAGCGACAGGTCGTCCCGGTTCGGCATGACGATACTGACCGTGATGGCTGCGGCGAAGCTCAGCGGAATGCCGATCGCGGAAGCCGTGAGGCCGTCCACGCCGAACATCAGCGGCTCGCTGCCGCTCTGCATGATGATGGCGGCCGTCGTGGCGAACCCGGTGAAAAGGCCGGCGAGCGCGCCCGCATGCGACAGGCGCCGCCACCAGATCGCGAGCACGAGCACCGCGAAGAACGTTCCCCCCGAAAGCGAGAGCGCCCAGAGCACCATGCGCAGGGGATCGCCATCGCTGCCTTGCGCCATCATCACCGTCACGATGCCTGCGCCCAGCATCGTGAAGCGCGAGATCATCAGCCGCCGCGCGGGCGAGGCCGAATTGTGCAGGCTGGCGCGGTAGAGGTCGTCGCTGACGGCGTTGCCGATCGCGAGTAGCTGCCCGCCCGCCGATGCCGCGATCGCCGCAATGGCCGAGGCGGCGGTGAGGCCGAGCAGCACATGCGGAAGCTCGCCCGCCACCGGCAGCACGAAGGCGATCTCATCGCGCTCGAAGGCGAGCCGCGCCGGGCCGGACAGCGGATCGAAGGGATTGTTCGCGACGGTGAGGAAGCCGAGCTGCTGGAGCGTCTGGCCCCATCGCGGCATCTGGGAGGCGGTCGCGCCGAGCAGATCCTCGACGATCAGCGCTTTGGCGAAGATGGCGTAGGCCGGGATGGTGATGACGACGAGCGCGGAGAGCAAGAGCGCCCATCGGAAGGATTTCCGCACCGCCGGAATGGTCGGTGTTGTGCTCAGCCTCGCAAGGAAAGCCGGATGCGCCGCGACGCCGGCTGCGATGCACAGCACGAGCATGAGGAACTGCGCGGGCGCGAAGGCGGTGAAGGCGCGCTCCGTCGGCTTCTGCAAAGGCTGTGCTGTGGTGCCGGGCAGGCTCTCGCTCAGGGTCTCGGGGTTGATGGCGTTCAGCCCCTTCGCGGCTTCCTCGACATTCAGCCGTTCGAGCTGTCCGCCATAGGTCAGTTGCGGGAAGGGCAGGTTGGTCCGCGCGATCGAGACCATTACGACAGGGACGAGGATGCCGAGCACCACAATGAATTGCGCGCACTGCGTCCATGTCAGGGAGCGCATCCCGCCGAAGAACACGATGAGAAAAATCGCACCGAAGGCGAGCGAAGGGAAGAAGAGCGCGGCGGGGATATCGATGCCGAACGCGCTCGGCGGCGGCAGGAAGGCGGATGCGATCTTCGCCCCCAGCGTGATTTCGGCGGCGAGGATCAACCCGCACGGCACGAGCATGAGCAACGCCGCGACGGGCCGCACCGTGGAGCGCCCGAAGCGCAGCCACAAGAAGCCGGGCAGGGTGTAGGCCCCGGCCTTGCGCAGGAACGGCGCGAACAGCACGGCCATCAGCGCCAGCCCGGCGAGGCAGCCGAGCGGGAGCGCCACCGCGTCGAAGCCCGCGAGGAAGATCGCCCCGATGGAGCCGAGCAGCATGCTGCCGCCGAAGACCATCGCGATGAGAGCCATGCCGTTGTAGAGCGCAGGCACCCGCTGCCCGGACAGGAAGAAGTCATCCAGGCTGATCGTGCGCGTCATGAAGCCGATCGCGACATAGAACAGCGCCGGCATCACGACGATGAGCTGGCCGATGGTGGCCCGTGCGAGGCCGAGCTGCTCCATGATGACGAGCATCAGCACGAGGCACAGATAGGAGCTTGCGAAGATCGCGAAGCTCGCCCCCAGGCGAGGGTTTACGACCGGCGTGCTGTAGTTCAGCGTCATGCGGGCGGGCTGTCGGTAGCGTCAGAATTGAATGGTCATGTTATAGCGGCGGTCCGTGCGCTCCTGCGCGCCGAGAAACCAATAGACAACTATGACGCAAACAACAACGCCGATATGGGTCGCGAGGAAGAAGCCGAGGGGGAAGCGCAGGAAGCGGTATCCGTTAAGGTAGGGAGCCAGCAGAGGCAGCAGCGCGACGAGCGCGAGGATCATCAGCACGGTGAACAGCGCCAGGCGCATCGTTCTGCGCCAATAGGCTTGTTTCATTTCCTCGTCGGCCATTCACGGCTCCTTTGGTCTTCATAAATAAAGTGGAGCGGAGAGCCATGCCGGGATCGCGAAAATGAGGTTCGAGAAGCCTGTTTCTTGCGAAAGTGGAAAAAGCATGGCTTTTTAATGCATTGTACGCAGGCCACGCCGACCGGAATCGGTAGCGTGAAGCCGGTTACGTTGGAACGCTCATGACGGCCTTTCATGTCATAATTGCGGACGATCATCCGCTCTTCCGGGATGCCTTGAAGCAGACCCTTCTCGGCGCGTTTCCGGATCTTTCGATCACGGAGCTGGGCTCGCTCGACCAGCTTCTCGATCACATGGCTGCGCCGCATGAAGCCGACCTCGTCCTGCTCGACCTCAAGATGCCCGGTGACCGCAATGAAACATCCGCGACCGGCCTGACCGGGCTGATCTATCTGCGCAGCCATAGCCCGCATATCCCCGTCATCATCGTATCGGCGACGGATAATCCGGCCGTGATCCGCCGGTGCCTCGACCTCGGTGCGGCGGGCTTCGTGCCCAAATCGTCGCCGGTCGAGCAGATCCGCGAGGCGGTCGCCGTCGTCCTGAAGGGGGGCATCTGGTCGCCGCCGAATGTGAACATCAACGATGAGACCGCCCAGGACCTGCCAGAACTCACCTCCCGCCTCGCGACGCTCACGCCCCAGCAGGTGCGCGTGCTGACCATGCTCGGCGAGGGGCTGCTCAACAAGCAGATCGCCTATGAACTCGGCGTGTCCGAGGCGACGGTGAAGGCGCATGTCTCGGCGATCCTCCAAAAGCTCGGTGTGGACAGCCGGACGCAGGCCGTCATCGCGGTCAACAAGATCGCCAATGTGGAAGGGCTTGATCTCCTGAAGCCCGCATCCTGATGCGCGCGATCACTCCGCCGCGGTCCGCTGCACGACGAGCTGGGACAGAAGCGCCCTGAGCGCGGCCGGCTTCAGGGGCTTGTGCAGCAGAGGCAGACCGTGCTCGGCGGCCGCGGCGCGCACTTCGGGCGAACGATCCGCTGTGATCAGCGCCGCGGGCAGCGCCGTTTGCAGTGCCTCGTTGAGCGCTCCGATGGCGTCGATCCCGCTTTCCGTTTCGAGGTGATAATCGGTCAGCACGACGTCCGGCAGAATGGGGCCTGGCTTGATCTGCTGGAGCGCTTCGCGCGCATTGGCGGCGGTCATCACGAGGCAGTTCCAGCCGGTCAGAAGCGCGTGCATCCCTTCGAGGATCGCCCTGTCGTTGTCGATGCACAGGACGAGGCAGCCCCGCATGTCGCCATAGGCGGAACTGCGCGCGAGATAGCGCGGCGCGGCGGGCATGTCCGACCATTTCGCGAGCGGCAGGGAAACCGTGAAGGTCGAGCCGTGGCCGGGCCGCGACGACAGGCTGAGCGGGTGATCGAGCACCCGGCACATGCGCTCCACGATGGACAGGCCGAGCCCGAGGCCCGGCACCGCGCGCGAATGGGCGTCGAGCCGCTTGAACTCCTTGAAGATCGTGGCGTGCTGCTCGGGCGGAATGCCCGGCCCCGTATCATGCACCTGCACGAGGACGCGGCGGCCCCGGCGCCGGCAGCCGAGCACGACCCCGCCCTCGTCGGTATATTTCAGACCGTTCGAGACGAGGTTCTGAAGCACGCGCCGCAGAAGCCGGCGGTCCGAGCGCACATGAAGCGCGGACGGCATGACGCTGAACTCCAGCCCGCGCGCGCGCGCCATCGGATCGAACTCCACCTTGAGCTGATGGAAGAGTTCATTGATGGGAAAAATGCTGGGCTCGGCCCGCATCGCGCCGGTATCGAGGCGGGAGATGTCGAGCAGCGCGTTCAGGATTTCCTCGACCGATTCGAGCGAGGCGTCGATGTTCGTCGCGAGGCGCTGCAACTCGCCGCCGCGCACCTGTTCCGTCAGGCTGGTCGTGTAGAGCCGCGCGGCGTTGAGCGGTTGCAGGATGTCGTGGCTGGCGGCGGCGAGGAAGCGCGTCTTGCCAAGGTTCGCCTCGTCGGCCTTCGCCTTTGCGACTTCGAGTTCCCGGTTGACGGCGGTGAGTTCGGCCGTGCGCTCGGCGACGCGGCGCTCCAGTTCCTCCTTCGCGCTGGCGAGCGCTTCGGACGCGGAGACCTGCTCGGTGATGTCCATGTAGGTCACCACGATGCCGCCCTGCGGCAGGGCATTTGTGCGCACTTCCACGACGCGGCCGCTCGTCAGCCGCTCGTGGAACGTCTCCATGCTGACGACATATTTCGTGATTCGGTCGGTGACGCGCTCTTCGATGGCGCGCCGGTCGGTGCTCGTGCGCTGCGCAAGGTGCCGGATGATTTGGTCGAGGGGGATGCCGAAGCGCCCGAGTTGCGGGGGCAGGGCGAGGATTTCACGAAACTGCCGGTTCCAGCAGATGAGCCGCATATCCTTGTCGAACACGGCGATGCCCTGCCGGACGTGGTCGAGCGCGGTTTGCAGGAGATCGCGGTTGTATTGCAGGGCCTCCGAGGCGTCGTCCAGCAGCTTGAGCGCCGAGTTCACGCCCACATGCCGGCGCTTCAGCGTGAGCGACAGCACGAGCCGCGACGACGCTGCGCCGATGGCGCTCGCCAGCAGATTTTCGGTGAACCTTATGGTGTGGATGTCGGCCTCGGCCTTCGGGTCGAGCGGCCCGCCCCGGCTGAGCGCAAAGTCCGCGAAGGAGCGCTCGGTGCGTTCGGCGCCGAGATAGCGCGAGACGGTGGCGATCAGCTCGCCCACGCTGACGCTCGCGCGGGACGGGCGGAACGACTGCGCGGCGTAGCGCGGCGGCCCTTCCTCGACGAAGACATTGGCTTGCAGGCGCTCGATCGGCACGGGCGGGCGGACGAGAGACACCATCACAAACGCGAGGATGTTGAAGAACATGCTCCAGACCACGCCATGGGTGAGCGGGTCGAAGTTCGTGTAGAACAGCATCTGCGGACGCAGCACGCTGAAACCGAATGGACCGTCCGCCAGGATCGCCGGGTCGATCACGCCCGATTTCGCGAAATAGGGCAGAAGCAGCGTATAGGCCCACACGGCGAACCCGGCGAGGATGCCTGCGATCGCGCCGCGCGCGGTCGCCCGCCGCCAGATCAGCCCGCCGAAGAAGGCCGGCGCGAACTGCGCGATCGCCACGAACGACAAAAGCCCGATAGACGCGAGCCCGTAGGAATTCCCCACGAGCGCATAAAAGCCGTAAGCCAGCAGCAGGATGACGAGGATCGCGCTGCGCCGCACATGCAGCAGGAACTGCCCCATATCCTCGCGGTCTTCGACGCCAACGGTGCGGCGCTGGAGAAGCAGGGGCATGACGAGGTCGTTGCAGACCATGATGGAAAGCGCGACCGTCGCGACGATCACCATCGCGGTCGCCGCCGAAAGCCCGCCCAGAAACGCAACCAGCGTGAAGAACTCCGACCCCGCCTGGAGCGGCAGGGCGAGCAGATACATGTCGCCGTCCACGCTGCCCTGAGGGAAGGTCAAGAGCCCCGCGATCGCGACCGGCACGACGAACAGGTTGATCGCGACGAGATAGAGCGGAAAGAGCCACCCCGCCCGCTTCACCTCCTCGTCGGAATTGTTCTCGACGACGGTGACGTGGAACTGCCGGTCGAGCAGAAAAATGCACACGAAGCTCAGGAAGGTGACGGTGAACAGGGTTCCGCCGTGGAAGCCGCGCGTATAGAGGTCGGAGATATAGGGGTCCGCGCCCGCCCGTTCGATCAGCGGCCCGATGCCGCCCATCAGGCCGAAAGTGATGAATGCGCCGACCGCTAGGAACGCGACGACCTTGACGGCGGATTCGACCGCGATGGCCAGCATCAGCCCGTCCTGATGTTCCGTTGCGTCGCTGTGGCGGGCGCCGAACAGGATCGCGAACGCGCCCATCGTCAGCGCGACGATCAGCGTCAGGTCGCCGAAGGGCAAGTCCGCAAAGGCGGCCGGGTCTGACGGTGAGCGCCCCAGCACGGTCGTCACCGATTGGGAAACCGCCTTGAGTTGCAGCGCGATATAGGGCAGCCCGCCGATGACGGCGATGATGGTGACGACAGCCGCGACAGACGGGTTCTTGCCGTAGCGCGCGGCGATGAAATCTGCGATGGAGGTGATGTTCTGGGCCTTGCTGAGCCTTATGATGCGGCGCAGCAGGGGCCGCGCGAAGACGAAGGCGACGATGGGGCCGATATAAACCGCGAGGAAATCAAGGCCGGTCGCGGCCGAGAGGCCGATGCTGCCGAAGAAGGTCCAGGACGTGCAATAGACCGCGAGGGTCAGCGCGTAGATTGTCGGACGGCCGCGCGGCGAGAGCTTATGCCGCCAGTAGCGATCTCCGAAATAGGCGATGGCAAACAGAAGCCCGATATAGGCGAAAGCCGAGGATATGACGACCCAGTGACTGACCATGAACTCGGATTGCCCAGGCATTCCGCCCTGAAAGGACGCCTTCTTTGTCGAGCGCTTGCGAAGGCCGGTCCGCGCCGTTGCGGCGGCCTTTCGCCTTTAGTTTAGCTTGCTTTTTGGGTTTACGCACCTGGCGTTGTAGCTGCAACGCTTTTCGCCGCGCTCCGACTGCGCCACTTGCCGCGAAGCATGGGGCGTGATCCAGCCCGGGTTGGCCTGCATATACGGCTTGGAGTACAGAGTGCTGTGAGCGAAGTGTTGGCCGGACCCGGGTGGGGCAGGGGTCCGGCCGTCTGGGCACTTGAGAGGGATTACCATCGCAACCGCCTGGGCGTGGAGGCTCACGATGGTCATCGCATTCAGCTCAGCGTTGCATCTCCACCTCTGGGCATGGGCTTCGATGTTGTTTGCGCTCGGCCAGCTATCCATAAGACCGGATGTCTA
This sequence comes from uncultured Hyphomicrobiaceae bacterium, assembly GCA_964570735.1. Classification (GTDB taxonomy): domain Bacteria; phylum Pseudomonadota; class Alphaproteobacteria; order Rhizobiales; family Rhodomicrobiaceae; genus CAZNAH01. Next base: position 1,304 of record CAZNAH010000097.1, on the reverse strand, counting down.
GCTTCGCGTTTCACTAGCGCCTCGCTGGAAATACAACTATGACGGGTAGGCACAAATTGCAACCGCTTTTGCGCGAGTTTTTGCATTTTTTCGCCTTAGGGTTGTGGAAAAATGAGAGCATGCGAAAGGACGGCCATGAAAACCGCGCTGATCACGGGCGCGGCCCTTAGGATCGGGCGCGCGATTGCCCTGAGGCTCGCCGCAGATGGGTGGCGCGCCGCCCTTCACTGCAACCAATCCGTGCATGAGGCGAAAGCCTTGGCCGGTGAGATCGCGGCTTCTGGGGGGCAGGTGGATGTCTTCCCCATGGCTCTGCAAGCGCCCGATGCCCCGGCGCGCCTCATGGCCGATGTCGCGGCCCGGTTTGGCCCCGTCGAATGCCTCGTCAACAACGCCTCGCTGTTCGCGGATGACGGTTTCGCCGGGATGTCCGCCGACACCTGGGATGCGCACATGGCGGTCAATCTGCGTGCGCCTGTCTTTCTCGGGCAAGCCTTCGCGGCCGCGCTTCCCGCCGGCAGGACCGGCAACATCATCAACATCATCGACCAGCGCGTGCTGCGTCCCAATCCGCTCTTTTTCTCCTACAGCGTCAGCAAGGCTGCGCTGTGGAGCGCCACCCGCACCATGGCGCAAGCGCTCAGCCCCCGCATCCGCGTGAACGCCATCGGGCCGGGGCCGGTCCTGCGCAGCATCCATCAGTCCGAGGAAGACTTCGCTCATGAGTGGTCCGCCATGCCGCTCGGCCATGGCACGACGCCCGAGGAGATCGCGGACGCCGTGCAGTTCATCCTGCGCGCCCCCGCGATGACCGGGCAGATGATCGCACTCGACGGCGGCCAGCACCTGCTGTGGCAAACGCCGGATATCCGCGTTACATAAGCGGCATGGCCGATAGCGACGCTGTATTCAGACCGGAGGATGATGCTGCCGACCCCGCGGCGGATCAGGATGGCGCGGCCGCTGTGCGCGACAGCGGTCCGCATATCATCGCGGGCTATGTCAGGCATCTCGGCACCGGCCCCGGCGTCTACCGCATGCTCGATGACAGGGGCGACGTCATCTATGTGGGCAAGGCGCGCAACCTGAAGGCGCGGGTGCAGAATTATTCGCGGCTCGGCGGGCATTCCAACCGCATCGCCCGGATGATCGCATCGACCGCCGCGATGGAGTTCGTCAACACGGCCACCGAGGCCGAGGCGCTGCTTCTCGAAGCGAACCTCATCAAACGCTTCAAGCCGCGCTACAACGTGCTCCCCCGGGACGCCAAGCCCTTTCCCTACATTATCATCGCGCGCGACCAT
>CAZNAH010000096.1:6828-11183 GCA_964570735.1 uncultured Hyphomicrobiaceae bacterium | reverse complement strand
CGCTATCTCGGCGTGAGGCTGCTGTTTGCGGAGGATGACGATGGCACGCGGGAATTGAGCGCGGTCTCCTAATCATCGCCCAGCCTCGTGGAAAAAGCCGGCCTAGTGGTTCCTGTGGAGCGTTTGAATTTGACATTTGAAAGGGCGCTCGCTGCAGGCGGGGATCAAATGTCAAATTCGCTCCACTGGCGCCGGCTTTTTTTGTTGGCATTCTCCGGAGAGGCTGGAGCCTCGGAGCCGCAGCTCCTTTATAGTGCCGCGATGTGTGGTTTGCGGCGGAGGGCGCATGGCGCTCCATCTCATAAAGCTCTGCGTGGGCGCTGACAACATCGAGGACCTCGCGGTCTGGCAGCGCGGCAGGTTGCGGCTTTCGCCGGAACTGGTCCATGTCACGCGGCAGACCCCGCGCCGCCCGGGCTTCACGGCGGACAGTTCGCTCTACTGGGTCATCAAAGGCGTGGTGCAGGTGCGCCAGAGGCTGCTCGGTTTCCGCGAGGTCAAGGAAGAGGACGGCATCCCGCGATGCGCCCTGATCCTCGACCCGGAACTCGTCGCGACGGAGCGCCAGCCGCGCCGCCCGTTCCAGGGCTGGCGCTATCTCGACCAAGCGGACGCGCCCCGCGATCTCGCGTCAGGGGAGGCGCAGGCCACGGACGACATTCCTGCGGCCATGAGACGCGAACTCGCAGAGTTGCGCCTGCTTTAATGTCGGCTTCAGCGTGACATTTCGTTCATCCTCAGTTCAACACAATCCATTCACACTTTTTATGCGGGAGTTGTAGTACACTCACCATCATGACGTTGGGGGAGCACCCATGAAGACCATTTCCAGACTGATCCTCGCGCTCTGCCTTTCGGCGGCAGTTGTCGCGGCCAATACCCAGACGGCCGAAGCGCGCAAAGGGCGCGGCGCCGCGTTCGCCGCGGGCGTTGCAGCCGGCATCATTGGCCTCGGCATCATCGGCGCAGCGGAAGCCGAACATCGCCGCGCAGGCCGTGAATGCTATCGCGGACGCCGGGTTTGCGACGTCGTCGAGCGCGATTGCTACGAAAACCGCTATGGCGACTACATCTGCCCTGCGCCGGAGCGGAGGTGCTACCGTCCGCTGATCTGCGACTGAGACAGCCAAGCCAGGCGTGCACCGGCCTCGCGCATAGGGCTTAGGCCGCGACCGCATGGCGCTGTTCTATTCGGATCTGTTCAATATTCCACTGCCGGAGGGGCACCGCTTCCCCGGCCATAAATACGGCCTTCTCCGGCAAAGCCTTCTGGCCGACGGCATCGTCCGACAGGAAAGCTTGGTTGTGTCGCCGCTCGCCGAGAGGGCGGATATCGAGGCGGCTCACACTCCCAATTACGTGCGTGCGGTGCTGGAAGGCACGTTGTCCTCATCCGATGAACGCCGGATCGGCCTTCCATGGACGCCGTTCCTCGCACGGCGCGCGCTCGCGACCGCGGGCGGGGCCATCGCCGCGGCACGGCAGGCTCTCGCGACCGGCTTTTCGGGCCAGCTCGCTGGCGGAACGCATCACGCGCATGCCGCTTTCGGCGCGGGCTACTGCGTCTTCAACGATCTCGCGATCGTGGCCCTGAAGGCGCTGCGCGACGGATGGGCGGAGCGCGTCGCCATCATCGACCTCGACGTGCACCAGGGCGACGGCAACGCCGCGATCCTTCGCGATGAGCCGGGCGTGCTCATCCTCGACATGTATTGCGAGAGGAACTTCCCCTTCCGCAAGGTGGAACCGCACCTTGCCGTTCCGCTCGAAGCCGGTCTCGGCGATGCGGACTATCTGCGCCGGCTGGCCGACGCGCTTCCCGCTATCATCGATTTTCGCCCGGACCTCGTGCTGTATCAGGCAGGCGTGGACCCGCTCCGCCTCGACAGTCTGGGCCATCTCGATATGACGCACGAGGGCCTCGAAGTGCGCGACCGGATGGTGTTCGAGGCTTGCGCGGCGAGCGGCATCCCTGTGAGCGTGGCGATCGGCGGCGGCTATTCGACCCCGATCGGCGCCAGCGTCGCGGCCTATGCGAACACATTCCGCGCCGCGAAGGCCGTTCACCGCTTCTAATTTCCCCGAATTTCCGTCATCACGTTTCCATTCGGTTCAGGTACAGTTATTGCATTACGCTGCCCTGCCGCGCGACCGCAGACCGAAATGGAGTTGTCCCGATGCTCGACATTCTTTCCCGCTTCTGGCGCACGAGCGTGCTCGGCTCTTTCCTGGCCGGTCTCCTCTTCCTTCTGCCTGTTGTCCTCACCGTGGTCATCATGGCGTGGATCATCGACTTCATTCGCAGCGCGCTGGGTCCGGGCACTTTCCTCGGCGGACTGCTGCAAATCGGGGGCGGATACATTCTCGGGCCGGAGCAGGCCATCCTGTCGTTCTGGCTTGGCGTCGCGATCGCGCTCGTGGGCATCTGGCTGCTGGGCCTCATCGTGAAGACCCAGGCGAAATCCATCATCCAGAACTACCTCGACCGCCTGTTCTCGCGCGTGCCCGTCATCCGCTCGATCTACAATCCGGTGTCGCGCGTCGTGCGGCTCGCCACGGATCGCGGCGGCGCGGGCGATCTGTCCGGCATGAGCGTGGTCTCCTGCCGCTTCGGCGGCGACAAGGGCGTGGATGTGCTGGCCCTTCTTGCGAGCCCGCAAATCTATCTCGTGACAGGCGAGCGCCGCCGGCTCGTCTATCTGCCGACCGCGCCGATCCCCATGTCGGGCGGCCTCGTCCTCGTGCCCGAGCAGTCGGTGACGGCCGTTCCGGAGATGAAGGTGGACGATCTCCTCAAGATTTACGTCTCGCTGGGCGCGCTCGCCCCGGAAGTGATGTCGAACGCCCTCGCCCGCCCCGGCGAGCCCGGAGCAAGGCAGGCGGTCCAGGTCGCTCCGCCCCAGCCGAGCTACCCGCGTGAGCCGCAGCCCGCGACGGGCGCCTGACCCGGCGCGGCGCGAGCCTGCCTCCGCGGCGCTTCGATGCGGTGAACGGACTTGCCTTTTGTGGTAGCCTCCACCATTACCGAGTGAAAAATCAAAAAGCCGCGCTCGCGGCCCGTTCACACTGGAAGGCACCCATATGAGCGTCAGAATAGCTATCAACGGCTTCGGCCGGATTGGCCGTAATGTGCTTCGCGCGATCGCCGAGAACGACCGCCGCGACTTGACCGTCGTCGCGATCAACGACCTCACCGACGTCGAGACGAACGCTCATCTCTTCAAATATGATTCCGTGCACGGGCCGTTCCGCGGCGAGGTGCGCACGACCGAAAACTCGATCGATGCCGGCTTCGGGCCGATCCGCGTCCTGAACGAGAAAGACCCGACGAAGCTGCCCTGGCGCGATCTCGGCGTGGATGTCGTCATGGAGTGCACCGGCGTGTTCTCGGACCGCGACAAGGCCGCCGTGCATCTGCAATCCGGCGCGCGCAAGGTGCTCGTCTCGGCCCCGTCGAAAGGCGCCGACCTGACCGTGGTCTATGGCGTGAACCATGACCGGCTGGAACCCGGCCATCAGGTCGTCTCGAACGCCTCGTGCACGACGAACTGCCTCGCGCCCGTCGCCAAGGTCATCAACGACCTTTGCGGGCTGGCCCAGGGCCACATGACCACCGTTCACGCCTACACGAACGACCAGCGCATTCTCGACCTGCCCCACAAGGACCTGCGCCGCGCGCGCGCCGCCGCCGTCTCGATGATCCCGACCACGACGGGCGCCGCCGTCGCGGTCGGGCTCGTGCTGCCCGAACTCGCGGGACGCCTCGACGGCACCGCGATCCGCGTGCCCACGCCGAACGTCTCGATGATCGACCTGACCTTCGTGCCCCAGCGCGAGACGAGCGTCGAGGAAATCAACACCGCCATGGAGCGCGCGGCCGAGCAGGAACTGAAGGGCGTTCTGTCCGTGGTGAAGGAGCCGCTCGTCTCGGTCGATTTCAACCACAACCCCTATTCGTCGAACTTCGATGCAACGCAGACGCAGATGGTGAACGGCCGCCTCGTGCGCGTCCTGTCCTGGTACGATAATGAGTGGGGTTTCTCCTGCCGCATGTGCGATACCGCCGTGGCGATGGGCAAGCTGCTCTAGGCGATGCACGAGGACGGCGCGGAAAGACCCTGCCAGCTCATCACGGTCATCCCGGCCTCCCTGCAACAGGCTTGGGCGGACCGTTTCCCGGAGCTGATCGCGTCTTTCCGGCCCGCCGCCCTCGTTCTGAGCGAGATCACGCCCGCTGTGCCGCGCCTCGCCGAGGCGGCCCGTGGAGCAGACCTTGCGCTCCTCTGCCTGGACGATGCGGACAGCGCGGAACGCATGGCGCTCCATGTCCTCAAGGCCGAACCCACCCTGGCCGA
>CAZNAH010000096.1:1610-6818 GCA_964570735.1 uncultured Hyphomicrobiaceae bacterium | reverse complement strand
TCGGGCGTGCATCTCGGCCATGCGGGCGATGTCGCGAAAGCCCGCGCGCGGCTCGGTTCTGCGGCCGTGATCGGCGCATCGTGCGGCCGCTCGCGCCATGACGCCATGGTGGCGGGCGAAGGCGGCGCGGACTACGTGGCCTTCCCGCTCGATGCGGACGATCCCGGCGCGGCCATCGATTTGTCATCCTGGTGGAGTGAGGTGACGGAAATCCCGGTCGCGCTGATCTGCCCCGGCATCCCCTCCGATGATGTCCTTGCAGCCAGCCGGGCGGATTTCGTCATGGTCCGGGAGGCCGGAGCGGCCGGTGAAAGCCTCAACGCGGCCCGCGAACGCGGCCTTGCCAGCCAGACGCGCGACTGAGAACCGGACAGAGAGGAAAACATGGCCCGCAATCATATCGCCTTCCTGATCGCGGCCCTGACGGCCGGGCTGCTCTCCGGCACCGCGACCTACGCGCAGGTTCAGGTCAGAAAGCCCAGCGAGAAACCCGCAGCACAAGCGGGCTGGGGGGCGACGCAGACGCCTGCGCAGCCGGCGCTCCCGCCCACGCAGCCGGACCCCGCCTTCGCGGCTTATGACGCCGGGCGCTACGACGAGGCGATGAAGCTCGCGCTCGCTGCGGCGCAACGGGGCGAGAAACAGGCGAACACGCTGATCGGGCAGATGTATCTGCGCGGGCTCGGCGTTGCGCAGGACGACGCGAAGGCAGCCGAATGGTTCACGCGCGCGGCAGGCGCGGGCGACATGCACGGGCAGTTCCAGCTCGGCCTGCTTCTGGCGGAGGGCCGCGGCGTGAAGAAGGATGCAGCGAAGGCCGCCGACTTCTTCGAGGCCGCCGCAAACCAGGGGCATGTGCTCGGCGCCTATAACCTCGCGCTCGTCTATGCCACGGGCGACGCGAGACCGCAGGACTTCGCCAAGGCCGCCGAATGGCTGAGGAAGGCCGCCGAGAAGGATCATCCGCAAGCCCAATACGACCTCGGAGCTTTTTATGCGGCAGGCCGCGGCGTGCCGAAAGACGATGCGAAAGCGGCGGAATGGATCGCCAAGGCCGCCGCCACGGGGCTGACGGATGCGCAGCTCGAACTCGGCGTGATGCTGGCGAACGGCCGGGGCATGCCGAAGGATGAGGAGCGCGCCGTCTCGCTGATCCGCGCCGCCGCCGAGAAGGGCAATCCGATCGCGCAGAACCGCCTCGCCCGCGCCTATGCGTTCGGCTTCGGCGTGGCACAGGATCCGGTCGAGGCCGCGAAATGGCACCTCATCGGCCGCGCGGCGGGGGCCTCCGACGGCAAGATGGACCTGTTCCTGGCCGGGCTCCAGCCCGCGCAAAGGGAGGAAGCGGAGAAGAAGGCGCAAGCCTGGCGCAGCCTGACAGCGAGCATCTTCCCGTAGCGGCGCGGGGGGATCTTCGCCCGCCTTTCGGCCATCTTGCGGTGCAGCGAAAATGCGAGTAACCAACTGCGCAAGGTTAACGGTATAAAAATTTCGCCTTCACTCTTTCTGAACATCACACGGACAAGGAGACGGCCATGGCGCGCCCTAAAATTGCGCTGATCGGCGCAGGAATGATCGGCGGCACCCTCGCCCACATGATCGGCCTCAAGGAACTGGGCGATGTGGTGCTGTTCGACATCCTGGAAGGCATGCCGCAGGGCAAGGCGCTCGACATCGCGGAATCCTCACCCGTGGACGGCTTCGACTGCGCGCTGCGCGGCGTCAACGATTATGCCGATATCAAGGGCGCGGACGTCATCATCGTGACCGCCGGCGTGCCGCGCAAGCCCGGCATGAGCCGCGATGATCTCCTGGAAATCAACCTGAAGGTCATGGAGCAGGTCGGCTCCGGCATCAAGAAATACGCGCCCGACGCCTTCGTGATCTGCATCACCAATCCGCTCGATGCGATGGTCTGGGCGCTGCACCGGGTCACGGGTCTGCCGAAGAACCAGGTCGTCGGCATGGCAGGCGTTCTCGACAGCGCGCGCTTCCGCTATTTCCTGTCGCAGGAATTCGATGTGTCCGTCGAGGATGTGTCGGCTTTCGTGCTCGGCGGGCATGGCGACACGATGGTGCCGATGGTGCGCTACACGACGGTCGCGGGCATTCCGCTGCCCGACCTCATCAAGATGCGCTGGCTCACCCACGAACGGCTGAACGAGATTGTCCAGCGCACGCGGGACGGCGGCGCCGAGATCGTGGGGCTACTGAAAACCGGCTCGGCTTTCTATGCGCCGGCGGCGTCCGCGATCGCGATGGCCGAATCCTATCTCAAGGACAAGAAGCGTGTGCTGCCCTGCGCCGCCTATCTCAACGGCGAGTACGGCGTGAAGGGCCTGTTCATCGGCGTGCCGGTCGTGATCAGCGCCAAGGGCGTCGAGCGCGTCATCGAGATCGAGCTCAACACCCATGAGCGGATCGACTTCAAGCGCTCCGTCGAGGCGGTGGAAAATCTCGTCGAGGCGTGCGTCCGCATCGCGCCCGGCCTCGCGCATATGGCGCCCTGATCGCCCGCGCCCGCGCCATGTTGTGGCAGGGCGCTTCGTCATCCATCCGCGCCACGGCGCAGCCCAGGACCCAAGGAGCGGGCCATGAACATTCACGAATATCAGGCGAAGGCGCTCTTGCGCGATTTCGGCGTGCCGGTTCTGCGCGGTAGCCCCGCCTTCACGCCGGAAGAGGCCGTCTCCGTCGCGAAGGAACTCGGCGGCCCCGTCTTCATCGTGAAAGCCCAGATCCATGCGGGCGGGCGCGGCAAGGGCAAGTTCAAAGAGCCGGAGGCCGGCGACAAGGGCGGCGTCCGCATCGCGCGCTCCCCCGACGACGTCCGCACCTTCGCGGACCAGATGCTGACGAACACCCTCGTCACGGTGCAGACGGGACCGGCGGGCCGTGTGGTCAAGCGCCTCCTCATCGAGGAAGGGGCGGCCATCGCGCGCGAGCTTTACCTCTCCTTCGTGATCGACCGCGCCAGCTCGCGCATCGCCATCATCGCCTCCACAGAGGGCGGCATGGATATCGAGGAGGTGGCGCACAAGACGCCCGAGAAAATCCTCACCCTCACCATCGACCCGGCGAGCGGCTATTCGCAGTTCCACGGCCGCAAGGTCGCCTTCGCGCTGGGTCTCGAAGGCGATCAGGTCAAGCAATGCGTGAAGCTGATCGGCAGCCTCTACCGCGCCTTCACCGAGAAGGACATGAGCCTGCTTGAAATCAATCCGCTGATCGTGACGGAAAAAGGCGACCTCATCTGCCTCGACGCCAAGGTGAATTTCGACGGCAACGCGCTTTACCGCCACCCCGACATCGTCAATCTGCGCGACCTCGACGAGGAAGACCCGGCGGAAGTGCTCGCCTCGCGCTATGATCTCTCCTACGTCAAGCTCGACGGCAATATCGGCTGCCTCGTGAACGGCGCGGGCCTCGCCATGGCCACCATGGACATCATCAAGCTCTATGGGGCCGAGCCTGCGAATTTCCTCGATGTGGGCGGCGGCGCCTCGAAGGAGAAGGTGACGGAAGCCTTCAAGATCATCCTGTCGGACCCGAACGTGCAGGGCATTCTCGTCAACATCTTCGGCGGCATCATGCGCTGCGACATCATCGCCGAGGGCATCATCGCCGCCGCGCGCGAGATGGCGCTGAAAGTGCCGCTGGTGGTGCGCCTCGAAGGCACGAATGTGGAGCTCGGCAAGGAGATCCTGCGCAATTCCGGGCTTGCGGTGATCCCAGCCGACAATCTGGCCGACGCCGCGGAGAAAATCGTGGCGCAGGTCAGGCAGCGTGCGGTGTAGTGGCTTGACGCTCGACACAGTTACACATAAACTGTGTTAAACGATGGAGAGCGAGCCATGAAAAACGTCACCCTGGCGATCGATGATGAGGTGTTGTCCGCCGCGCGCAAATACGCCGCCAAGCACAACACCACCGTGAACGGGCTGGTCCGGGACTATCTGACCCGGCTCGCCGCCCATGAGGACCGGGCGGCGAATGCCCGCAAGGCGCTCGCGGAACTGGCCCGGACCTCCACCTGGGATCCCGGCCCCGACTGGACGTGGAATCGCGAGGACGCCTATGAAGGTCGAATGCCTGCTCGACACGAACATCCTGCTCTACGCGGTTTCCAGGAACCCGGCGCATCTGGCAAAGAAGACAAGGGCGATTGATTTGATCGAGAACACGCAGTTCGGCTGTTCGACCCAGATCCTTCAGGAGTTCTATGTGAACGTCAGCCGCAAAGCCGAATACGCCATGTCGGGCGAGGCCGCGCTGGAATGGATCGAGCATCTGGAAGAGATGCCGTGCTGCCCGACCGACATCGCGCTCGTCAAATATGCGATCACGCTTTCGGCCCGCTACCGCATCTCCTATTGGGACGCGGCCATCCTCGCGGCGGCGGAGGCGCTCGGCGCGCCGGTCCTCTATAGCGAAGATTTGAACGACGGGCAGCTTTACGGCGAGGTGCGCGTCGTCAATCCTTTTCTCGACGCCGCTCCCGCAACCGGATTTCACGAACCCACCAGACCCATCAGCTGAAGGACGCCGCGGCCATGGCCATTCTCGTCGATGCGAACACCAAAGTGATCTGCCAGGGCCTGACCGGCGCCCAGGGCACGTTCCATACGGAGCAGGCCATCGCCTATGGCACGAAGATGGTCGGCGGGGTGACGCCGGGCAAAGGCGGCAGCCAGCATCTCGGCCTGCCCGTGTTCGACACGGTTCAGGACGCCGTGGACAAGACCGGCGCGAACGCCACCGTCATCTACGTGCCGCCGCCGTTCGCCGCCGACGCCATCCTGGAAGCGGTGGACGCGGAAATCCCGCTCATCGTCACCATCACGGAAGGCATCCCGGTGCTCGACATGGTCAAGGTGAAGCGCGCGCTGTCCGGCTCGAAGTCGCGGCTCATCGGCCCCAACTGCCCGGGCGTCATCACCCCCGGCGAGTGCAAGATCGGCATCATGCCGGGGCATATCCACAAGCGCGGACAGGTTGGTATTGTCTCCCGGTCCGGCACGCTTACCTATGAGGCAGTCCATCAGACGACGATGGCGGGGCTTGGACAATCGACGTGCATCGGCATCGGCGGCGATCCCGTGAAGGGAACCGAGTTCATCGATGTGCTGGAGATGCTGCTGGCCGACGAGGAGACGAAGGCCATCATCATGATCGGCGAGATCGGCGGCTCGGCGGAGGAGGAGGCGG
>CAZNAH010000096.1:0-1600 GCA_964570735.1 uncultured Hyphomicrobiaceae bacterium | reverse complement strand
CGCCTCGCCCGTGCGCAAGCCGGTCGTCGGTTTCATCGCGGGCGTGACGGCGCCGCCGGGCCGCCGGATGGGCCATGCTGGCGCCATCATTGCGGGTGGTAAAGGTTCGGCTGGCGACAAGATCGAGGCCATGCGCTCCGCCGGGATCACGGTGTCCCCGTCCCCCGCGGCGCTGGGCAGTACGCTTGTCGACGTGATGCGGGGCTGATCCGCCCGCGCAAAGGCCGGGGCGGATCGGGGTTGAGCGGGCGATCCGCTTGTGGCCTTAACGGTGATCGACGTGAGACGGGAAGACTAAAACGAGATTTTTGCTCGCACCTCTTTTCTGCTTGGTGCGAACGCGGCCTATATCGAAGACCTTTATGAGCGCTTTCAGGAAAATCCGGGCTCGGTGAGCGCCGATTGGCGCGCCTTCTTCACCGACCTGAAGGACCGCAAGGAAGCGGTCATCGCGGAAGCGAACGGGCCGTCCTGGCGCCGTGCCGACCAGCCGAACGGGCTCGACGGCGACGGTGATCTCCTCAGCGCGCTTGCCGCCGACTGGGCGCCCCAGGAGCAGGCGATCGGCGAAAAGATCGCACAGAAGGCCCAGGAGCACAGCTTCGAGATCAGCGGCGAGCAGAGCCTGCGCGCCGTGCGCGATTCGGTGCGCGCGCTCATGCTGATCCGCGCCTACCGCGTGAACGGCCACCTGCTCGCTAATCTCGACCCGCTCGGCCTTTCGGAGCGCAAGCAGCACCCCGAACTCGATCCCTCAACCTACGGCTTCACGCCCGACGACCTCAACCGACAGATCTATCTCGATCACGTCCTCGGGATGGAATTCGCGAGCCTGCGCCAGATCATCGAGATCCTGCGCAAGACCTATTGCGGCACGATCGGCTATGAGTTCATGCACATCTCCGTGCCGGAGCAGAAAGCCTGGATCCAGGAGCGCATCGAGGGGCCGGACAAGGACATCGAGTTCACCGAGGCCGGCAAGCGCGCCATCCTCTCGAAACTGATACACGGCGAGACGTTCGAGCGCTTCCTCGACAAGAAATACACCGGCACCAAGCGGTTCGGCCTCGAAGGCGGCGAGGCCATGATCCCCGCGCTGGAGCAGATCATCAAGCGCGGCGGGCAGCTCGGCGTGAAGGAGATCGTGCTCGGCATGCCCCATCGCGGCCGGCTGAACGTGCTGACGAACGTCATGGGCAAGCCGTTCCGGGCGCTCTTCCACGAGTTCAAGGGCGGCTCCGCCAACCCGGAGGACGTCGAGGGCTCGGGCGACGTGAAATATCATCTGGGCGTGTCGTCCGACCGCGAATTCGACGGCAACACGGTCCACCTGTCGCTCACCGCCAACCCGTCGCACCTCGAAATCGTCGATCCCGTGGTGCTCGGCAAGGTCCGCGCGAAGCAGGATCAGCGCTACGACAAGGACCGCACGCAGGTTCTGCCGCTGCTCCTCCACGGCGACGCGGCGTTCGCGGGCCAGGGCGTGGTCGCGGAATGCTTCGGCCTGTCGGAGCTGAAGGGCTACAAGACCGGCGGCTCGCTGCACTTCATCGTCAACAACCAGATCGGGTTCATGACCTATCCGCGCTATTCGCGTTCC
>CAZNAH010000095.1:0-11200 GCA_964570735.1 uncultured Hyphomicrobiaceae bacterium | reverse complement strand
TGCGGCACGAGGCGGAGCGGTTGCGCGCCGAGTAGGCGAGCAGCACCGGCGCCTCATAGCCCGGCACGAGACGCTTGTAGGAGTTCGTCGTGGGGTTTGTGAAGGCGTTGATCGCTTTCGCGTGCTTCAGGATGCCGCCGATGTAGAAGAGGCACGTCTCCGAAAGGTCCGCATAGAGATTGCCCGCGAAAACCGGCTCCGAGCCCTTCCAGATGGACTGGTGGCAGTGCATGCCGGAGCCGTTGTCACCGAAGATCGGCTTCGGCATGAAGGTGGCCGTCTTGCCGTAGGACTGCGCGACGTTGTGGACCACATACTTATAGATCTGCATCGCGTCGGCGGTGCGGGTCAGCGGGCCGAACTTGATGCCGAGTTCGTGCTGGGCCGCGCCCACCTCGTGGTGATGCTTCTCGGTGACGACGCCCATCGCCGACATGGTTGACAGCATCTCGGAGCGGATGTCCTGCGCGCTGTCAACCGGCGGAACCGGGAAGTAGCCGCCCTTTGTGCGCGGACGGTGGCCGAGGTTGCCCATCTCGTATTCGGTGGACATGTTGGAGGGCAGTTCGGTCGAATCGAGCTTGAAGCCCGTGTTGTACGGATCGCTCGAAAAGCGCACGTCGTCGAACATGAAGAATTCGGCTTCCGGGCCGAAATAGCATTTGTCGCCGATGCCCGTCTGCGCGAGGTAGGCTTCGGCGAGGCGGGCCGTGCCGCGCGGGTCGCGCTCGTAGCGCTCGCCCGTCGAAGGCTCCAGAATGTCGCAGAAGATGGCCATCGTGGACTGGGCGAAGAACGGGTCCATGTGGGCCGTTTCCGGGTCGGGCATCAGCGTCATGTCGCTTTCGTTGATGACCTTCCAGCCGGCGATGGACGAGCCGTCGAACATGATGCCGTCGGCGAAGGCGTCCTCGCCCATCTCCTTCGTTTCCATGGTGACGTGCTGAAGCTTCCCGCGCGGATCGGTGAAGCGCAGATCCACGAACTTGATGTCTTCGTCCTTCAGACGCTTAACAACTTCACTGGCGTTCGTCATTGTACTCCCTCGTGCTGGTTGAAGGCATGTGAGCGGGCAGGCCGCTGGGCTGTGGGAAGGCAGGCTTGGGCAGGCGAGAAGTCGGAACGTGGTCGATTAAATCGCGTCGGAGCCCGTTTCCCCGGTTCTGATCCGGATCGCGTCCTCGATATGGCTGATGAAGATTTTTCCGTCGCCGATGCGGCCGGTCTTCGCGGAATTCTGGATCGTTTCGACCGCTTTTTCCACCATGTCGTCCGGCAAGACAACTTCAATCTTAACCTTGGGCAGGAAGTCGACAACATATTCGGCGCCCCGATAAAGCTCGGTGTGCCCCTTCTGCCGTCCGAAACCCTTAGCTTCCGTCACGGTGATGCCCTGCAATCCGATTTCCTGAAGGGCTTCCTTCACTTCGTCGAGCTTGAATGGCTTGATGATGGCTTCGATTTTTTTCATCGATCAGCACGTCCTCCCAACAGGGCCTATCCGGTGAACTCGGAATATTCCCGCGCCGCGAATGTGCAGAACCCGTGCCAACCTGCTTCGGAAAGGATTTCTTCATGGATTTCAGGGGTATCGCGCCTTAGGGCGGTACCCTGTAGCGCCATGCTTTCCAATTATTGCCTTGATAATAGGCGTTCGCTCAAATAATGAGCACATTGGCGGACGTGCCGGTGTCACACCGATAAGATCTGTGACTTCTGCCTAAAATTGCAGCACTGACAATAATAACATGAAGTTTGTAATTTCTCGGCCGGACCACGGTCAGTAAAGAGACCAGGAAAACGGAACTGTTCCCGGCAGGAGGCATTCTCCCAAAGTCAGTACGATCACGGGTGCAGGGTCAAACCTTGACCTGATGTGCGGGCACCAAATTCAGGCGCAATCAAACGACGAGGAGAGGATGCATGACGTCTACAGCGTCCATTCAAAGAGGCATTGCCATCACCGCAATCGGGGCGCTCATGGCGGTCTCGGCTCACGCTGAGACCCAGCAGGACTCGAGCCAGCAGCCGACCGGCCAGACCACGCGGATGCAGTGGGGCGGCACGCAATATGGCGGCCAGCAGAGCCCTCAGTGGGGACAGACCGGCCAGTATGGCGGTCAGCAGAGCCAGCGCTGGGGCCAGACCGGACAATACGGCCAGCAGTGGAGCCAGCCCCAGCAGTATGGTCAGCAGCAATGGGGGCAGCCGCAGCAGTTCGGCCAGCAGCAGTGGGGCCAGCCCCAGCAATATGGCCAGCAACGTTGGGGCCAGGCGGGCCAGCAGGGCCAGTTCGGCCAATCCCCCCAGATGAGCGAGGGCGCGCGCCAGAAACTGTCCGAAGCCAAGAATAAGATCCGGCAGAAGCTCAGCCAGGCAGGCTTCCAGAATGTGCAGATCGTGGATGCCGCCTTCCTCCTTCAGGCTACCACGAACGAAGGCGAGACTGTCATGATGCTCGTCAACCCCCCTTCAGGCCTTATCATGAGGACGGCCCAACAGGGCGAGCGCCAGCAGAGCGGGCAGGCGCGCATGGCAATGCAGCAGCGCTGGCAGCAACAGCAGGACGAGAAGCAAGAGCAGCAGAGGACCCAGGACAAAGAGGATACTGAAAAAGAGTCCGAGTGAAGATATCCGGTGGCCTGCCTGAGCCAGGCGGGCCGCCCCAGAGCCTCGCGCCGCGTCCCGAACCCCTGCCGGCCGCATCGGCCATGTGGCGCCTCTTCCGGGCCGGAAGCGGTATTTCTTCTCCGATCCCCCAAATTTCCGCTACATTTTCACGACATCCCAGCTATACGAAAGCCTGAAGCTCCACCAGCGCCAAGCGATATAGGCAGTCCTTTGCTCGAAATTCTCACCGCCGAGGAAATGAGCCGGGCCGAGCAACTCGCGATCGAGGCCGGCACGTCGAGTCTGATGTTGATGGAAAACGCCGGACGCGGCGTCGCGGAAGAGGTCGTGCGAAGGTTTCCGCGCGGCAGCCGCGTGACGGTCCTCTGCGGACCGGGCAACAATGGCGGCGACGGGTTCGTTGCGGCGCGCTATCTGCGGGAGCGGGGCTATCAGGTGCGGCTTGCCCTTCTCGGGCGGCAGGAGGAACTCTCGCGCGACACGAAGGAAATGGCCCGCCGCTGGGACGAGGCGATCGAGTCCATGTCCCTGCAATCGCTCGAAGGGGCGCAGATCATTGTCGATGCCATCTACGGCACTGGGCTGCGGGATGCGATCAACGGCATTCCCGCGCAGATCATCGAGGAAGTGACCGCGCGCAGCTTGCCCGTCGTGGCCGTGGATGTGCCGACGGGCATCGACGCGACGCGCGGCACGGTCCACGGCCTCGCCTTCAAGGCGCAGGCGACGGTCACCTTCTTCCGCCGCAAGACGGGCCACGTGCTTCTGCCAGGCAAGCTTTATTGCGGCGACGTGCGTGCGGTCGATATCGGCATCCCGACCTCGGTCCTCGGCGACATCGCGCCCCGCACCTTCATGAACGATCCCGATTTCTGGCTGCGCTATTTCCCGCGCCTCAAGGTGGACGGGCATAAGTATGACCGCGGCCATGCCATCGTTGTATCGGGGCCGATGGAAAGCACGGGCGCGGCCCGGCTTGCGGCGCGCTCCGCCCTGCGGGTCGGCAGCGGCCTCGTCACTGTCGCCACGTCGAAGGCGGCGTTCTACATCAACGCCGCGCACCTGACCGCGATCATGCTCGCTCCGTTCGACGGCGCCCAGGGGCTTTCGGACGTGCTGTCCGATACGCGCATCACGGCCGTGTGCATCGGTCCCGGCGCAGGGAGCGAAGCGGATGTGCGCGATCAGGTGTCCGCGGTGCTCGCGAGCGAGGCGACGGCGGTCGTCGATGCCGAGGGGCTGACCGCGTTCTCCGAGGAGCCGTCCTATCTGTTCGATCAGATCAAGGCGCGGCCTACGCCCGTCATCCTCACGCCGCATGAAGGGGAGTTCAGCCGCCTCTTTCCCGAACTCGATAACACCGGATCGAAGCTCGACCGCGCGCGCCGCGCCGCCGAGATTTCCGGCGCGGTCGTCATCCTCAAGGGGCCGGACACGGTTGTGGCCGCGCCGGACAGCCTCGCATCGGTGAGCGAGAATGCGCCGCCCTGGCTTGCGACGGCCGGCAGCGGGGACGTGCTCTCGGGTCTGGTGACGGGCCTGCTCGCGCAGGGCATGGCCGCCTTCGATGCCGCCGCCGCAGCCGTGTGGGTTCACAGCGAACTGGCCCACGCCTTCGGGCCGGGCATGATCGCTGACGACATGCCCGATCTCATTCCCGGCGTCATGCAGCGGCTCGACAAGCGCGGCAAGCTCTTCACGCAGTAGCCGTGGGAGGGCGGGGCAGGGCCGTCAACGCGACGCGGCGCGCCCCTGGTTCGTCACGCTGCGGGCCTCGCCCCGGAACTCGGCTGCGCGCTGCGCCGCCTCGTCCAGAACCTCCCCGCTCAGCCTGCCCTCGCTGACCGCATGGCCTACGGCGGTCACGACGCGGTCACGCTGCTGCACGGACTGAGCGCCGCCATCGACGATGAGGAAATGACAGCCGCCATTCAGCGCTGCGACTACGTCCTCCCCGATCGTCTCTCCCCCGGGGAAAGGCCCGCAAAAGCGGACGCTCACCTTCGATGCGATATGCGCCGGCAGCGTCCAGCCGTCCGGCCCGCGCGATTCGCCGCCGGTCAGGCTCGCGAGCGCAAGGGCGCCGTCGCCTGCGAGAATGCCCAGCGCATCCTCCGTCTTCGCCCCCGGCGAACCTGCGCTCAGCGTCGGCACGGCCCTGATATTGGCGTCGGCGTGGCCTAGAGCGAAGGTGCGCGCGAAGGCTGCCACATGGCGGGCGTCGTCCCCGAAGCTGGCATGCGCCGCCCCGTCCGCGCTGGCCGCGAGCGCCGGCCCGAGGTTCACGGAAATGCCGAACTGCGCCAGGCTCGCGGCAAGGTGCTGGTAGGTGAGATGCGCGAAATGCGGGTCATTGCGCGAGCCGAGTTCGCGCTGCGACGGCCACGGCAAATTTGCGCGCGTGAAGGTGATGTAGCTCTCCGGGCCGCCGCTTTCCGCCGCAACGACCATGAGGCGGCCCGTTTTGTCCGCCTGACGCAGGGCTTTCAGAAGCTCGGCAAGCTGCGAACCCGTCACCGCGTTTTCGCGCCGGATGAGGACACCCGCCAGGCCATCGGATGCAATAAGGCTGCGGATCGCGCTTGCGCCAGGATCGGTCGGCAGGGTGCCGGTGAAGGCGAGGATCAGCAGGCTCTTCGTTTGTGCCGCGATTTCAGGATCGGTGTCCGTTTTGGCCTCCTGAACCGGCGGCGGGGCGGCGAGCGCATTCCGCGCGGGCAAAGGCGGCACATCCGGATAGGTAGCCAGATAGTCGCGGTGCTCGCTCGATGTTTGTGGCGTGCGCACGGACGCTCCACCCGTCTCGCCGCTTTCGGCCGGGGCGATTGCGCGCGCGGGCCGCGCCCGTTGCGGCGAGGCCGGAGGGGCAGTCTCGCCCTGCTGGGTTCCGCTTCCCTCCGATTGTGTCCGGCGCCGGTTCCTGTTCCGCGGATCGTCCGGGTGGAGGGGGCCCTCGGGCGTGACCGTGAACCATTCCGGCGGCGCGAGATACTGATTGTCATCGACGGGCGCGGCTTCCGATGGCGCCGGCGTCTGCGGCCAGTTCTCCACCCTTTGCGCATGACCGGCGGAAACCATGATCACGCCCGCGCAAGAAGCAAGTGCAACAGCAAGCGCGCGGCTGTGTTTGCCCAGCATGGCCCCCTCCGTCTCCCGCGGCGCTACGGTAGAGGCCAAGCCGTTGCGTTACAAGTCTTTGCGAGGAGAACCGTGTGCCTTCTGGCCACGGCGAGGCGGAAACGCTAAAGTGCGCCAAATCATGAACGGGAGACGATATGGTTTCGAGCTCGGCAGCATCGGCGTTTGCGATGGCGCTCACGGTGGCGGCATATGCCTGGTGGGCTCCGGCGGACACGCTGGCGGCGGCTGACAAGTCGCTGCTCAAGCTTCAGGAGGCGACGGCGGCGATCCTGCGCGGGCGCTACGAGCAGGCGGTCGCGCTCTATGATGAGGTTCTCGCCGATCCGGGCCTCCCGAAAACCCGTCACGCCAGCATCTACAACGACAGGGGCGTCGCGAAATGGCGTCAGCAGCGTCACGAGGACGCGCTCGACGATTTCGCGAAGGCGATCGCCGCCAGCCCCGATTATGCGCCTGCCTTCAACAATCGCGGGACGGTGCTCATGGAACTCGACCGCGTGGAGGACGCCTTCCAGGATTTCGACCGCGCGCTCACCCTCAGTCCAGGGTTCGCGGCGGCCTACAACAATCGCGGAAACGCCAATCACGAATTGAAGCGCTACGATGCCGCGGCGGAGGATTTCCGCAAGGCTGTCGAACTGCTGCCGGGCAACGCGGTGCCCTTCAACGGGCGGGGCAAGACGCTGGCCGCGCTCGGGCGCTCCTACACGGCGCTGCGCTATTTGAACCGCGCGATCACCCTCAACGGGCAGTATCTAGCGGCTTACGAGAACCGGGCGCGGGTCTATTCCCACCTTGAGCGGCATGACGATGCGGTCGCCGACCTCGACAAGGTGCTCGACGTGACGCCGGACAGCGTGGACCTGCTCGTGAAGCGCGGGCAGGCGAATGCGCTTCTGCGGCGCACCCAGCAGGCACTGCGCGATTTCGGCAAGGCGCTCGAACTTGAGCCGGAAAACGCCGAGGCGCTGGTCGGCCGGGGCGCGCAGAACGCCGACCGCAAGCGGTCCGATCTCGCCGTGGAGGATCTCACCCAGGCGATCGCGCTCGACCCGGAAATGCCGGATGCGTATTACCACCGCGCGCAAGCCCACCTGCAACTCGGCGATGTGGAGGCGGCGCGTGCGGACATCGAAAAGGCCATCTCGCTCGACCCAGCCTATCCGGAAGCCTACCTGATGCGGGCCTCCATGGCGGAAACCGCCGGCGAGGTGGACAAGGCGATCGCGGACTACCGCAGGGCGCTCGAACTCGACCCGTTCTCCGAGGCGGCGCGCGAGGGCTTCGAGAAAACGAGCGGCGAAACCATGGCGAGCGTCGTCAAGCCCATCGCAGAGCCTGTCGCGGGCTGGACGGTGTACGCGCCAGCGGAGGGCCGTTTCGTCGCCGTGAACGACCGCTATCCGAAGATCAGCGTTCTCCTCGAAATGCACGGCCAGGGCACGGCGGAAATCCTCGAATGGACGCCCTTGAAGGACTGGCTGAGCAATATCGGGCTGCTGCGCTACAAAGCGGGCAGCGCCGGCGGGAAGAGCTTCGAATATGTGGCGATCCTCGATCTGGGCCAGGCCAAGGTCGTCGCGATCGAGCCCTACATCTGGGGCGAGCAGAAGGCGCGTTGGGACTGGACGCAGAACAGCGTGACCGTCACCGATCCGGAGGGGCTCGCCAGCTTCTACGAGCTGCGCAAGCCGAAGCCCGTGGCGCAGCCGCGTGTCGCGAGCGACGATCCGTGGGACGTGTTCGGCTCGCCGTCCGGGCGGCGCTACCGCGAGCCGGCCTATCGCGGGCCGACGCTGTTCGACTGGCTGTTCCGGTGAGGATGGCGCGGAAGAGCCCCGCAGCCGCAGCCTGTCGCGCCATCATTCTCGGCGGCGTGCTGGCTCTCACCGCTGTCGCGGCGGCGGCCTGCGCCGAGGACAAGCTGCCCGCGCTCGGCGCGGACCTTTCACGCACCTCCGTCTCCGGCCTGTCGTCAGGCGCCTACATGGCCGGGCAGTTCCAGATCGCCCATGCGGATATCGTGATCGGCGCGGGGATCGTGGCGGGCGGCCCCTATGGCTGCGCGCAAAGCATCGCGGCGGAAACCGTGCCCATCTGGGCGACGGCCGTAACTTATAATGTCGCGCAGGCGCTCAACGGCTGCATGGCGGACAAGCTCCAGGCGTTCGGCGTCCTTAACGTCCGCACGCTC
Organism: uncultured Hyphomicrobiaceae bacterium; assembly: GCA_964570735.1. GTDB lineage: Bacteria > Pseudomonadota > Alphaproteobacteria > Rhizobiales > Rhodomicrobiaceae > CAZNAH01. The sequence continues at coordinate 3,234 of CAZNAH010000095.1, read as the reverse complement.
GCGCGGCGGGCGGAGCGGCTGGCGCAAGGCGGGGAAATCGACCCGGTTTCCGAGGTGGCGGACGATCGTGTCTATCTGTTTTCCGGCAGGCGCGACGAAACCGTGGTGTCGTCGGTTGTCGAGGCCGCGCGGGATTTCTACCTCGCCCTCGGCGTGCCGCGCGAGAACATCGCGTACCATGACGACAAGCCGGCCGGCCACGCCTTCCTGACGCCCGATTCCGGCACCGCCTGCGGCTTGAGCGAGCCGCCCTATGTCAGCGATTGCGACTACGATCAGGCGCGCAGCATCCTTTCCCACATTTACGGAGAGCTGAAGCCCGAAGGGCAGGCGGACGAAGCATCATATGTCAGGTTCAGCCAGCGCGCCCATGGCGCGGGCCGGGACGCAAGCATGGACGCGCACGGATTCGCCTATATTCCTCAGGTCTGCCGCGAGCAGGCGGGCTGCGCCGTGCATGTGGCATTTCACGGCTGCCGGCAGGGCGTCTCCGAGGTCGGCGATGCGTTCATCAAGGGATCGGGTTTCGCGCGCTGGGCCGAGACGAACCGGCTGATCGTGCTGTTTCCGCAGGTCGCGCCCTCGACCCTCAACCCGAGAGGTTGCTGGGACTGGTGGGGCTATACCGGCCTCGACTTCCTCACGCAGGATGCCCCGCAGATCAAGGCGGTCTACGGAATGCTGCAAGCCCTGGCGGAGCCGAAACCGCGCTGAAAGCAGCGCGCGCGCCACTCACCTTAATGGTCCATCGCCCTGTGCCGCTGGTCGCGCAGGAACAGCGCTCCGATGACGAAGGTCGAGGCCGCGACCGCCACCGGATACCATAATCCGGCGTAGATGTTGCCCGACGCGGCGACGATCGCGGTCGCCAGCAGCGGCAGCACGCCGCCGAACCAGCCATTGCCGATATGATAGGGGAACGACATCGACGTGTAGCGGATCTTCGCCGGGAACAGTTCGACGAGGAATGCGGCGATCGGACCGTAGACCATGGCCACGAACGCCATCATGATGAAGAGGACAAGCGCGGCGAGCGGAAGGTTCATGCGCGAGACATCGGCCGGCACCGAGACGAAGACCGGGTTGCCCGCCGCGTCGATCTGCGGCTCGCCGTTGACATACTTCCAGGCGAGCGCGGGATAGCCCGCCGCGAATAGCGCCCGCTGGAGTTTTGCGTCGTTGATCTCCTTCTCGGCGCTCGAAATCTCGACAGCCTGATTGCCGATGGACACGGTCAGGCCCTGATAGCCCGGCATGTCGATCTTGGTGAACGACAGGCCGGATTTCGTGAGATAGTCCTTCACCTGGTCGCAGGCCGTGAAGTCCGACCACGGTCCGATGAAGATGTGGAAATTGCACCGCGCATTATCGACTCGGACGGTGACCGGATTGGCGGCCTGAAATTCGACCAGCACCGGATTGGCGGCCTTCGCCAGCACCTGGAACAGCGGGAAATAGGTCAGCGCCGCGATCAGGCAGCCGGTGAGGATGATCTTGAGGCGGCCGATCTTGTCGGATAGCCAGCCGAACAGGATGAACAGCGGCGTGCCGGCCAGCAGAGCTGCTCCGACGAGCGTGTAGGCGGTCAGGAAATCGACCTTCATCGTGATGGTCAGGAAGAACAGCGAGTAGAACTGTCCCGTGTACCACACCACACCTTGTCCGGCCGTCGCGCCGAGAAGGGCGAGGAGCACGTAGCGATTGTTCGGATAGCGGAAGAAGCTTTCCCAGACGGGAATTTTCGAGCCCCGGCCTTCCGCTTTCATGCGCAGGAAAACAGGCGTTTCGCGCAGCGTGACGCGGATGTAGACCGAGAAGATGAGGAGCAGGATGGAGACGAGGAAGGGGATGCGCCAGCCCCACTCGCTGAAAGCCTTCTCGGGGATGAAAACGCGGCAAAGACCGATGATGGCGAGCGCCATGACGAGGCCGAGCGTGGCCGTCGTCTGGATCCAGCTCGTGGCATAGCCGCGCTTGTGGCGCTCGGTGTATTCGGCCACATAAGTTGCCGCGCCGCCATATTCGCCGCCGAGCGCGAGACCTTGCAGCAGCCTGAGAAGCACAAGCATGACCGGCGCGATCCAGCCGATCTGCTCGAAAGTTGGCAGCAGCCCGACCGTGAAGGTCGCAAAGCCCATGAAGACGACAGTGATCAGGAAGGTATATTTGCGGCCGACGAGATCGCCCAGCCGCCCGAAGAACACGGCTCCGAAGGGGCGGACAAGAAAGCCTGCGGCATAAGTGGCGAACGCCGCAAGGAGCGCCGCCGTGTCGTTATCCGGCGGAAAGAACAGCTTGGCGAAAAACGGGGCAAGCACCGCGTAAAGATAGAAGTCGTACCATTCGAAGACGGTGCCGACGGAGGACGCCACGATCACGCGCCGCTCTTCGGACCGCGATACGAGATAGGGATGGTCCCCGGCGTGTTGCGCGGCGACCGCCGCAGCTCCGAGGGTTTGCACATCCGGTTCGCGCCGACGCCCTAGCCAGCTGCCTTGCCCCCTTACGCCGCGCACAACTCCACCCTCGTCTTTGTTTTTTAAGAGCGTACCATAATCGGCAGATGTGAGGACATCAAGCAGCTTGGCCTTATCGCTTCTATAAAGCTTCACACTTCATAGTTAGGATTGTCCTCGGCGGTTCGAAGAGAGCCTTTGCTCTCCAGGACAATTATAAAAATCTAATTTGGATTAAAGTTTTTCATATTTTATTTATATCGTGAATTAGACTGTTGCCATTCGTGATGTATACAAGTATATATAGATTATTTTGAATAGTTGAGGTTTGATATGTCGCAGGATGTGAAGTGGAAAGGCATTGATATAGATAGCGCATATGATGATTCTTATAACGAATATTTGCAACTTGCGCATCGTCGCCCAACGTTCCAGCAGAATGCTCCGACCCTTTCTTGGCATGTCGCCCTATGGCGAGATGATTCTGACCAGCACCAGAATGATGTAACAGCCGAGCGTTACGAGCAGGCTCGTAAGGACTGGATTGAAACAAAACTCAATCCGCTTCTACGAACGTTACAGACCCGCTTCCCCTCGACACATGGCGACGGCGAAGACGGCATGCGCGCTGAAGCTCAAATCGCAGAATTTCGCCACAAGCCTTCTCGTCATTCGCGCCAGACGGGTGGGAGAGAAAGCACCCACGTTGAGGTTAAAAATGGCGCTGCCATCACAAAAGACGGCATCCGGCTCGTAGTCTGGCCCTATTCGGTGAACT
>CAZNAH010000094.1:0-11449 GCA_964570735.1 uncultured Hyphomicrobiaceae bacterium | reverse complement strand
CCAGGAAGGCTGGTTCTCCATTTCAGGCTGAACCAGGACACAGGGAATCCGCTCCTGGAGGCCAGAAACGCGGTTTCTGCTGGCCGTGAAACCGTGAAAGAGGCCCTGTCGTCATCAGCGGAAGCGCACGCAGCCATGCCAGCCATTTTCCAAGCCGGAGCACTTGACCGTCGGGCGGCGGGCCGTATTCTAGTACTAGAAGATGGCCTCCGAAGACGCGATCCCGAGGACCTGCACGGACGCTGAGCTGCTGCTGCTTGGCCTCGTCGCCGAGATGCCGCGGCACGGCTACGAGCTCGACCAGGTGATCGAGCAACGCAGCATGCGGGAGTGGACGCAGATCGGCTTTTCCTCGATCTACTTCGTGCTCGGCAAGCTCCAGAAACTGGGACTCGTCACGGCGAAGCGGCCCACAGGTGCGAAGACCGGCACGAAGGTCAGGAAGGTCTATTCCGTCACGCCGGCCGGGCGCCGGGTGTTAGCGGCGCAGACGGTCGCCGCGCTGCGCGAAGTTCGACCGGCGTACTCGTCGGTTCTGCTGGGGATGATCAACTGGCCCGTGCTGAAGCGAGAACAGGCGCTGGAGGCATTGGAAGCCCGGAGCAAGGCGATCAAGGCGGAACGGGCGCGTCTCGGCGCCATTCAGGTCGGGCAGCAGCCGCTGCCGGACTACGTGGAGGCGTTGTTCGAGTACTCGCTCGGCCAGTTGCGCGCCGAAGCAGAATGGGTGACGCGCACCGCGGCCTACATGTCCAGCAAACCATGGCTTGAATGAGGAGCAGACGATGAAGGACGCAGATATGAAGGCCAAACTGAAGGAGCTGTACCTGCCGCCGGCGGACGAGGTCGTCCTGGTGGATGTGCCTGACATGCGGTACATCATGATCGATGGACACGGTGCCGCTGATCGCGCGGCGCTTGACCACGCCGTGAAGTGGCTGTTCACCGTGGTGCACCCGATCAAGCGCACCGTGCGAGAACGCATGGGCAAGGACTTCGTGGAGCCGCCGCTTGAAGGCCTGTGGTGGGCCGACGATATCCAGGACTTCATCGCGGGAAACAAGGAGAAGCTCAACTGGCGGATGATGATCGTGTACGAGCCCGACTGGCTGACGCGGGGAATGTTCGACGATGCCGTTGCCACGGCCAAGGCGAAGCTGGGTCAGGCGCCCGGCAGCCTGCGGCTCGAAAGCTATCACGAAGGTCTGAGCGCGCAAACCATGTATGTCGGTCCGCCCAGTTCAGAAGGCCCAACCATCGCCCGACTGCACAGAGAGTTCCTGCCGGCGCACAGGCTGACCGCTCATGGGCGCCACCACGAGATCTACCTGACCGACCCGAACCGTGTCGCGCCGCAGAAGATGAAGACGGTGCTGCGCCAGCCGGTCCGCAGCGTCTCGTGAAGGGCGATTCTCCGGCGAGCTGCGTCCTCCGTGAAACTCGTGAAAGAAATCGGGCTAACTGGCGTTCGTTTGAACCGACCCTGCGGGGTTTCGCCGGCGTGTTCACGCAGCCCGTGCTGCAACTCTCGCAGTTTGAGGCATTTATGCGGGAATCCGCGTAGAGATCAACGCTTCACGATCCGGTAATGCCCAGGGCGCGGCGTCCGCACGAATTCGATCAAACCCCGATCGGTTAGGTCGGACAGGTCCCGTTTAGCCGTTTTCGATCCGATTCCGAAGTGCTTTTCGAGATGCGCGCGCTCGAGTTGCACGCCTTGCCGAAGCTGGTCGAGCACCCAGTGCTGCCGATCGTTCAAGGGGACATTGGCTGGGCTTGCGGGGACATCGTCGTCCGGCGCGGGGACATCAGACACATCTGTGTCCCCGCATGTCCCTGCAATGTCCCTGCCAGATGTCCCCGCGATGTCCCCGCAACCGTTCCGCACGATGATCCACTCGCTGAGGCGGTAGCCGGGGCCGCCACTGACGATCACGTCGTCCGGCCCGCAGGCGATGCCGCGCCGGCCGAGGATGCACGTGATCCGATCGCGCAAAGCGCCGATGCAGGACGACACGGTGTTCTGCCTAGCCCGCCCGCCCTTGAAGAGACGGACCAGGTCGTTAGCCCGGGCGGGTTTTAGCCGCCCATCGGGGTGCTTTTCGCGCAGACGCTCGAGCACGGCGCAGAAGTTCCCACGCTCCGATCGCTCGGCGATAGTCTCCCCCAGAAGCTCGATGCGGTCCGGGTAGTAGATCAGCTCGCCCCCGTCGAACTTTCGCTGGATGGTTACGCCGGCTTTTGGTGCCGCACCGTTCGTCGAAAGGACGCTACGGATGATCTCATCGAAGGGGCGCTTACTGCGGTTGAACGGCTTCGCGATGTAATCCGTAGCGCCGGCACGCATGGCATCGACCGCCTGGTCCGGACTGTCGTTCCTATGGCCTGTCATGACGATGATGGGCGCGGGATTTCGCTGCCGCATTTCCTTGAGGAGGTTCATCCCGTTCTGAATCCGTGCGATGTTGCGGCCGGCACGAACCGGAATCTCGAGGTCAAGCAGGACGTAGTCATAGCGGCCCGCGTCGAGCCGCTGCCGCGTCGAGTGCATGCAAACGGCCGAATCCGACGTGTGCCCGAGCGATTCGACGATGTCGGACACTTCTTCCACGATGCCAGGATCGTCGTCGATGATGAGTGCCTTGTAACTCATGCTTCACTTCCTCCGTGTTCCAGCGGTAGCGTGACCGTGACTGTCGTGCCCAGGCCCTCCTCACTCTCGATGGTCAGCGTGCCGCCGTGGGCGACGATGCTGCGTCGTGCGATGGGCAAACCGAACCCGGTGCCCTCGTTCTTCTTGGTCTTGCCGCCCGGCAGGAATTCGAGAATCTGAGCGAGGTCCTCCTTCGGCATGCCGGTTCCGTTGTCCTGGATTCTGATCTTGGCCACGCCGTCGGCCGCGCCGGCGGTGATCCTGATTGACCGGGCGTTAGCGGTTGCATCCTGCGGAAACGACTCGAAGGCGTTCTTAATCACGTTGACGAAGGCCATCAGCACGCGGTCACGGGCGACCTCGACTGTGATCGCCCCGTCCACGGCTTGCACCACGCGAATATTCGACGGTTCGTTACCACGACCGTCGACGGCCTCCTGCGCGAGCCGTTCTGCCTCTGCGAGGATCTCGGCGAGGCGCTCCGGCCGCCGGGTGGGTGGAACCGGCAGTGCGAAGCTGCGCATGTCGTCGACCATGTGGGCCAACAGATCGACGCGCTCTCGCATCTGCTGCAGAGAGCGCCTCAGCCGTCCGGGCTGAACCGGCATTCGCGCCAGTTGGTCGATCATCCGGTCGAGCCTTGACGCGAGCGGCGTGAGAATGCCGCGGGCGTCATGGGCGGTGGCGCCTACGAGTTGGTCATAATAAGTCTCGCCGATCTGGCGGGCCAGCCGCGCCGCTTCAGTGCCGTGCTTCTGCTCCAGCTGCGCAAGTTTTCCGGCGAAACTGGAGACAACCCGCAACCCGCCGTTCGCAGAGGCGGGCGCGGATCGGCGCCGCTCCAGCGCACCGTCGGCGGCGCGGCGTACGAACGTGTTTTCATCGCCGCTGAGCTGCACGAGCGTCTTCGTGAACCGGTCGTCCTGCGCGTGTCGCAGGGCGTCGGCGACGGCCTTGCGCACTTCCCATTTTGGGTCGCTGGCCAGCAAGTTCAGGAGCTCAGCGGCGGCGCCCGCGTTCACGGCCGGCGGAATGGCCTGCAATACGCGGACCAGCGCTGCGGGGATATGCCGGCGCTCGGTCCACGCGACCGCCCCACGGTTCTCACGCAGGTGATTTACCAATTGCTCAACGTCTGGGAGCGTCAGCTCGGGCGTCATCAGTAGTTGTATCTCCGCTGGCGTTCCCGGAACGCGTCCTCCCCGCCCTCCAGGAGCGTGACGATCTCGTCCTTGCACTCGTCCACCGTTCCGACGTGGCTGACGGCGGCCTTCGCCCCGTCAGAGCGCAGCACGAATACGCGCTCCGCGTCGCCCAGCACCGGGATATTCGGGTTGTGCGTTACGAAGATGAGCTGCCGGCGAGCCTTCACGTCCCGGATGCTCCGGACGATGGTCTCGTAGATGAAGCTGTTGTCGAGGTTGTCCTCGGGCTGATCGATCAGCAGCGGGTTGGCGCTGTCGAGCATCAGGATGGGCAGGATTGCGGTACACTTCTGGCCGGTCGAAAGAGACAGCGAGTCCTTGTACTGCTCGCCGTCGAGCAGCTCAATCCACGGCCGATCGATCAGTTCGACCGTCTCCAGGTCGAAAAGCACCTGGTCCTTTGCCAGCGCCGTGAAGACCCAGTCGGCCTGGTTCGTGTTAAGGCCGGCTTGGTCGATCAGCGAGTCGCGATTGCGTGCGGCCACGATGGCCGACAACTCCGCGGGGGAAACCGCGTCCACGATTTTCTGGGCAACCGCCTTACGGTTGACGCGCGCGCCTTCCAGGGCGTCCTCGATGAGCTGGCGGTATGCATCGCGGTTGCCGAACTGCTCGATCCGGACGCGGATCGCGGGGCCGAGTTGCTGCGTGATGCGATGCGCCTGCTGCACGCGCAGCTTGAAACGGCCGTCCCGGAGTTCCGAAAGCCGCGCGAGCAGCGCCTGACGTTCCTGTTGCGCGGCGGCCAGCCGGGCCTCCAGGTCCTGCTTCGCCTTCCGATGGGCGAGAAGTTCGTTGCGCTTGCGCTCGAGCTGCGCCCGTTCAGCGGACTGAGCCTCCGCGATCTTGTGCTTTTCGATGAGCTGGCGGAATTCGGCCTCCTGCTTCTGATGCTCGCCGCGCAAGGCGTCGTAAGCGGTCGAAATCGAACGCCCGGCCAGCTCGACGGCGGTGCAGGCCTCGACGACGGCGGCATCCACCTTGGCGGCGCACTCACGGACGGCCGCATTGATACCACGAAGCGTCTCCCCGTTTGGGCTGGAGAGCATATCCGGCTCGAACGGCGTTGCCTGACGGGCGATACGGCCCGCAAGAGCTGACAGGCTACGATGCTCCTGGCGCAGCAGCTCGAGTGTGGCCGCGATGGCTTGCGCTTCCCTGTCACGGAGCGCTTTCTGCGCGTGCGCCTGGTTGATCGCCGGTGACGAACCACCGCCGGCAGCCGCGAGCTTCTTCAGCTTCTCCTCAATCGCCGGTAACTCGTTGAGGGCGTCGGACGTTCCAGCCAGCGCCCCACGCAGCTCCAAAACGGTGATGCCGTTCGACTGGAGCTCGCCGATGGTGTTTCGTATCTGGGCCTCGATCTCCGCGACAGGCTCGGCGATGAAGCCGTCGAGGAGGGCGAGCTGGGAAAGCGGATCGTCCGCGATCGTCTCCACTTCGTCCTGGCTGAAAACATCGGCGCGGAACACGCCGGTGCTGCCGGGCATGATGTTTGTGGGCTCCCCATCGGCGGTGAAGACCGCCGGCGGTTCGTGTGCCGTCCGACAGATGCGATACTCGATGCCGTCTTTGGTCTCGGCGATGACGCTGATTCGGCCGCCCGCGAGGTTCGTCTGCACGAGCCCGTCCACCCTGCGCCGTAGGGCGCCATCCCCGTCCCCCCGAAACTCTTCCAGCGCGAACCGCACGAACTCGATGGCGGTCGTCTTGCCTGTACCGCGATGGCCGATCAGGCAGTTGAGCCCGTCGGCCAGCTCCAGCTCGACGCCGTCAAGGAACCCGCCGGTGATACGCACCGCCTTGAGTCGGTGCCCGCTGCCGGACGGCGCAGGTGTCCGCTGAAGGTCAGCCGGGGCAATGACCCGTGTCATATCCGAGCCCCCCGAGTTGGCCGCGCGGGCCCCTCCCTCCACGAGGTGGCCATCGGCTCGATCAGGAATGTTGTCCTGGAATGCGCGAGCGGAATGCTGTCCGAACATCGGGGTTGCCTCCTCCTGGCCCGGCGCCCTGCGCGGGCGCCGAGTCATGTCCGTAGGACGCTCCGCGCTGCATCCGGTGCAGCCCTATTCCCTGGTCTGCGGAGCCCTTCGTCCGAAACGGGAGACATCGACCCCCTTAGGTCAATCCGAAGCGCATCTTAAGGTTTGGTGGACGTTAGGTAAAGAGGATTTTCGCAAGTTAGGAAGATTTTCAGGAAACCTCATAGAGTAAGGCTTTGTGAGCCGATGGCTTTCAGGCATCGCAGGTCCAAAGCCGGCGCGGGCCTCCTCCGTTGGGTCCGGTGGGCAACTTTTCCGGCGGATACCGCCAACGGCTAGGCAGTAGTCTGAATGAATGCGATACGCCGTGTACATCAACAGGACCCGGAAGCAGGCGTGCTGGAATCGGGAGGGGTGACCGAGGTGCGTACCCGATACAGTCGTCTCATTTGGCGGCTGGCGACCCAGTTGTCCGACGGAAGCTCATGGCGGGGCGGAGAAAGTGGATATTTCTCTCCGCATGAAGAGGATTATCGGACCGGGGTGAGCAGAACATGCGCGTTCGTGTGAAGATTATCGAGGAAGCGCACGATTACCCCTTCTGCGAGGTTCGCGCGAACTTTGCGCGGGCCTCGTACGTAGGTAGGATCGAAGCCATCACGCCGCCAACGCCGCGGGCGACGCCCACTGGATTAGGTCGGAGGCGCTTCTGACCGACGCCACCCGCGGTTAAGGCTACAAGGAGGTTCGACATGAACCGAAGGAAGCAATCCACAGGGCCACAATCACGGCACGCCCTTATGACCTTCACACAAAGAAAGAGGTTCGCAGCGGTCGTCTTACCATTCTTCCTCGCCGGAACGGGAGCTTACGCCACCACCTGGTATGTGGGAACGACGAATTGCAGCGATTGTACCGGAGGAAGCTGCGGTTCGAGTAGCACACCTTGGTGCACAATTGCGTACGCGATCGCGCACGCCTCAAACGGCGACACGATCATCGTCAAAGATGGCACCTACACCGAGCATGATCTGGATTTCGGGGGCAAAGCCATCACCATCCAATCTCAAAATGGGCCGCAAAACTGCACCATCGACTGCAACGACAGCGGTCGGGCGTTCTACTTTCATACCTCCGAGACATCCTCTTCAATCGTCGACGGGTTCACGATCCTCGACGGGAACACCCAAGACGAAGGTGGCGGTATCCGTTGCGAAGCGGCTTCTCCACAGATTCTCGATTGTGTGTTCGAGTCCTGCACCGCTGCGCACGGCGGCGCCATTTCGCTCCGAGGCGGCAGTGACGCCCTCGTACAGGACTGCACGTTCACGGGCAATTCGACGAGTGGATACGGAGGGGCCGTAGACGTTTATGATAACTCCGATCCGGACCTGATCGGGCTGGTGATCGACGGCACCAATACGGCGGACTCGGGAGGTGGAATAAATGTTTACCAAGCCGACGCGACGATTACCGGATGCGAGATTACAGGCGTTACCGTGACGGGTAGCGGAGGCGGTATCTATATCTACTCGGCACCCACTGGCGTGACGTTGACAGACTGCACGATTAGTGGATGCAGCGCTTCCAACGGAGTGGGCGGTGCTGTTCGGTTATCCGATTCCGAAGTCGGATTGACCGATTGCGTGTTCACCGAAAATGACGCTAATTCGGATGGCGGAGGAATCTACGGGCTCAACGCCTCCGTCTCCCTGGACGAGTGCACGATCGGCGCAAACACGTCGTCCGGAAGTGGAGGCGGCATTTACCTGGAGGGCGATGGGGCGAATACGTGGCTCAGCGCAACGGACACGGACTTTACCGGGAACACTGCCGCAAATGAAGGAGGAGGGCTCTATGAGTGGATTCCGTCCACAGGCTCCGTGTCGAATATCACCCGATGCGCCTTTACCAATAACGAAGCGGGGACCAAGGGTGGCGGCATTCGCATTCGTGGGTACCCCAACTGGGGCGGCGATCCAACCGTCATCGTAAACCTCAGCAATTGCCTCATTGCCGATAACACCGTGGCCAGCAGCAGCGGCGGTAAAGGGGGCGGCGCCTACATCTACAAGGCCGAGGCTCCCTTTGTAAACTGCACGATCTCGGGCAACGAGATAACCGGTTCTTCACCGGAAGGCGGCGCCCTGTACATCGAAGGCCTGCCGGATCACAATGACATTGATCTGCGCAATTCCATCGTGTGGAACAATACCACTCCCCAGTTCGAGACTCAGAATGAAGATACGACCATCAATGTCTCGTACAGCGACGTGGACCTGGGCGAGGACCATTTGGTCGACGGCGGCGGCAACATCGACAACGAAGACCCGATGTTCGCCGAGTCCTTCGAACTCGGTGACTACCGCCTATCCCGCGGATCACCGTGCATCGATGCCGCGAAAAGTTGCGACTGCACAGGCGACTGCGATGACGGCGACTTAGTCATGGCGGCGCGCAAGGTGGATCACATCTGCACCGACGAGACGGGCGATGACTGCACCAACGAAGACCTGATCGACATGGGTTGCTACGAAGCGTTTGGGGGAGTGGTCTACGTGGACAAGGACGCCACGGGCGACGACAACGGCTTGTCCTGGGCGGATGCCTACGATGACCTCCAGGATGGCTTCAGCAAAGCCGGCAACCCCGAGACCTTCGAGGAGTGGGACCCCGCAGTGTGCGAAATCTGGGTAGCAGAGGGGTCATACAAGCCGGATGACTGCACAAGTTGCAGCAGCTACCGAACCAGCACGTTCGCCCTTGTAGAAGGCGTCGGTATCTACGGCGGATTCGACGGCACCGAGACCGCGCGTAGCCAGCGCGATCCCCAGGACAATGAAACCATCCTCACAGGTCTTATCGGATCGCCAGGACTCACTCGCGTTTATCATGTCGTGACGGCTGCGGACACCATCACCGATGCGACCGAATTTGACGGCTTCACGGTCAAGCTGGGACGGTCCGACGGCGGCGGTACGGATCAGGACAAGGGTGCCGGTCTCTACATCGACGGAAGTCCGACGCTCAAGCAACTGATCGTCAGCGACAACCTCGGCGACCACGGAGCCGGCGTGTACATCAAGAGCGGCAACTCGACCTTTACCGACTGCGCGTTCGTGGACAACAATGCCACGGACGCGGGGGGCGGCGTGGGTACCGGCGGCGCGGTGTACATCGCCTCCGGCGGCAGCGGGAGCATCGAGTTCCTGCGCTGCAATTTCAACAACAACCTGGCGCTGGATAAGGGAGGCGGCGTCTACACGGACAGCACCGGGGCCGAACCGCACTTCACCAACTGCCTGTTTTATCGCAACGACGCGAACAAGTCGGATACCGACACCCGCGGGGGTGCTATCTACACGAACCGCAAAGTTGTGCTCTTGCAGTGTACGTTTGGCAAGAACTGGTGCGGAGAGGACAACATGGGCGGCGCGGTGTACAACGCCGCGGGCAACTCCGTCCTCAAGAACTGCGTTCTCTGGAAGAACTACTCAACTTCCAGCGAGCACCACGATAGCGAGGATGATCAGATCAAGATCGCCAGCGGATCCGTGACCGCCACCTTCACGACCATCGAGAACATCGATTCGCTATCCGGAGGTCAGAACAGTGGTGTAAACCCGAGGTACAAGAACTTTAGCTCGGATGACTTCGAGTTGGACCCCGTAGCTTGCGGAGACCATAGTTGTACCTCGACGAGTATTGATCAGGGTGAAGACGACGATTGCACGGGTCTTTGCGACACTGGTGGTGGAGGAGACTCCGGCGGGGATGTAAAGAAGCGCACCCGCAAGATCAACCTCGACAACCGTAGCGATCTGATTGACCGCGGCGCCTTGGAAACCCAAAGCGGCCCGTGATTCATCATCTTTCGGGCGGGCCCTGCCGCCAATGGCGGCAGAGCTCGCCTTTTGTCTTTGTACTTTTCCTATTCTTGGAGGCGATTACGATGAGGTGCTTCCTTTTGTTGGTATCCCTCGCAGTTCTGGCTGGCGTAACACATGCGGATACGATCTATGTAAACGCGGCTGCAACGGGGGCACAAGATGGTACGAGCTGGGCTGCTGCCTTTTCGGACCTCCAGGACGGTCTCGCAACAGCACAGGCTGGAGATGAGATCTGGGTCGCTGAAGGACGGTACCAACCAAGCAGAGATGGTCAGCGAAATCGCAGCTTCCGTATTTCGTCAGGAATCCGTGTATATGGCGGGTTCGCTGGACATGAGGATTCGAGCGAGCAACGAGATTGGCTACGATGCCGTACTAAGCTTGTAGGGAACATCGGTGATCCCCGGCATCGCAAAGACAATGTCTTCCGCGTTGTAGAAGCAATAGACGTCGATGGACACACCATGTTAGATGGATTTGTAATTATGAATGGATATAACGATTGTTCATGCCCTAACAATCGAGGCGGTGGAATGTACTTAGAGAATGCAGATCTTACGGTATCGCATTGCACGATCCGTAAGAACTACGCTGGTGGCGGGGGCGGGATGTGGATTCAGTCTAGTCGTCCACTGATTGCTAGTGTTACTTTCCACCATAATCGCGGACGAGCGATTACGACGGATGAAAGTCACCCATTGTTTGTCTCCTGTAACTTCTCGAATAACTATACTACCGCAGACGGCGCAGCCATTGGGTCTTTTTCTGGCAGCACTAGTGTTGTTGTGAACAGCAGTTTTGTTGCAAATATGGCTGGTCATGATGGGGGCGCGTATTTTGGAATGGATGCGGGGAGTTTTCTAAATTGCATATTTGTGGGAAACTCCTGTAACGAATGGGGAGGCGCCGTGCGCCAGTGGCGAGGTCCAGTGGAACTGACTAATTGCTCGTTCTACGATAACTCAACGAATTGGTGGGCCGGCGGGATTTCCGCTCTCGACGACGCCACAATCAGCAATTGCATCTTCTGGGGAAACAAGGGTCGGAGGCGTGAAGGAGAAGATGCTCAGATCGACTTCTACGGAGATGTGACACGGATCACCAATACCCTCGTCGAAGGTTGGACAGGCCGCTGGGGCGGGGAGGGAAACTTCGACGCCAACCCGAAGTGGGTTGACGCGCGAAACGGCAATTTGCGCCTTCGCAAAAACTCCCCCTGCATCGACGCCGGGACGGATGACGCCGTCACGGAACCCTTCGACCTTGACGGCAATCCGCGCATCCTCGGGCAGCGCGTAGACATCGGGACCTATGAGAACCTCTGCGCGGACGTAGCCGACCTGACGGCCAGCGTGGTCGAGGACGAACACGAAGGCCACGTCGGCGACGGCGACGGCGTGTGCGAGACCGGCGAGGACTGCCGCATCCTCGCCACCGTCACGGTCAATGCCAACACGCTGCCCGAAGGCTCGACCGTCCGCGTCGAGCTTAGGCCTGAAACCCAGGACGAGTGCTGCGCGATCGGCAACTGCGGCCCCGATATTCGCTGTCCCGAGGTGCGCAACGCGCGGGTCGGGTCCGACGGTACCGGCATCGCCGTCTTTCGCGACTGCCCCGCGGGTCGCCTGGCCATCTGCGTCGAGGGCTGCGCGGAGAGTCTGTGCCTAGACCCTGATCAAGCGTGAAATCAAGGCCATTTTTGCAATAAAACACTCGAAA
>CAZNAH010000093.1:8300-11640 GCA_964570735.1 uncultured Hyphomicrobiaceae bacterium | reverse complement strand
GCACGCGCGATTGCAGGTTCTCTTCCGTGACGTCCGGCGGCAGCATGCCGAAGAGGGGCTTCAGCGCCGCATCGAAGCCTTCGACGGCGGCATGGATGGGCAGGATGTCGTAGCGCACGCCGAGCGCTTCCGCACAGGCCGCCGCATCGCTCAGCGAGGCGTTCGAGGTGTAGCGGTAGGGCAGCATCACGCAGTGCACGCGCTCCGGCCCCAGCGCATCGACCGCGATGGCCGCGCACAGGGCGGAATCTACGCCTCCCGACAGGCCGAGCACGACGCCCGGAAATCCGTTCTTCTCCACATAATCCCGAAGGCCGAGCACACAGGCGAGATAGGCCGCCTCATGGCCTTCCTCAACCATCGCGCGCTCGCCGCCGTCGCAGACCCAGCCCTCGCCCGTCCGCGTCCAGCGCGTCATGAAGAGCCCCGGCTGCCACGCCGGGGCCTGCACGGCCAGCGCGCCGCCCTTGTTGAGCACGAAGGACGCACCGTCGAACACGAGCTCGTCCTGCCCGCCGATCTGATTGACATAGGCGAGCGGGAGGCCGGTCTCCACCACGCGCGCAACCGCCGTTTGCAGCCGAACGCCATGCTTCGTGAGCGTGAACGGCGATCCGTTCGGCACGATGAGGATTTCCGCCCCGCTTTCGGCCAGGCATTCGCAGACCGCGTCCGTCCACATGTCCTCGCAGATCGGGACGCCGATGCGCACGCCGCGGAAATTCACCGGCCCCGGCATCGCGCCCGCCGCGAAGATGCGCTTCTCGTCGAACACGCTGTAATTCGGCAGATCGACCTTCGCGCGCGTGGCCTGCACCCGGCCTTCGGCCAGCAGCGCCGCCGCGTTATAGACCTTGCCGTTCTGACGCCACGGCGTGCCGAGGATCAGCGCGGGTCCGCCGCCGTCCGTCTCCCCCGCGAGCGCCTCCACCGCCGCGATGGCGGACGTGACGAACGCGCCCTTCAGAATGAGGTCTTCCGGCGGATAGCCCGTGATGAACAGCTCAGGAAAGACGACGAGATCCGCTCCGCCGGCCGCGGCCTCCTCACGTGCCACGCGGACAAGGTTCGCGTTCCCGCCGATGTCCCCCACCGTCGGGTTGAGCTGCGCCATCGCAATCTTGAGTTGATCCGTCATCGCAATCGGGTCACGCCGGGATCTTGAGCCTGCGCGGGAGTTCGAGCTTGAAGAACGCATTGACCTCGTCGAGGGTCGAAACCTTGAAGACCTGGCCGCGATGAATGAGGTATTTCCATTTGAGACGCTCCGTGTGAGCGAGATCGCGCGGCGTGCAGGCCATCAGTTCCTCCATCGGCGAAAGCTCGGTTATGCCCTCGCAGAAGAGAACATCCCTGAGCGCCTGATCGGCGTAGGACTTGTCGATCAAATTCCGCTCCACCGCCGTGCGGACCATATCGACATAGGCATATTGCACGAAACCGGAACAGATGAACTCCGCCGGCAGGTAGCGATGGCCCGAGCGCAGGAACTCGCCGACGGAGGGCGCCTTGCCCCGGAAGATGCGGCGCAGATCGAGATACATCTTCCGCGTGCGGCGGTTTGCGAGCGCGAGCAGCAGCCGGAAATTATAGTCGTCCGCGTCGATGAAATGAAGCATCCGGCTGGCCGCCATGCGGCGCAGTGCGAGCGACGACCAATCCGTTTCGAGGCGCTTGATGCCGACGACGAAATCCACGGGCAGCCCGGTATCGCGCTGTACCTTGGTTGGCCGGACGATCTCCGAGAGCGCTTCGAGGTCCACGCCCGTCATGGATGTCTCGATCAGGAATGTCTTGTCGATGCCGTCGCCGTAATGGGGCGTCTGGAACACGAGGGCGACGTGAGCGAATTTCGACCGGTCGAAGATGCGCGTGAGCGTGGAGAAGAGACTGCCGATCTTGGTCATCAGGATGACGTCGCCCGGCTCCAGATAGCCAGCATTCTTGAAGCTCTGGATGTCCATCGGCCAGCTTTCGGGCTGGGTCCACGATGTGAGCGCTTCGAGCTTGCTCAGGTAGTCCGGCTGTTCGGTCTGTTTCAGAACCGCTTCGTCCATGGTCTGGCGGACGGTCTTCTTGAGGGCATCGCCCTGAAGCATCGCTCCCGTACCCACTGCCTCAACTGCCATGTCGGCCTCCCGAAACCCGCGCAACGCGGCGGCACCATAGGGACAGACCTTGACGCGCGCAAGCTGAGCCCTCCGTGAACGCAGCTTTTACGCGCAGCCGACGCGAAACATTTCACTTAACATCGGTGATCACCATTTGTATGGATAATGAGCGCCTGAGCCGGCTTAGCACAGTGGTAGTGCAGCGGTTTTGTAAACCGAAGGTCGGGGGTTCAAATCCCTCAGCCGGCACCAGTCAAATCCGGCAAGCCGAGATCGAGCGTAGCCGTCACGCCCGCCGTTTTCAGAAGAAGAGCGGCCTGCTCGGCGCGCCGTCTGAATTCCGGATCGTGTGGCGAAAGCCCGGCGCACAGCCCATCTCCCAGCATATCCCGCGTCAAACGGAAGACCTCGCTCGCGTCCGCCGGTCCTGCTTCCCGCCGCTCCCGCACGACCCCGCCCGCGACGGTCGCGCCGGTCACGGCATCGACCAGCACGAAGCACCCCATTGCCGGGACGACATGGAAGAGATCGAGCACCGCCGGACGCGAGAGCGTGATCTCCGCGGCAGCAATATCGTTCGCGGAGCAGGTGTGTGCGGGCGTCTCGGCGAGCGTCTCAAGCTCGATCCGTGCGCTGATCTCAAGACTTGCCACGGTCACGAGATCGGTGGCGGTGCGTATCAGCAGCCGCTGGCGGGGCTGTAACGGCGCATCGGCGAGCCAGACGAAGCGCGTGCGAACCGCAGAAACCATTTCGGCTTCGTCGCCGGAGGCCACCAGGACCGCCCCGCGCGCGATGTCGAGGTCCCTGTCGAGCACCAGCGTGACGGCCCTGCCGCTCTCGGCCGATGCGAGATCGCCGTCCATCGTGACAATGCGGCCGATGCGCGCTTCGCGCCCGCTGGAGCAATCGCGGATCGCGGCTCCGGCCTCGATGCGGCCTGAGGCGATCGTGCCGGCAAGACCCCGCATATCGCCGCCATCCCGCAGCACGGTTTGTACGGGAAAACGGAACGGCCCGCTGGAACGCGATGCGCGTGAGGGAACATCATTGAGCCGCTCGACGAGGGGGCGGCCGCGATACCACGGCATAGGCTCCGAGCCTCGCGCGATATTGTCGCCGAGCTTCGCGGAGACGGGTATGGCATGCGCGCCATCGAAGCCGAGCTTGCCCGCGAGGTTCTGGAAGTCCGTCTCGATCGCGCGGAAACGCGCCTCGTCGAAGCCGAC
>CAZNAH010000093.1:3991-8200 GCA_964570735.1 uncultured Hyphomicrobiaceae bacterium | reverse complement strand
ATCGCGACATCGGCATGCGATGCGCCGGACGCCATGTTGCGCGTATATTGCTCATGACCCGGCGCGTCGATGACAACGAGACGGCGCGCGCCCACATCCATATAGCGCCAGGCGATGTCGATGGTGATGCCCTGCTCGCGCTCCGCCATGAGGCCGTCGACCAGCAGGCTGAAGTCCGGAATGCCATCCGCGCCGGCCGAACGGGCAACGAGCGCGCGCTGATCGTCCGGAACATGCCCCGCATCCCACAGCAGCCGGCCGATGAGCGTCGATTTGCCGTCATCGACGGACCCGCAGGTCAGGACGTGAACGATGCCGTCGAGCTCGACCGGCACGGCCGGCGCAGCAGCAGGGCGCGCAACATAGCCCGTTTCGTGCGTCGCCTGATGGGGGCGGATCACTGTCGCAGTGCCATGCATCAGAAATAACCTTCCTGCTTCTTGCGCTCCATGGCGCCCGCCTGATCGTGGTCGATGAGCCGGCCGTTGCGTTCGGATGTGAGGGCCGAAATCGTCTCAGAAACGACGGCCTCAAGATCGGCAGCGTCGGAGGGAATCGCGGCGGTCAGCGGCCAGCAGCCTAGCGTGCGGAACCGAACGCGCCGCACGGCAATGGTTTCGCCGGGCGTGAGCGCCATGCGCTCGTCGTCGCGGACGATGATCTGGCCGTTGCGCATCACTGTGGGGCGATCGTCAGCGAAATAGAGGGGCACCACGTCAAGTCGTTCGCGCAGGATATAGCGCCAGACATCGCGCTCCGTCCAATTGGACAGCGGGAAGACCCTCGCCGTTTCGCCGAAGCCGAGCTGGCCGTTCAGAAGCCGCCACATCTCAGGGCGCTGCCGGCGCGGCTCCCAGCGGTGACCCGCCGAGCGGAACGAGAATACGCGCTCCTTGGCGCGGGATACTTCCTCGTCGCGGCGCGCTCCCCCGAAGGCGGCATCGAAACCGTGGCGGTCAAGCGCCTGCCGGAGTGCTTCCGTTTTCATGATGTCGGTGTAGACGGAGGGGGCGTAATCGAACGGGTTCACCCCGCGCGCCGCGGCCTCCTCGTTGGTGTGGACGATCAACTCCGCGCCGGCCTCCTTCGCCGCGCGGTCACGAAAGGTGATCATCTCGCGGAACTTCCAGGTCGTATCGACATGGAGCAGCGGAAACGGAATGCGCTGCGGATAGAACGCCTTGCGCGCGAGATGCAGGAGAACGGTCGAATCCTTGCCGATCGAATAGAGCAGCACGGGCTTTCGGAACTGCGACGCGGCTTCCCGGAAGATGAAAATGCTTTCGGCTTCGAGCGCATCGAGATGCGAGAATGGAGCGGACATGGGGCGGCCTCGATCAATAGGGTCTGCGGTTGTGAAGCCCGCACTCTTTTCCCGCGAAACGTTCAGCGTCCGCCTCCCACCACCACCGGCCGGCGCGGATGTCCTCGCCCGGCGCAACCGCGCGGGTGCAGGGCTGGCAGCCGATGGAGGGGAAGCCTTGCGCGTGCAGGGCATTCACGGGGATGCGGTTCGCGGCGATATAGGCTTCAAGCTGGGGCAGCGACCAGTCGGCGATCGGGTTGATCTTGACGAGGCCGAGCGCCGCGTCATCCTCGGCGAAGGGAATGCTTCCCCGCCCATGAGACTGACCGCGGCGCAGGCCGGTGACCCAGGCGCCCGCGCCGCTCAGCGCACGCCGCAAGGGCGCGACCTTGCGGACATGGCAGCATGCCTTGCGCGCCTCGACGGAGTGGCGGAAACCGGAAATGCCGTCCCGCGCAACGAGGATTTCTGCCTCGGCCGCATCGGGTGCGATAACGCGGATGCGCAGGCCGTAGCGCCGCTCGCTCTCCGCGATCAGATCAATCGTCTCGGGAAAAAGCCGGCCCGTGTCGAGGGTGAAGACCTCGATCGGCGCGCCCGTTGCCGCGATAGCATGCAGGATCGCCTGATCCTCCAGACCGAGGCTCGTCGAGAAGGCGATGCGGCCCGGCGCGTGCGCCACGGCATGCTGCAGCCGCTCTTCCAGTGAGGGGGCCGCCGCAAGGCCAGCGCCAAGTTCAGCGGCGGAAGGGGTATTGCGCATCGGGGTGCTCCAGCACAGCGCTGCCTCGCGAGCTTTGCGATGCAGCGGGCTTATGCTGATACCCCGAGTGAGAATATTTTTCTATATGAGTTCGATTATCCAGAGAAATAAAAATTCACATTCCGATAATAGCGCGACGGGCAGGAATATTCGGTTGCTCGCAACGAAGCCAAGGCAAAGCTCAGACCAACCTATGAGAAGGATTGCGAAAGTCTTTCCTGCGTTGGTGGGAGCGCGATGCCTACGGCACGGGTCCATCAGCGCGCAGCGCGGTGCGCGACCGCAAGAGCCTTGCGCGCCCATGCCGTCATCTCGTCCGGGTCGTCGAACAGGCTTTCCGGCGCGCGCCAATAGCTCATGCGCACGGGTTTGCCTTTTCCCTCGTAGGTAAAAGGCTCCGATCCGGCCGCGACGAAATCCGGCTCGGTCTGCTTGTCGGCCTTGAAGTAAAGCGTCTCGTCGGCGATCAGCGCGAACATCACGCCTTCCGCATAGATGCCCGCGCCGCCGAACATCCCGCGGATGGTTACGGGGCCGACGCCGTCCAACTGATCGTGGACGAACTGCCGGAACTCCGCGCTGACCGGCATCTCAGGCTCAGGACAGGGCTGGCTGAGCCGCCGGCGTGATGGAGACGGATTCTCCGCAGCCGCAGGCGCTGGTCTGGTTCGGGTTGCGGAAGACGAAGCCCGATGTCAGCTTGTCGGTCTGGTAGTCCATCTCGGTGCCGAACAGGAACAGGATCGCGCCGGGGTCGATGAGGATGCGCACGCCCTTGTCTTCGACCACCTCGTCGAGCGCGTTCGCCTCCGCCGCATACTCCATGGTATATTCCATGCCTGCGCAGCCGCCCTTCTTGACGCCCACGCGCAAGCCGGCGAGCGGCTTGTCGGACCGCGCCATGATCGCTTTGACCCGTTCCGCTGCCGCGTCCGTGAGGGTGATCACCTTGGGCTGTGCTCGTGCTGCTGACATTGGCATACCTGCTTAGAACATGTTGAGCGCGATGCGCGCTTCCTCCGACATGCGGCTCGGGTCCCACGGCGGAGCGAAGACGATCTTCACGTCCACCTGGTTCACGCCGTCCACCGCGCCCACCGCGTTCGAGACCCAGCCCGGCATATCGCCCGCAACGGGGCAGCCGGGCGCCGTGAGGGTCATCTCGATATCCACGTTCCGATCCTCGTCGATGTCAATTTTGTAGATGAGGCCGAGTTCGTAGATATCAACCGGGATCTCGGGATCATGAACGGTCTTGAGCGCGCCGATGATGCCGGCGGTCAGCCGTTCCAGTTCTTCCGCCGGGATGCCGGTTTCATCCTCCCCGTGCGCCTCGTGCTCATGCCCGTAGTCGCGGGCGATATCAACCGTATGGGCGCAGGGCTCCGGCAGGGGCTTGTCCTCGTCCCAGGGGGCGTGCTCGACGGGCTGCTTGCGTTCGCTGTGTTCCATGGCCTCGCTCATTTGAAGAACCGTTCCGCTTTCTGCAAGGCTTCGGCCAAGGCATCGACTTCGGCGCGGGTATTATAGAGGCCGAAGGACGCGCGGCAAGTGGAGGTCTGGCCGAAGCGCGCGAGCAGCGGCTCGGCGCAATGGGTGCCCGCCCGCACGGCGATGCCGGACCGGTCGAGGATGGTGGCGACGTCATGGGCGTGCGCGCCCTCCATCGCGAAGGAAAGGATCGCGCCCTTGCCCGGCGCGCGGCCGAAAATCCGCAGCGAGTTCATCGTGCCGAGCCGTTCATGGGCATAGTCGCGCAAACTTTCCTCGTGCGCGCGGATGCGTTCGGTGCCAAGCGAAGCCATGTAATCGAGCGCCGCCGTCAGCGCCGCGGCCTCCGCGATGGGCGGCGTGCCCGCCTCGAAGCGGTAGGGCGGATCGTTGTAGAGCACGCCGCCTTCCGTCACGGTCTCGATCATCTCGCCGCCGCCCTGGTAAGGCGGCATGGCGTCCAGATGCTCGCGCTTGCCCCACAGCACGCCGATGCCAGACGGCCCATAGACCTTGTGCCCGGTGAAGACATAGAAATCGCAGCCGATCTCCTGGACATCGACGGGCAGGTGCACCGCCCCCTGGCTGCCGTCGATCAGCACGGGAATGCCACGCTCGCGCGCGAGCCGGCAGATGTTCCGAACCGGCG
>CAZNAH010000093.1:262-3971 GCA_964570735.1 uncultured Hyphomicrobiaceae bacterium | reverse complement strand
GACATATGCGTGATGGCGCCCACCTCCGTGCGCGGGGACAGCGCCGCCTCGAAATCCTCGATGCGGAATTCGCCCTCGTCGCTTACCGGCACCCATTTGATGACCGCGCCGCGCCTCTCGCGATGGAAATGCCACGGCACGATATTCGAGTGGTGCTCCATGATCGAGAGGATGATCTCGTCACCCTCGCCGATGCGCATTCCGCCGAAGCTCGACGCGACGAGGTTGATCGCCTCGGTCGCGTTTTTCGTGAAGATCACTTCATCGCGGCTCGGCGCGTTGAGAAAGCGCGCAACCCGGTCGCGCGCGCCCTCATAGGCGGCCGTCGCCGCATTGGCGAGATAGTGCAAGCCGCGATGGACGTTCGCATATTCCCTGGTATAGGCGCGCGTGAGGGCATCGAGCACGACCTGCGGCTTCTGGGCGGAGGCGGCGTTGTCGAGATAGACGAGCGGCTTGCCGTAGACCTCCAGGCTCAGTGCCGGGAAGTCGCGCCGGATCGCGTCGATATCGTAGGCCGCTTCCCGGATCTCTCGTTCCAAAACCGTCATCTCGCCTTCCCCATAATCTGCGCGCCGGACCCCTGCTCTACGCGCTGAGCCAAGCCTCGGCTTTGCGATGGAGGGCTTCGCGCAGGGCTTCGTCCTCGATCTTGTCCAGCGCTTCGCCGATGAACGCCACGATCAGCAAGGCGCGGGCCTCGCTCTCGGGAATACCGCGCGAGCGCAGATAGAACATCATGTCCTCGTCGAGCTGGCCGGATGTCGCGCCGTGGCCGCACACCACGTCATCGGCGTAGATTTCAAGCTCTGGCTTCGAATCGAACTCCGCCTCGTCGGAGAGGAGAAGCGCGTTCGCCATCTGCTTGCCGTCGGTCTTCTGCGCGCCGCGCCGCACGAGCACCTTGGCCTGGAACACGCCGCGCGCGCGCTCGTCGAGCACGGCCTTGACGAGTTCGCGGCTTTCGCACTCCGGGACGGCATGATCGACGATCAGCGTCATGTCGCCGTGCTCGTGCCCCCGCAGCATGGAGGCGCCCGTGAAGTGGCAGCGGCCGCCCTCGCCGTCAAAGCGGATGAAGCTTTGCGCGCGCGTCAGCGCACCGCCCAGGATGAACTGGAGCGGGTCGTATTGGCTGCCTTCTTCCAGCCGCGCCAGGGTGGACGAGACATGCTTCGCGCCTTCGCCGATGTTGAGCCGCACGTGGCGCAGATGCGCGCCCTTGCCGACCTGCGAGTGGTTGACGACGAAAGCCTGCCCCGGAATGTCCGAGGCATGCGTCTCGATGAGCGTCGCGTCCGCGCCCTCGCCGAGCCGGATGACGTTTTGCAGCGCGACCATGGCCGGGACCGTGCCCGTCGTGATGAAGACGAGATGGATCGGCTTGTCGAGCTTCACCCCGTCCTCGACCACGATCAGCGCCCCATCGGTCGCGAAAGCCGCGCCGAGCGCCGAGACGATATCGCCGGGCCGCGCTTCGACCTCCGGCAGAACCTGCCCGGCGCACTCGCTGCCGATGGCCTCGCGAAAGGTGTTGAAGAGAAGACCCGGGCGATCCGCGATGTTGGACAGATCCGCGCGGTAAAGGCCGTTCACGAACACCGCGCGGTACGCCTCGACGGCGGCAAGCTCGGCGCCGGTCACCGCCTCGACGGACACCGGCGTCATCACTTGCGGGGTCAAGCCGGCAAGCGGATAGACCTCCGGCATCAGCGCGCGCAGATCGGTATATTTCCATTCCTCGACGCGGCGATGCGGCAGACCTTGCGCGACGAAAGCATCGAGCGCCGCCTCTCGCCAACCGCGCACCGCGCTCGTCTGCGCGCCGGGGAGGCGCTCGACCACGTCGGCGTAGAGATCGAGGAAGCGCTGCTCTGCGGGCGATCCCGCCTGGCGGATAAGCGTCTGGTGGATGGTCATGATTTCCGTCCTCACGCCGCTTCCGGGCTGCCATAGGCGGCGTAGCCCGATTGCTCAAGCTCCAGCGCGAGCTCCTTGCCGCCTGAGCGCATCACGCGGCCCTGCGCCATCACATGCACCTGATCCGGCACGATGTAGTTCAGGAGCCGCTGATAGTGCGTAATGACGATAATAGCGCGGTCGGGCGAGCGCAGCCGGTTGACGCCGTCGGCTGCGATGCGGATGGCGTCAATGTCGAGGCCCGAATCCGTTTCGTCGAGCACGCACAGCGTCGGCTTCAACAGCGCCATCTGCAAGATTTCATGCCGCTTCTTCTCGCCGCCCGAGAAGCCGGTGTTCACGGGCCGCTTCAGCATATCCAGGGACATGCCAAGGTTTTCGGCTTCCGTGCGGACGAGCTTGATGAAATCCGGCGTTGTAATCTCGCCCTCGCCGCGCGCCTTGCGCTGGGCGTTCAGCGCCGCACGCAGGAAGGTGAGGGAGGCCACGCCCGGAATTTCTACCGGATACTGGAACGCGAGGAACACGCCCGCCTGCGCGCGCTGATCCGGCTCCATCTCCAGGAGGTTCTGGCCGTCCCAGGTGATCGAGCCTTCCGTCACCTCATAATCTTCCTTGCCCGCCAGCACATAGGCGAGCGTCGATTTCCCCGAGCCGTTCGGCCCCATGATGGCGTGGGCCTCGCCCTTCGGGACCGTGAGATCGAACCCGCGCAGGATTTCCTTGCCGTCGATTTCGACGTGTAAGTTCTTGATTTCCAGCATTTGGCCTACTTTTCCCCGTCCCAATAGTCGAGTGAGTTTTCGGCGCGCCCGACATAGGCCAGACGCGCATCGGTGTATGTGCCTCCGGCCGGACGGCCGGAGATGACAGCGAACTTGCCGGAGTCCGGGTATTCGACGACTTCCGGATCGGCGTTTGTCGAAATCGCGAGATAACGCAATTCTTCGCTGCCGGTGTTGATGAGCTGATGGGCTGGGCCACCCGCGAGCGATGCGATCACATCTCCGGCGCGCACGGGAAATGTCTCGGACCCATGACGCAACGTTCCCGATCCGGCAAGCACGAAGAAAAGTTCCTCGTTGCGATGGTGCACGTGAAATGGGAAGGCACATTTTCCCGGCGGCACAGACGTGATCTGGCACCCGAGTTGCTGTAACCCAAGCAGCGGCCCTATCCGGGCCATGGTTGCCTGGAACGTCTCTCCATGCCGAAGCTCTTGCGTCGGGACATCGGCCATGTTGACGACGGGTTTCGTCATCCCACGCTGCCTTCCAGGCTGATCGAGATGAGCTTTTGCGTTTCGGCAAGGAACTCCATGGGGAGTTGCTGGAGCACATCGCGCACGAAGCCGTTCACGATGAGCGTGACCGCCTCCTCCTCCGAGAGCCCGCGCTGCATGCAATAGAACATCTGGTCGTCAGAGATTTTCGAGGTCGTCGCCTCGTGCTCGAAATGCGCGGTGGCGTTCTTCGCCTCGATATAGGGCACGGTATGCGCGCCGCACTGGTCGCCGATGAGCAGGCTGTCGCACTGCGTGTAGTTGCGCGCGCCCGTGGCCCGGCGGTGCGCCGAGACAAGGCCGCGATAGGTGTTGTCGGAGTGCCCGGCGGCGATGCCCTTTGACACGATCCGGCTCGACGTGTTCTTGCCGAGGTGAATCATCTTCGTGCCGCTGTCCACCTGCTGATAGCCGTTGGAGACGGCGATGGAGTAGAACTCGCCCCGGCTATTGTCTCCGCGCAGGATGCAGCTCGGATATTTCCAGGTGATGGCGGAGCCGGTCTCG
>CAZNAH010000093.1:0-226 GCA_964570735.1 uncultured Hyphomicrobiaceae bacterium | reverse complement strand
CCGCGCTTCGTCACGAAGTTATAGATGCCGCCCTTGCCGTCCTTATCGCCGGGATACCAGTTCTGGACGGTGGAGTATTTGATCTCGGCGTCATCCAGCGCGATCAGCTCGACGACCGCCGCGTGAAGCTGGTTCTCGTCGCGCATGGGCGCGGTGCAGCCTTCGAGATAGCTCACGTAAGAGCCCTTGTCGGCGATGATGAGCGTGCGCTCGAACTGGCCGGTCT
>CAZNAH010000092.1:0-11659 GCA_964570735.1 uncultured Hyphomicrobiaceae bacterium | reverse complement strand
TCGCGCGGAATCGCCGCGATGAAGGGATGCGCCTCCTGGCAGTGCGGACAGGTCGAGTAGACGTCAGCGGTGCGGACTTTCGGACTCGTCGCGTTGAGCCGAAACGACGCCGCGGCGCGAGCCGCGGTCAATTCCGCGATCCGGGCCTTGAGTGTCGCGGCCAAATCCGAGGACCTTGTCGAAGATAACCGCGTCGTGGAGCAGCGGCTCCACGCGGCCTTGCGCGCGGAGCCGGCGCGATGAGCCGGCTCGACGGCCTCCCGCCCCCTTCCCGCAGAGGATCGTGCCAAGGTCCGGGACGCACTCGATCGCGCGCAATCGCGGGCGCTCGGCGGGGAGCTGGGCCGTGACGTCGATCCCGACCTTCTTGGCCGGATCACGGCGCTGCGCGCGGACGGGCGGCGCGTCGTCTTGACGTGGGACTCTGACATGCTCCGCATCATCGCGTGGCACATGACGAAGCTCGTCGACAAGGAGTTTGGCTGCGCCTGCCTGGCCCGGCCGGTCCATATCTGGCGCGGCAAGCCGCTTGCCGTGCTGGGCTGAAACGCAAGGGAAACGCCCCCGCGGTGCGGGGCACGGGGGCGTGGCTTTTCGTCGGAGACTTTTGTGAGCAAACCACGAGGGCAAGTCGTGGACGCAACGACAGTGAATCAGTGGAGGATCGAAGTCAAGCGTTCAGGACAGCCCTCCATCATGTGATGGAGATGAAGAGATGTTGTCCGCACAGTATCGTCGGCAACGGTGGCGCCAAGCCGCCCGCCGCGAGTATGAACTGCCCTATGGCCGCTGGGATTGCCTTGAGGGCCGGGTGGTCCTCTTCGATCGGCGCTATCAGCCGTTTTGCGAGATGAACAGCCGCGGTGAGGTTTTTCTCACCGATCGCGGCGAATGGATCGAGGGCATCGCTGAAACGACGCACTTCTACGACGACGAGCACGATGAGCCGGAGAAGCGCCGCCGGGCCGAAGACGGACTGAGCGCCTTCTTTGCCGAAGCGCAAGCGCGGCTGCGCCTGCACCTGGCGCTGCCGACGCGGAACTGGATCGAGGCGCTCCGACAACCCAAGGCCAAGGCCCGCCTTTCCACGTGGCGCGCCACGGGTGGCCGTTGTCCCGTTTCCTCGGCCCTTCACACCCCCTGAGGACAACGGCCGTCCTGAGTCAACGTCGTGGCTCTGAGGGGCATGGCGAAATCCTCAGCCAGGGCCCAGGTAAAAAAATGGCCGCCCCCGTGCAACCAGGGACGGCCGGCAGTCTAACCATTCGCGCAGCTGTGATTTGGCCCGTTCCGCGTCGGTTTTCAAGGTTTGCGCGCAGAAAAAACGAAAGGAACAGCCGGAATGAAGACGCGCCAGAAAGCACTTGAAGACCTTTTCGAGTGTCAGGGGTTGCTTGCGGGTCCCGAGGAACGTCCCGCAGCGCTGACGATCATCGAGAGCCGGCGCGGAGCGCCGAGCAAGCATTTTGAGCTCGACCCGGAGAATGGAGAGCTCCGAAGCGCAACGAGAGCGAATCTTATCGATGGCGAGGCGCGGACGTTTCGCTGTTTCGATCTTCGTGATCTCAAATATCTCCTTGAGGTGCTCGAACCGCACCAGGCCCTGATGTTCGGCGTGAGCGCGCACGATCGGGTGCGCGTGGTCGCAGAGAACGCACTGCCCGGCAATCCCGGCGCCGTCGCCCGGACCAAGGCGCACTTCCGCTGGCCTGAGGGTGCGGGCGTCCTCATGCTCGACTACGACCATCGTGAGGGGGTACCCTTGGCGACGCCCTGCAAGTTCGATGCGGTCCTGAGGAAGGCCCTGCCCTGGTGGGGTGATGCTGACAGGCTCTATCGGTATTCGTCTTCGAGCGGCATCATTCGGCGTAAGGACCGGATGGAATTGCGACCGCTGCGGAACTTTCGCTGCTACATGCTGGTCTCCGACAGGGCGTCGATCCCGACAATCGGGGCCGCGATCCATCAGGCGCTGTGGGCTGCGGGTTATGGTCGGATCGAGGTGGGGCGGGCGGGGCAGTTTCTCGACCGGTCGCTCATCGATACAGCTGTCTGGTCCCCCGAACGCCTCGACTTCGCTGGCGGTGCGTCGCTCGGACCGGGCTTGTCGCAGGACCGCCCCGCACCGGAACTCGTCCCAGGGACGGCGCGCATCCTCGCGGCCGGCGGCAAGGGAGCGTTGCTCTCGCTCAGCGAATGGCGATGCGGCGATCCTCGCTATCTCGAAGCGAGACGCGCGCTCGAACCAGAGCGGAAGCGCCGCATCGCCGAGCGCGTCGGCGAGGAAACGGCGGCGGCCGTCGGGAGAGGCGAGGATGAAGTGGCGGCGCGCCGGCGCTACGAGCGGCTTTACGAGCGCCGCGAACTCGCCCCAGATTTCGTCCTGACGCTCGACGACGGCACGAGAGTGACGGTCGGGGAGGTTCTGCGCAACAAGGACCGCTACCACGGCCGCCGCTGCGCCGATCCGCTGGAACCCGGCTACCGCGGCGACGAACGGGTCGGCTATCTCAACCTCAGGGGCAGTCCGGTTCCGCATGTCTGGAGCCACGCTCACGGCGGCGCGTATTACC
Source organism: uncultured Hyphomicrobiaceae bacterium (assembly GCA_964570735.1). Lineage (GTDB taxonomy): Bacteria > Pseudomonadota > Alphaproteobacteria > Rhizobiales > Rhodomicrobiaceae > CAZNAH01. The sequence continues at coordinate 9,086 of CAZNAH010000092.1, read as the reverse complement.
GGCTGCTGCACTAGCGGGTGGCGATCCCTGTTCGGCCGGGCGAAAGGGCGGACGTGACGGACCGCGTGCTCGATGCGTTGCGCGGTTCACCCGAACTCTTCGATCGCGGCGAAGGCGAGATGGTGGCCGTCGACCCGGACGGGCGCATCCACCCCGCCGGCGCGGACTGGCTGGCCGATCACCTGGGCCGCATCTGCGCCTTCGAGAGGTGGAATGATCGCGCGAAGCGATCCGCGCCCTGCGATCCGCCGGGCGATCTCGCGAAGACCGTGCTCGCGCTCAAGGATCGCTGGGGATTGCGGCGGCTCGCCGGCGTCGCGACGGCGCCGATCCTGCGGCCGGACGGCACGGCGCTCGGCGAGCCGGGATACGACGCCGCCACGGGCCTTCTGCTCGTTCGGAAAAGCGACGAGGCGTGGCCCGCCGTGCCGGACCGCCCGTCGCGAAAGGACGCTGTCGCAGCGCTGAAGCGGCTGTGGCGGCCTTTCGGCGGTTTTCCTTTCGCGAAGCCGGCGGATCGGGCCGCCATGTCCGCCGCGCTGCTGACGGCCTTCGTCCGCCCCGGACTGAACGCTGCGCCGGGCATCCTCTTCGAGGCGCCGACCGCCGGCAGCGGCAAGACGTTGCTGGCGCGTTGCCTTTCCATTCTGGCCGGGGATGCCGGCGTCGTGCTGCCGGTCGCAAGCGGCGATGAGCTTGAGCTCAAGAAGGCGCTGTTTGCGGAACTTCGCTCTGCCCGGCGCGCGATCGTGCTGGACAATGTGAGCGGCCTCCTGCGCAGCCCGGCCCTGGAAGCCATGCTGACAGCCGAGCGCTACAGCGACCGGGTGCTCGGACTGTCGCTCACGCTGACCTTTCCGACGAACGTGCTCGTCGTCGCGACGGGCAACAATCTCATGCTCGGCGGCGATCTGTGGCGCGGGGTCATCGTGTGCCGCCTCGATCCGGGCTGTGAGGACCCCGAGCGACGGCACTTCGACCTCGATCCGCTGGACTGGTGCAAACGCAATCGCGTTTCCATGGCCACGGACGCGCTTACCATTTTGAGAGCGTACGCCGCGGCGGGGCGGCCTCAGATGACCCCGGACCGGCTCGCCAGCTTCGAGGCGTGGTCCGACCTCGTGCGCGCCGCCGTGATCTGGCTCGGCGAGGCGGATCCGACAGCCTGTCTCGACGAACGGAGAGAGAAGCGCCCGAGCAGGTCGCGCTCGCCAGGTTCCTGACCGCGGCGGCCGGCGTGTTTCGCGACCGCAGTTTCCTCGCGCGCGACCTCGTGGCGATCCTCAACGGTGCAGGGTTCGACGAGATCGAAGAAGCGGAAGCGCGTGAGGACTTGAGAGAAGCGCTGCGCGACATCGCGGCGGGGCCGGCAGGGCGGCCGGATGCGCGGAAGATCGGACTCTTTCTTCGAGGCGTGAAGGATCGATGGGTCGAGGGGCAGTGCCTGCGCGCGGTGGGGGACCTCAAGACTGCTCAGACCTGGCGCGTCGAAAAAAGCGCGCGTGGATGATGCTCGCGGATAGAGGGGGGATATAGGGGGATATGTTTCTAACCAAGCCTATATATTTACCACTGCCAAATTCCTCGCCTTGGCTGAAAACATATCCCCTGATATCCCCCTATATCCCCCCTATTTTTCCATTGCGGTCCGTCTAATTATGCTTTGGTAAGTGCCGCTTCGCGTACGACGACGCGACGACATTCCCCCGCTTCACGCGCTCGATTATGTTTTAGTAAGTGATGCCTCTGCCGCCCCCGGCGCTCGCCGGCTGGTGCGGACCCGGCCTCGTCATCTGAGGCTGAGCGGTAGGCCCATATCTACAAAAGATAGACATCGCTCGGCGACCGACGCCCCGATGCGGGCGCAGATATTGATATATCAACAGTACACTGACGGTCTTTCCACCCCTTGCCGACAGCCCGTCGGGCGTGGCAGATTAACGCTACAGCATAACATCGAGGTCCCGATGCCGCGCCGATCCCCCGCCGCCGCTACATCACCCGCCTGAGAGGGGCGGACGCCATCCGCGCCTATGGGGGGCTTCCCCTCTCCGAAGCCCCCATCCGCGACCCCGCCAAACGGCTGGCCAGGGCCCTGCGCATCCTGCTCGACCGCGAACCGCTGCCCGACGGCGTCTGGGCCGGGCGCGCCTGCGACCTGCTTCGCGATCCCGCCTTGCGCTTTTGGTGGTCCGGCGGGCCGATGCCGAGCGAACCGCGTCTGCTCGGCAACCTGCTTCGCGACCCCGCCATCGCGGCCGCCGGCATCCGCGTGGCGCGTCACCGGAAAAAAACGGCGCGCTTCCTGTTTCTGTCGTTTGCAGAACATCACGACGACGAGCCATGGTGACCTCCGATCTTGCAGAGTTGCGCCAAGGTTTTGCTTCGATAGCAATCCGGATCGGCAAGGAAGTCCTCACCGATGGCAAAACAACAAATCGCGTTGATAGGATATCAAAGCTTCAAATATACGAGGATTTGCGCTATTTAACTGAAAATAAACTGTAATGCCAAAAAAACTCCGCGGTGGCTACACACGCGGGGAAATGGAACCATGAACACGGCATTCGCGATCACACTGGATTTAGGCTGCAAATCGGGGCGGCTCGCCCTCCACGTTGGCTCGCGCCGGTACTGGGCGCTGCTCGACCTGGAAGATTTCGGCTGGGGCCGCTGCACCCTCGCACGGTGCGACGAGCAGAACCGGACGATCATCACGCGCAGCATCGGCCACGTGCACCTGTCGAGCCTTACACCGCCGCGCCGCCGGCGCAGGCCCGCCCTTTCGCTTGGGCGCAGGCTGCTGACCCTGATTCGCTCTTCTCCACCACCTGCGCCGCACTGGAAGCGGACGCCGCGTCTTCGCATCGTCCCCGCGGCCTGAGGATTCCGCGTGGCGGGCGGACCCGGCAAGCCGCGGGAAGAGAAGCCCGCAGGGCGCTTCGCCCGTGACGGGCTCACCTAGGGGCGCTGAGCCGCGTGCCGCGCAGCCAGGCCCGGCCGGTCGCCGGGTCGCCGGCGATGCGGATGCCCGCATCCCGGCAGACGAGCCGCAGCTGCGCGGCGAAGCGTTCCGCATCGAGTGGCTTTTCGCCCCGTGCCGCGCAGAGCCGCACATAAGCGCGCCAGGCGTCGGCCAGTTCGACCCGTCCGTCGCCCGGCTCCAGAAGCTCCGCCATGATGAGGGGTACGCTGCCCAGCCGCGGCAACAGCGCTTCGCCGCGCCAGACATGACGCAGGGGCACCGTGACGCCGGCCGTCCGGGCTTCGCCGTCGAGCACGCGGGCATAGCGCCGGGCCTGGCCGCGGGAGAGGACGTGGGACCACGTCACGGCGAGCGCGTTTCGCGCATCGGCGACCGAGATGATCTTCGTCCGGAAATCCGCATCGCCCTCGAATTCGAAGACGAGCCGGGCGGCGGCATCGAGAGCCGCCTCGAAATCCGCGTTCATCGGCGTCGCCTCAGCGCGGCCTCGATCGCGCCTTCCATCCACTCGGCGATAGTCACGCCGTCTGCTCTCGCCGCCTCGGCGACGCGGCCTTTCAGGTCCTCGCGCGTCTTGAAGTTGAACTGCGCGGTCCGGCCCGTGGTGCGGAGCGAGCGCGCATCGGCCACCGACCGGACCTGCTTTTCCCGCCTCCGGCGTTCGCTCGGCATCGGTTTGAAGCCCTTGGCAAGCAACCGCGCCCGCGCCAGCGCCATGGCGTCCACATCCTTGTCGATCTCGCTCACGCCCGCACCCCCGTCTCCGCCAGCGCCCTGATTTCGGCCCAGAGGGCCGCCGCTTCGGGCTTCAGGTCCTTATGCGTCTCAGGCCCCGTCAGGCCGCGCGTCAGCGCCTGGACATACGGCGCCCGGTAGGACAGCCGGGGTCCCAGCACGGGGCCTTCCTGCGCCAGCGCGGCCTGCGCTTGGGCTGTCAGCGTCCGGAACTTCGGATCGGCCGCCGACAGGACGAAGGCGAAGGGCTTGCCGCGTGAGCGGCACATCGCGACCAGCGGGTCGACGGTGCTCACGTCGAAGATCGAGGCGCGGACCGGGATCACGACGGCGTCGGCAACCGCGACCGCCTCTGCGATGAGGGCCATGTCGAGCGGCGGGGTATCGATGAACAGCCAGTCGAAGTCGCGCCCCGCCGCGAGCGCCTTCACGTCGAAAGCGAGGTCCTCGACGTTGCGGATGAGGCGCGGGTCATCCGGCTCGCCGCGCAAGAGCCACCACTGCGTCAGGTTGCCCTGATCCATGTTGAGATCGATCAGGGCGGCGCGCCCCGCCTGCACGGCAAGCAGCGCGGCAAGGGTCGTCTTGCCCGCGCCCCCCTTGGCCGCTGCGACGGTGATGGTCTTCATGGGGTCACCTGGCGAGATACAGCTATCTGCGAAAATCAGATAGCTGATATCTGACGTTATGGGATAACCGCTATCCTATTTACGAAGATAGCTGTTATCACGGAGCGCAGGATAACGGATATCCGCGAAAACCAGATAGCTGTTATCTTCTGCGGGAGACGGTGGCCCCGCGGCCGGTCAAGGGCGTAGCCCCTTACCGTCTCGCCAGGCGCACGCCCGGCCTCTCCCCGTTGGTGAACTCGACCCCGCCGAGCCGGAAGGTCTCGATGAGCGCGTCGAGGTTTGCGGCATGCGGCACGTGGTGCCCGTTCTCGAAGTCCCTGATGGCCGAAACGCTGAGGCCCGAGCGGCGCGCAAGCTCGGCCTGGCTCCAGTCGAGCAGCCCCCGCGCCGCCCGGCATTGCTCTCTGCTGATCATGGGCGCCTTGAGCCACGGCCCCGCTCCCTGGTCAACAAATGGCATTGACATGCCGCAAAAGTGCGTGCTTTTCACGCACTGTTCTCAACAGGGAGCCGCCGCCATGTCCCAGCCCCAGCCCTATGCCGTCTTCGCGATCCTGATCACCGCCGCGATCGAGATGCTGACTTTCGTGCGGCAAGAGATGAAACGCCTCGACGAGGACGCCCGGAAAGAGGCGGACCGCGACGGCACGGCCGCCGATTGAGCCCCCGCGCGCGTGGTAGCATTGCCCTCATGGAAGAGCCGGAAATCATCTCCTTCGTGCGCGAGCGCTTCAGCCGCTCGGACGAGCGCCTTGACCGGATGATCGAAGCCCTCAGCCTGACCCATGAACGTCTCGCGGCGCTTGGATCGCGCCTCACAGCGTTCGACGCGTCCGTCGCGCATGTCCATGAGCGGCTCGACGGGATGCAGCGGCAATTCGACCTTGCCGCGCGCGACATCGCCCTGATCCGCAAGAGGCTCGACCTCGTCGAGGCGTGACGGCCGCGTCGAAGAGGGGCAGCCGCGTCTTTTTGGGGGTAGAATTGGGGGTACGGCGCGATTTGACCTGAAAAATAACAGTTTAAAATGAAGCATCTGGGGGGTTCAGTGTGGGTCCCTTCGTGCCACATTTCGTCTCTTCTTGTAACTTTTTCATTCATTATGTCTTCTAGTTCGTTTATCGGTTTGATTGGCTTTCTAAACACCTTCTATCTTTAACCATTTGATTTTTAAATATTACGGTTCGACTCCTCTCGCCTCATTTGTGCCTCCCCGTCGGATTTGCGGCAAATAACAGCCCTATTCACCGCATGTTTTGCGGCAAATATTGATTTTGCGGCGATTGCAGGTTATAATCACCGCAGGAGGTGCGGCGATTATGCCTTATATTCACGAACAGCCGGAATGGCCGAATTTTACCTGGAATGACCGTGAGCTATCTCCGGCGCTGGGGGAATTGCGCCATCGGCAGGGCAGGCTGCTCGGCCGCATGGAGGCGCTCGGTTTTGATTTGCGCGCGGAGGCCAGCCTGACGATGCTGACCAGCGATGTGCTCACATCCTCGGCGATTGAAGGGGAGCATCTCAATCCCGAAGAAGTGCGCTCTTCCATAGCCCGGCGTCTCGGTATTGATGTTGGCGGCTATGTTCCGGCCAGCCGCGATGTCGAAGGCATTGTCGAGATGATGCTCGACGCCACGCAGAATTACGATCAGCCTCTGACCGATGAACGGCTGTTCGGCTGGCACGCCGCTCTGTTTCCGACCGGCAGAAGCGGCATGCACCGGATCACGGTTGCAGCCTGGCGGACCGGGGAAACCGGGCCGATGAAGGTTGTTTCCGGCCCTGTTGGGCGCGAGACAGTTCATTTCGAAGCACCGGCAGCAGAGCGTTTGTCGAATGAAATGAACGCTTTTCTTGATTGGTTCAATGCGGCGGATCACGCGCCCGATCCAGTCTTGAAAGCTGCCATCGCGCATTTCTGGTTTGTCACGATCCATCCTTTTGAGGACGGTAACGGGCGTATAGCCCGTACCATTGCAGATATGGCGTTGGCGAGAGCCGATCAGTCCAAAGATCGTTTTTACAGCATGTCTTCTCAAATCGAGGCGGACCGTAAAGAATATTACCGCCAGCTCGAAAGCCAGCAACGGGGTAGCCTGGACATTACCGGCTGGCTCAAATGGTTCCTGGCATGTCTGGGCAGGGCGCTAAGCCAGGCTGAACGTACGCTGGAAAGCGTTCTGAACAAGGCAAGGCTCTGGGATGTCATCAATCGCAGTCCCGTCAATGAACGTCAGTGCCAAATTATCAATCGTATGCTGGACGATTTCAAAGGGCATATGAATACATCCAAATACGCCAAACTAGCAAAATGCTCGAACGACACGGCGTTGCGGGACATTCGCAATCTGGTAAAGCGCGGAATCCTCATTCAGAACCCCGGGGGAGGCCGGAGCACAAGCTATCGTCTGGCTCATCCCGATGAGCTGGTCTAATCGGAAATATTCATGGACGGATTGTCCTGCAATATCGTATTCCATTCGGTTAAGGTGCCAAAAAGGCGCTTCGAGAAGTCACCGCTAAAGCGCACCATAGGGCGGTTCGCGCGATTGCGGTGCGGGGCGTCAGCGCTCCGGCTTCGTCTGCCCGACGCGGGCCGCGATCTCCGAGAACAGACGCGGGCTGCCCTCTCCCTCGGTCAGCGCGATCCGCAGAAAACGGATCGGAAATGCGATGGCGTCCACATTGGCCGGGCTGACCTCGGCCGGGCGGCGCAGATCGAGCGCGGCGCGCGCCTCCGCCTCGTCTAGCGCATGTTCGATGTCCTGCCGCGTGAGCAAACCTTTCCGCTCGATCGCGTCGAGCAGCGAGGATATGGCGAGAAGAAGCCCTTCGAGTTGCAGGTTGGCCGTGTTCATCCTGTCCGCCTTGCGCGCATCGTGGCCCTGAAACCGATGACGGGCTCTCAACGTTCCGCGATCCGGGGTCCGGCGTGCGGAAAAAACGCCGCGGCCGCGTCAGCCCTTGAAGCGGCGCAGGTCGCCCGGCTTGAAGATCCATTCCGGGGTGACGAGTTCTTTGCCGAAATCAAGCTTATACCAGCCTTGCCCCGGCTCCTTCGGATTGGCGAGCACGTGCATGTCCTGCGCCGGCATATAGCTCTGCGCGATGAGGAACCGCTTTTCTCCGGTTTTCGGGTTCTCGGCCATATCGACCACGATCACGGCATGTCCCGGAAAGCCGCCCTGGATGAAGACATCGCCGATCCGCATCTCGGAGACCGGCACGCGCTGCATCTCGCGCTCAAGCGAATAGCTGCCCGCATAGGTGAAGATGCGGTCCATATAGCGCCGGAACTGCGGATAAGGGCCGCCGCCGAACCGCACGCGCTTGCCATTGGTGAAGTTGAAGGCGATGTCTCCCGCGCGGCCCGTGCTCAGCAGATATTCCGCGCGCAGCCGCATTATCGCGTCGGCGCATTGCTGGAGATCGCGCTTGCCCGTGTCGATGTCGATGACCGCGACGTGGTAGTCCGTACAGGCGAACAGGCCGGGCCGGGCCGATCCGAAGCACTTCTTGCGGCCGTCATAGAGCATGACCGGCGTGCCCGCGGGTTTGAGCGGCAGTTGCCTCAGCCATGCGGCGAACGATCCGGCGGGCGCAGGCGGCCGCTCGAAGCCGCGCGGAGGCGGCATGGCATCGCGCAGCGAGCGGGATGCAGCCTTGCCATCCATCCACGGATAGCGCGGATCGGCCTGGGCAGGGCCGAGCCCGAAGCCCAGCGCGATTGCGATCAGACAAAGAACACGCGCCATTTCGCTTTACCCTTCGTTGACCGAGCCTTTGCACGCGACGTTAACGCAACTGCTCTAGCTTTTCCGAAAATTGTTCACGTTGACAAGACGCAGCGAGGGAGCGGCGCGATGACAGCAGCCGATATTTTCCGGTTCATCATCATCACGAGCCTGGGCGTCCTGGCGTTCATCACCTTCCTGGTGGCCGGCACGATCATCGGATTAATGTGGCTCGACAGTTGGGGATGCCCGGGCTGCAAGACCTATCCGGTCGGCATCTGGATTCTGGGTCTGCTCGGCATTCTTTTCCTGATCTCGATCGGCCTTGAACTGAGCGATGCGCCGGAAGCCTTCGACAAATGGTGCCGGGCGAACTGGGCGGTCCTGTTCGTCATCATCGCGAGCATCGTCGCCTTCATCGTCATCCTGAACTGGTGGTGGTGGAGCACGACGGCCATCGTGATGCTGATCCTCGGAACGGTGATACTCTTGTTCCTGCTCTACAACTACTGGCGTTAGAAACGAAAAAGGCGGCCCTGGGGCCGCCTCTCCGTGTACGATCCGCGCAGCTCACACGGAATAATACATGTCGAACTCGACAGGGTGCGGCGTCATGCGGTAGCGGTCGGCCTCTTCCATCTTGAGCGCGATGTAGGCGTCGATCTGGTCGTCGGTGAAGACGCCGCCCTTCTTCAGGAAGTCCCGGTCGGCGTCGAGGCTGGCGAGCGCTTCGTGCAGCGAGCCCGAAACGGTCGGGATGGTCTTCAGCTCGGCTTCCGGCAGGTCGTAGAGGTTCTTGTCCATCGGATCGCCGGGGTGGGTGCGGTTCTCGATCCCGTCCAGGCCCGCCATCAGCATGGCCGCGAATGCGAGATAGGGGTTTGCCGCCGGATCGGGGAAGCGGACCTCGATGCGCTTCGCCTTCGGGCTCGACACGTGCGGGATGCGGCACGATGCGGAGCGGTTGCGCGACGAGTAGGCGAGCAGCACCGGCGC
>CAZNAH010000091.1:11464-11680 GCA_964570735.1 uncultured Hyphomicrobiaceae bacterium | reverse complement strand
AGGATCTTGCCCAAGCGCCCAACGAGCGGCATCATGTCCGGCGTCGCGATGCACTTGTCGAAATTGATCGTGCCGCCCTGCACTTCCGCGACGAGGTCTTCCGCGCCGACGACATCGGCGCCCGCTGCCCGCGCCTCGTCCGCCTTGGCGCCCTTCGCGAAGACGGCGACGCGAACCGTGCGGCCCGTCCCGTTCGGCAGGGCGCAGACGCCGCGC
>CAZNAH010000091.1:0-11411 GCA_964570735.1 uncultured Hyphomicrobiaceae bacterium | reverse complement strand
TCTCGTCGAACTTGGCCTTGGCGCGCTCTTTCACGAGCTTCACCGCCTCTTCCACGCCGTAAAGCTTGTTGCGGTCGATCGACTTCTTCGCGTCGCGCAAACGTTTTCCGTCAGACATCGCTCTACTCCACCACCTGGAGGCCCATCGAGCGCGCAGAACCGGCGATGATCTTCGCCGCCTGGTCGAGGTCCGTTGCGTTCAAATCCTTCATCTTCTTTTCGGCGATCTCGCGGACCTGGGCCATCGTGACCTTGCCGGCGCCGTCGCGGCCGGGCGTCTTCGATCCGCTCTTGATGCCCGCCGCCTTCTTCAGGAAGTGCGATGCGGGCGGGGTCTTCATCGCGAAGGAGAACGACTTGTCCTGGTAATAGGTGATGACGACGGGTACCGGCGAGCCGGGCTCCATCTCCTTTGAGGCCGCGTTGAAATCCTTGCAGAACTGCATGATGTTGAGACCGCGCTGACCCAGCGCCGGACCGATCGGCGGCGACGGGTTCGCTTGGCCCGCGGGCACTTGCAGCTTGATGTAACCAGCAACTTTCTTTGCCATCGTATCCTCTTCGGAGCCCTGCTCCGGGGTTTGAGGGTTGTGGTGCGGCCCTAACGCCGGGGCGTGGCGCGCCCAGGCAAGCCTTCCACGATCTCAGGTCAGGCGGGCATGCAGGCCGACGGCCTACATCTTCTCCACTTGACCGTATTCCAGCTCCACCGGGGTCGCCCGGCCGAAGATGGAAACCGCAACCTTCAGGCGCGCGCGCTCCTCGTCCACCTCCTCCACGAGGCCGCTGAACGATGCGAACGGGCCGTCGGCCACGCGCACCTGCTCGCCGATCTCGAAGGTGATCGACGGCTTCGGCCGCTCGACCCCTTCCTGCACCTGCTGCATGATGCGCTGCGCCTCGGAATCCGGAATGGGCGTCGGCTTGTTGTCCGCGCCCAGAAACCCCGTCACCTTCGGCGTATTCTTGATGAGGAGAAAAGCCGGATCGCTCATCTCCATCTTTACAAGCACGTAACCGGGGAAGAACTTGCGCTCAGCGGCCACCTTGCGGCCGCGGCGCACTTCCATGACCTCCTCGGTCGGAACCACGATCTCCTCGATCTGTTCGGCGAGCCCCGCGGCGGCAGCGCGCTCACGAATCTGCTCGGCGACCTTCTTCTCGAAGTTCGAATAGGCGTGAACGATGTACCAGCGCTTGGCCATGATGATTTGCGGTGATTTGTTTAAGATTTTGCTAACCGCTAACGTCCGATGCCCAGCACGAGACCGACACCCCAGCCGATGATCTGATCGGCGATAAGGAAGAAAATGGCCGCGATGATCGCGAGAATGACCACCATGATCGTCGTGATCATGGTCTCGCGCCGCGTCGGCCACGTGACCTTGGCCGTCTCCGACCGCACCTGCTGCATGAACTCGAATGGATTTGTCTTTGCCATGGCTTCCAAAACTGTGAGACCCTGACCCACAGCCACATCATCCAAAGGTTTTCAAGGAACCGCTTCCTCTCCGCCACCTTTCGTCAAGGTGGCAGGAGTGGAGGGACTCGAACCCCCAACCCCCGGTTTTGGAGACCGGTGCTCTAGCCGATTGAGCTACACTCCTTCAGCAGGCCGATCCCCCGACCGGGCTGCACCAACAACCCAAGTCCGACCGATGAACACGACATTGGCCAGACCCATATACCTGATTTTATGTCAAGAGAGTTGAGTGTTATCACGAACAAAACAAGGTGCCAACAGAATTTGAGTCTGCTGCGGCATAATCTTGTCGTTAGGATGGAAGCGCGGGACGCTGGCCTGCGCGGTCTGCCATCCTTGTCTTTTCCCTTTGAAACCCGCTGGGCAAGCCGCTAGATTACGCCTGCCGCGGGTGTAGCTCAATGGTAGAGCAAGAGCCTTCCAAGCTCAAGACGTGGGTTCGATTCCCATCACCCGCTCCATCGTTTTCCTGCGGGCCGGCAGAACTTCGTGCCTCCGCTTCGGCGCGCTCAATTCCGGGGCGATGCCGGTTTGTCGCGTTGACCTCGCGTGGACGGCCCGACGTCACAAGCTCCTGCCCCGTGGTCTCCGACGATTTCGAGCTTCCCGACAGCCTGACGCAGTTCCGCCCTTCGGCTTTCGCGGCATAAAGCGCTTTATCGGCGGCGTTCAGAACCTCCTGAGGCGTGACACCCGACGAGGGAAAGCTCGCGATGCCGATCGAGACCGTGACGCGCGGCAGATTGGCATCTGCATAGCGGATGACGAGGCTTTCGACCCGTTGCCTCAGTTCCTCCGCCCGCTGCTCCGCCGCTTCAAGAGTCGTCGAGGGCAGCACCATCACGAATTCCTCGCCGCCCATCCGGCACGCCACGTCATCCTCGCGCAGCGAACTGCGCAGACATTCCCCGATCGTCCGCAGAACCGTATCGCCGGCATCGTGGCCATGGTGATCGTTGAAGCGCTTGAAGTGATCGACATCGAGGGAGAAGAAGCTGACGGCCTCCCCCGATCTCCGGGCGCGCGCCAGTTCGCGGCGGCAGGTCTCTAGCATGTAGCGGCGATTGAACAGCCCGGTCAGGGGATCGCGGATCGACTGGTCGCGCAACTGCTCCCGCAGCCGGACGTTGGCGATGGCAAGGCTGATCTGCTCCGCGCAGATGAGGGCGAGCCGCCGCTCTTCCTCGCACGGGACGGCGCAGGACACGCAGTCATTGCCGCCGGTCGCGCAGTGTTGCACATGGCTGAAGACGAGATGCAGAAGCCCGATCGTCTCGCCATGCGCCACGATGGGGATGCAGCAATATGAGCCGGCCGGGCCATGGACGTGGCCGCACACGAAATCGATTTCGTTCTGGCCGTAGCTGTAGGTGCGGCCCCGGCGCAGGCCCCAGCAATCGTCGGGCTGGATCGCGTGGAGATCGTCACGGTGGTTCCAGGCCTTGACGCCATCGAGCACATCCCGGGAATTGGCGTAGATATAGAGGCTGCCCGATGTCTTCGGCATCAGCTTCGCCAGAAAGGTGGCAACCATGTCGTAAAGCTCATCGAGGGATTTGCACGCCTGAAGCCATTCGTTCAGCTCCGAAAGGAGCCGCGATTCCCGGACGCGCTTGCTTTCGGTCAACGCCACCTGCCGCTGCATGTCGGTGACGGTCTTGAGGTCGGCCTCGCGCTGGCGTGCGGAGCGTGTCACCTGCCACACGATGATCCCCGAAATCAGCCAGAGCACCGAGCCGCCCACGATGCCGAGCGCCCGCAGATGACTGCGATGCAGGACGACCTCGTTCGTCACGTCCCGATAATGCTCGATCGCGCCTAGGAACTCCCCGTTCTCGATGACGGGCACATAAATCTCGTTGACATAGCGCTCTGAATTGTCGCGGGTTTTGAGCACTTTGGGATCGCTCAGCCGCCCCTCGATCTCGCTCGCCTGCTTCATCACGATGAGGGCATAGATGCCGCCGGCCTGGATGATGTCCTTGAAGTAGTCGCCGTCGGCGCCCTTCCCGATCTTGCTGGGGTTGGTGGACCAGAACGCCTTGCCGTCCCTGTTGAAGAAGACCAGGCGGTAGGACTCGGATGTTTTCGTATAAAGGCTCAGATTCCGCTTCTCCTCCTCGGAAAGCTGCCCGGTCTCGAACGCCTTTCTGTTATCGTGCAACAGGGATTGAGTGCGGCTCTGCCAGAGCCTGGCTTCCTCGGACATGCGTTCAAGCACGAGGTGGCGGGCCAGCCATTCCGCGCCGAGCCAGCTCCCGACGATGCAGGCAAGGCAGAGTGCGCCGATGATGAGGCCGGGGAGGTTCGCGTGCATCCGCAAGCCCTGCCAGGCGGACAGTACGCGTCTGCTTTTGACCGGGTTTCTTTGCAGCATCCGGGTATCCCCCAAAACGAGCTGTTTCGAGCGATAGCGGAAACAGGTTGAGAAGCGCCCTTCATAACGCTATGAATTTTAGGAGATTTAATCTGAAGGCAGGCGCGGTTGCTCGGGCTCCCGAAGGTTCATCGATGCGCCGTTTTGCCCCTGCTGTTCTCCCAGGGGTTGCGTCATCGTGGCCGTGGGGCTACCTAAAGGAATATCGTGGATCGAATAAGCATCGCGCGAATGGCGGGAGAACTCACCGACCGTTGTCTGCATGATCGAGGGCGAATGCCAGGTCAGTTGAAAGAAAGTCCCGAACATAACTCCGATCCGGCCCAGACCGTACTCGTCGTCGAGGACGACGTGCTCATCCGTATGGTCATCGCAGACTATCTGCGCGACTGCGGGTATCACGTCATCGAAGCGAAAAACGCCGACGAAGCCATAACCATACTCGAAAAGGGGGATGTCGAGATCGACGCCGTCTTTTCGGACGTGCAGATGCCGGGCAGCATGGATGGCTTCGCGCTGGCGCAATGGGTCAGGAAAAACCATCCCGGTCTCGATGTCGTGCTGACCTCGGGCGTGGCAAGAAAGGCGAAGGACGCCTCGGACCTGTGCGAGGAAACGCCCTTTTTCGACAAGCCTTACAATCTGGCCGATGTCGAGGCGCGGCTCCGCGCACTGATCGCGGCGCGGCGCGGAAAAGCCTGATCGCCCCGGCTAGCTGCTCAGCCACTGCACGCCGAAGATCGCCGGAGCGAGCACGACGCCCGCCCAGACGAAGGCCGAGGCAAGGCTCGCAAGGAAAAACACAGGCAGCGGCATCTTGAACAGCCCGGCCACCACCATGATGACGGACCGGGCCGGCCCGATGAACCGGCAGATGAAGATGCTGAAGATGCCCCAGCGCGAGAAGTAAGCCTTACCCGTCGTCAAGAGACCCCCATGGCGGGAAAACGGCCAGAAATTCTTGATGCGATGCTCATAATGATAGCCGAGGCCGAAGGAAATCCAGTCCCCGGCCGCCGCGCCCAGCGATGCGACGATCCACAGCGCGATGGTGTCCTGTCCGGCCGCTGCGACGATCGCACCGAGCGACAGGAAGATCACCGTGCTCGGGATGAAGAACGACAGCCCGATGACCGACTCCCCTCCCGCGATGAGGAACGCGAGCAGGAGCGTGAGATGCTGATTGTCCCGGCTCGTTTCGAGGATGCTGTTCCAGAAGGCTTCCATGGAGGCTCCGGCTCGGGCTGGCTTCTCGGTGATGCGGAAGACTGCCGATTTATGACGGATCGGTAGGACGAAGGCTGCCTTGGCGTGCCGCGCCTATCGCGACAGCGCCATGAAGCTCGTGGGATCGTATAAAAGCTTGACGATCTCGCGACCGTCGGGGACGAGTTTCGAGAATTCCTGATAGATCGGCAGCGAAACGATCAGGAAATCGAACTGGTCGATCGAGTTGATCTGCATTTTCGTCTGGAGATCGGCCATGATCGCGCGTTCGCGCGCGGCGGCCACCCGGCTCGTCCAGTCTTGCAATCGCAGCGCGATCGAGCGGATCGCCGCCTTCACATCCGCCGGCAGGGCCGCGAACTTCGCGCTGCCCGCGACGAGATACATCGGCGCATAGACGTGGCGCGTCAGCGTCAGATAGCGCTGGATCTCATAGAACTTCGTCGAACGGATCTGCGACAGCGACATCTCGCGGCCGTCCACCACGCCCAGCTGCACAAGCTTGCGCGCATCGCTCAGCTTCAGGTTATTGTCCTGCGGCGTGGGGTTGGCGCCGAGCGAGCGGAACAGGCGAAGCCGCCATTCACCCTGCGGCACCTGAAGCGTCGTGTTCTGGAAATCCTTCGGGCGCAGGATCGGCCGACTCGTCATCGTCACGTGCCGGAAGCCGTCGTCCCATAGCGCAAGGACATCGTAACCGGAACGCCTGGCGGCAGGCGCGAGATGCTCCCGCAGGAGTTCGTCGCGCACTTTGGCCATGTGCTCGCGGCTGAGCACGAGATAAGGCAGTTCGAACGCGCCGAACTTGTCGCTGACGGAGGACATGATCGCAGTCACGAGCACGAGGTCGATATCGCCGTCGCGCACTTTCTGAAGAATGAAACTCTCGTTGCCGAGCGCGCCCGCCCCCTTCACGTCAACCGTGACGCGGCCTCCGAGCTGGCGGTTCAACTGTTTAGAGAATTCCTCCACGGCCACTGCCTGCATCGAGTCCGGCTCACCCGTATGAGCAAGAACGAGGCGGAGGGTTTGGGCGGAGGCGTTACCGCTTCCCCAGATCGCGAATCCCAGAACGAAAGCGAACGCGACGCGCGCGATACGAGACATGACAGGCCTCGAGGGTTTTCGATTTCTTACCCGCGCTACGGCGCAATGCCAATGGTTAACCACCTTGGCGTGCGTCGATCTGCACGAGATCGCGGTGGAAAGGTTAAAAAACGTGCTGCCCCACCTCCCCTAATAGCCGATTGACCACTATCCGCACGACCGTTAACGTGGCGAAAATTGGTCAACCTCTATCAAGAGCCCCCATGACCACCCCCCACCTCCTTATTCATACACGTCATGACAATGTCGGCGTCGTGGTCGTCGAGGGCCTGACCGCCGGCACGGACATGCTCTGCGTCGTGACAGAAGACGATTCCTCCTTCCGCCTGACCGCGAAGGCCGATGTTCCCATCGGCCACAAGATCGCGCTCCGCGATCTGCGCGCCGGCGAAACCGCCATCAAATATGGCGAGGACATCGGCCGGTTCGTCGCCGATGTGCCGCAGGGCGGGCATGTCCACGTCCATAATCTGAAAACGAAGCGCTGGTAGGCCGCGATGGGTGACTTCTCGAACCGGACGTTCAAGGGCTACCGCCGCGAGAACGGGCGCGCCGGCGTGCGCAATCATGTCGTCATTCTGCCGGTCGACGACATCTCGAACGCGGCCTGCGAGGCGGTCGCGAACAACATCAAAGGCACCCTGGCGCTGCCTCACGCCTATGGCCGCCTGCAATTCGGCGAAGACCTCGCCCTGCACTTCCGCACGATGATCGGCACCGGTGCGAACCCGAACGTCGCCGCCTGCATCGTGATCGGCATCGAGCCGGGCTGGACGAAACGCATCGTGGACGGCATCGCCGAGACGGGCAAACCCGTGGCGGGCTTCGCGATCGAGCAGAACGGCGACCTCAAGACGATCATGGACGCCTCGCGCAAGGCGCAGGAGTTCGTTCAGTACGCCACCGAGTTGCAGCGCGAGGAGTGCCCCATCTCGGACCTGTGGGTCTCCACGAAATGCGGCGAGAGCGACACCACAACCGGCCTCGCCTCCTGCCCCACCGTCGGCAACATGTATGACAAGCTGATCCCCGAAGGCATTTATGGCGTGTTCGGCGAAACGTCGGAGATCACCGGTGCGGAGCACATCTGCAAGGCGCGCGCGGCCACGCCGGAGGTGGGCGAGCGCTGGTATGCGATGTGGAAAGCCTATCAGGACGACGTCATCGAGGCGCACAAGACGGACGACCTCTCGGAAAGCCAGCCGACCAAGGGCAATATCGAAGGCGGCCTGACCACCATCGAGGAAAAAGCGCTGGGCAATCTCGAAAAGATCGGCCGCGAGTGCCGCTATATCGACATTCTACAGCCCGCCGAGACCCCGAGAAGCGGCCCCGGCCTCTATTACATGGACACGTCGAGCGCGGCCGCCGAATGCGTGACGCTGATGGCGGCGGGGGGCTATGTGGTCCACACCTTTCCCACCGGCCAGGGCAATGTGGTGGGTAACCCCATCGTGCCGGTCATCAAGATCACGGGCAATCCGCGCACGGTGCGCACCATGTCGGAGCATGTCGATGTGGACGTCTCCGGCATTCTGCGCCGCGAAATGACCATCGCGGAAGCCGGCGACGCGCTGATCGAGATGATCGTGCGCACGGCCAACGGACGGCTGACGGCGGCGGAAGCGCTCGGCCACCGCGAATTCGTCATGACGAAGCTCTACCGCAGCGCCTGACCGCGCTGCGTCCATCGGCCGCCTCACCAGAGGGCGGAACGCCAAAACGCCGGGTCTACCGGCTGTTCAGTGCCAGGGAGGACACGATGCTGTCACGCAGAACCTTCGCAGCCCTCATCGCGGGGGCTGGCCTTTCGCTCGCCATCGGCGCGCACGCCTTCCCGCAGAAGCCCGTGGACTACATCATTCCGTTCGGCCCGGGCGGCGAATCCGACATCTCCGCGCGCTTCCAGCAACCGGTCTTCAAGGAGATGTTCGGCCAGGACATGGTCATCTCCTACAAGGATGGCGGCGGCGGCGCGGTCGGCTGGTCGCAGCTCAACGGCATGACGGGCGACGGCCATACCGTGATGGGCATCAACCTGCCTCACGTGGTCATCCAGCCCGCGGAGAAGGATGTCGGCTACAAGACGGACGACCTCACGCCGATCTACTGGTTCCACTACACCCCCGACGCGATCATCGTACCGGCCGACAGCGAGTTCAAGACGCTGAAAGACCTCATCGACTATGCGAAGGCCAACCCCGGCAAGGCGACGTTCTCGGGCTCCGGCAAGGGCACGTCGAACCATCTCGCGCAAACGGCCTTCGACAAGATGGCGGGTGTCAAGACAACCTATGTGCCGTTCAAGGGCACCGGCGCATCGAACACCGCTCTCCTGGGCAAGCAGGTGACGGGCTCGTGGGGCTATACGACGGTCGGCACCCAGCTCGGCGACAAGGTTCGCATGCTCGCGGTCGCGATGGATGAGCGCCATCCCCAGTTCCCCGACGTCCCGACCTTCAAGGAACTGGGCTTCGACCTGGTCGGCGGTGCGTATCGCGGCGTCGCGGTGCCGAAATCGACGCCGGAGGATATCCGCAAGAAATGGTCGGACATGATCGGCAAGATCAACGCCGATCCGGGCTTCAAGAAGAAGATGGTCGACAACGGCTTCGCGCTCGTGGACGTGCCCTACGAGAAGATGGGCGACTTCATGGCCGAGCGGAAGAAGGTCTATCTGGAGGCAGCCAAGTCGGCCGGTATCCTGCAATAACCCGGTCAGAGCCGGAACCATGGGCGCCCTCGACCACCTCGCCGCAGCGCTGACGCCGTTCAACCTGGCGCTGTCCCTGTTCGGCGTCATTGCCGGCACGGTGGTCGGGGCCATTCCCGGCCTCACCGCCACCATGGCCGTGGCCGTGCTCGTCCCGCTGACCTTCACCATGGAGCCGGCCTCCGCGCTCATCGTCCTCGGCGCGGTCTACACCGGCGCGATCTATGGCGGCTCCTACTCCGCCATCCTGCTCAACACGCCGGGCACGCCGTCGTCGATCGCCACGACCTTCGACGGTTACCCGCTGGCCAAGCGCGGCGACGGCGATCTGGCGGTCACGGTCGCCAGCCTCGCCAGCGTGATGGGCGGGCTGATCGGTGCGTTCTTCCTGCTGACGCTGGCGCCGCCGCTTTCGGACGTCGCGCTCGCCTTCGGTCCGGTCGAATATTTCTGGCTCGCCATCTTCGGACTATCGCTCATCGCGGCGCTCTCCGAAGGCAGCCTCGCCAAGGGGCTGGCGGGCGGCGCGCTGGGGTTGCTGCTGTCGTGCATCGGCGTCGCGGAAGTTTCGGCCGATGTGCGCATGACGTTCGGCTCGCAAACGCTCATCGGCGGAATTCAGGTCGTCGCCGCGCTGATCGGTCTCTACTGCATCCCGGTCCTCATCGACCTCATCGCGACACCGGAACGGCATTTGCAGATCGCCGACAATCCGCGCGGCTACCGACTGCCTGAGGCCACGCGGACCCTGTGGCGCGAGAAGTTCAATCTCGCGCGCTCGTCCGTGATCGGCACCATCGTCGGCATTCTGCCGGGCGCGGGCGGCTCGGTCGCAAGCCTCGTCGCCTATTCGGAAGCGCGGCGCACGGCGCGTCGCGGCCAGCGTTACGGCCATGGCGAGCCGGGCGGCATCATTGCGTCGGAATCCGCGAACAACGCGACCGTCGGCGGCGGCTTCATCCCCACGCTCGTGCTCGGCATTCCCGGCACCCCACCGGATGCGGTCATCCTCGGCGCGCTGCTCGTGCAGGGCGTGCGCACGGGGCCGGCGCTGTTCGAGTCCCAGGGGGCGATCGTCTACACCTTCATCTGGGGGCTGTTCATCGCCACCGTGCTCATGCTTCCGGTCGGCCTGATTCTCGGCCGCTACGCCTATAAATCCATCGTGTCCATCCCCAAGGCGCTGCTCGTGCCCATCGTCGCCTTCATGACGGTGATCGGCACCTACGCCATCCGCAACAGCGCCTCCGACGTGATCATCATGATCGTGCTCGGCACGGGCGGCTGGGTGCTCCAGCGCTTCGGCTTCTCCGTTTCGCCCATCGTGCTCGGCCTGATCCTCGGCCCCATCGCGGAAGCCGGTTTCGTGCAGGCTTGGACCATAGGCGCGGCGACTGGCGATCTGTGGGGCATGTTCTTCGGACGGCCGATCTCCATCGCCATCATCGCTTTCACGATCCTGTCGCTCGCCTATCCCATCATCAAGGAGCGGCGTTACCAGAAAAGCCAGAAAAGCCGGGCGGAGGCCGCTCATGAGCAATAACGCGGCCCGGCGGGATTTTGGCGCGGTCGCGGTGTCCGCCGTGCTCGTCGCCTTCGGCATCGTCGCGCTCATCGACACGACCACCTACAGCGACGCCGATTCCGCGGTGTTCCCCCGCACGGTCGCGAGCGCCATGATCGTTTTTGCCTTGCTCGCGGCCGTCCGCACCCTTCTCCGACTGGAAGCCGCGGTGGACAAGCCGGAAGGCTCCGCTCTCCGCCGCATCGCCTTGCCCATCCTCATGATCGCCGGCGCCGCCGCCATGCCCTGGATCGGCTTCCTCACGTCGATGATCCTGATGTTCCTCGCCATCCTCATCGCGGCAATGCACGACCGGTGGACCGGCTTCCGGCTCGCCGTCTACCCGGTGGCGGGCATCATCATCGTCATCGGCTTCTATGCGCTGTTCCGCTACGCCTTCCTCGTGCCCCTGCCCGACGGCCGGCTCTTCTGAAGGCGCGCCATGCCCGATATCGTGATCACGGAGTTCATGGACGAAGCGGCGGTCGCCGCGCTGAAGGCGCGTTTCCCGGTCGAGTATGACCCGCAACTCGTCGATCAGCCCGAACGGCTCGCCGCGCTTCTGGCGGGTGCACGCGGCCTGATCGTGCGCAACCGCACTCAGGTGCGGGAAGGGCTGCTGGGTGCCGCGCCCATGCTCGCCTGCGTCGGGCGGCTCGGGGTCGGCCTCGACAATATCGACATGGCGGCCTGCGCGGCGCGCGGCATCGCGGTCTACCCGGCGACCGGCGCGAACGGCGTTGCCGTCGCGGAATATGTGATCGGCGCGGCGCTCGTGCTCATGCGCGGCGTCTGGCACGCCACGGCCGATGTCGCGGCGGGGCGCTGGCCGCGCCAGCAGCTCTCCGGGCGCGAAGTGTCGGGCAAGGTG
This sequence comes from uncultured Hyphomicrobiaceae bacterium, assembly GCA_964570735.1. Lineage (GTDB taxonomy): Bacteria > Pseudomonadota > Alphaproteobacteria > Rhizobiales > Rhodomicrobiaceae > CAZNAH01. The sequence continues at coordinate 69 of CAZNAH010000091.1, read as the reverse complement.
CTGGGACTTGTCGGCTTCGGCGCCATCGCGCGCGAGGCGGCCCGGCGCGCCGCCGCTCTCGGCCTGACG
>CAZNAH010000090.1:3585-11802 GCA_964570735.1 uncultured Hyphomicrobiaceae bacterium | reverse complement strand
CCTTCCGCGCCCCCCTCTTCGCCGTCTTCCGTCAGTTCGGCTCCGGCAAGCGGTTCCGAAACGGCGTCGTCATCGTCGCCCTCGAAATCGCCCGTGTTGGCACCCATTTCGTCGCGGTTTTGCTCACCCGCATAGTCGGCGCCGTTTTCGCCGCGTCCACGGCCCCGACGCCTGCGACGGCGGCGCGAGCGCCGCTTATCGTCGGTTGCCGTCGCCGTTTCCTCTTCCTCATCGTCGGTGTCGTGATGCGCCCAGTCCATGTGCACGGCCTTGGGCTCCTCCACCACGGCGCGCGGCAGCGTGCTTTCCGTGCCCCGTTCGAGCGCGAAGTGCGCGCCGTGCATCTTGGCGTCGGCGTTGATAGTGATCGAAACGCCGTAACGGGTCTCGATGTCACGCAGATAGGCGCGCTTGTGATTCAGGATGTACAGCGAGGCGTCTACGGAGCAGGACGCGCTGAGGTTCACGGCGCCCTGAGTGCGCAGGTGGTCTTCGATGGCGCGCAGGATCATCAGCGCGACGGACTCGGTCGAGCGGATCGTGCCGACGCCCTGGCACATCGGGCAGGGCACGGTCGAGACTTCGACGACGCCCTGACGCAACCGCTGCCGTGACATTTCGAGCAGGCCGAAATGGCTGATATGGCCGACCTGAATGCGGGCGCGGTCGTGGCGCAGGCACTCCTTTAGCTTGCGCTCGACGGAACGGTTGTTGCGCCGCTCGTCCATATCGATGAAGTCGATCACGATCAGTCCGGCAAGGTCGCGAAGCTTGACCTGCCGGGCGATTTCCTCGGCGGCTTCGAGGTTCGTCTTGAGCGCGGTGTCCTCGATCGAGTATTCGCGCGTCGCCCTGCCGGAGTTCACGTCGATCGCGACGAGCGCTTCCGTCTGGTTCAGCACGATATAGCCGCCGGATTTCAGCGTCACGACGGGGCTGAACATCTGGTTGAGCTGGCGTTCCACCTCGTATTTCGTGAAGAGCGGCTCTGGATCCTTGTAGATCTGGACGTTCTTCGCGTGGCTCGGCATGAGCATCCGCATGAAGTCCTTCGCCTCGCGATAGGCGTCATCGCCCGCGACGAGCACCTCGTCGATGTCCTTGTTGTAAAGGTCGCGGATCGAACGGCGGATGAGGTCGCCTTCCTCATAGACGAGCGCGGGCGCGGTCGATTTTAGGGTCAGGTCGCGGACGTTCTCCCACAGCCGCAGCAGATATTCGAAGTCGCGCTTGATCTCGGCTTTGGTGCGCGAGGCTCCGGCCGTACGGATGATGAGGCCCATGCCCTCCGGCACTTCAAGCTCCTGCGCGATTTCCTTGAGGCGCTTGCGGTCGACCGGGTTGGTGATCTTGCGCGAGATGCCGCCGCCGCTCGCCGTGTTCGGCATCAGCACGGTGTAGCGCCCCGCGAGCGAGAGATAGGTCGTGAGCGCCGCGCCCTTCGTGCCGCGCTCCTCCTTGACCACCTGGATCAGGACGATCTGATTGCGGCGGATGACTTCCTGGATTTTGTACTGCCGCCAGCGGCGCTTGTGGCTGCGCTGCGGAACCTCCTCCATCGCATCCTCGGACCCGACGGTCTCGACCGTACCGTTCTGCTGCTCGGATGATCCGTCGAAAGCTTCGCCGTTTCCGTTGCGGTCGTAAGGTTTCGGTTGCTCCGACACTTCGGCGGGCTCGCCGTTGCCGGCAGGTTCATTATCGCGCTGGAGCGCCGCCTCGTTCTGCTGCACCGCGACGCTTTCGGGGAATTCCGTGTCCCCGGAAGGCAGGCTTGCCGCGATTTGTTCCTGTCCATCGGGTTCGGATTTCGCGACATCGTCGTCCGAGGCCGGGATCTCGTCGGCCGCGTCCTGCCCGCGCGCGAGCGCTTCGGAAAATTCACTGTAGAGAACCGCAGGCAGAACGGCCTGCAAGGGCTGGATATTTTGTTCGCGCGGGCCGGTTTTCAGATCCTCGGACTGCTGGGCGTGATCGTCCGGGTCGGCCTCATCGTGCAGACCCTCGGTGTGCTCCGCCTCGATCTCGCGACGATCCGTTTCGGACTGATCGTCATCGCCGTTTTCGTGATCCGGGCTCGCGACAGAGGCGCCGGAACGGCCACGCCCGCGCGACCGGGAGGATCGCCGGGGGCTGCTGTCGAGATCGAAATCAGCGTCTTCCTGCCGCATCCGGGCCGTGCGCTCGGCGGCCTCTTCCTTCAGCATCGCCTCGCGGTCGGCAACCGGGATCTGATAGTAATCCGGATGGATTTCCGAGAAGGCGAGAAAACCGTGACGGTTGCCGCCGTAATTGACGAAGGCGGCCTGGAGAGACGGCTCGATCCTCGCGACCTTCGCGAGGTAGATATTTCCGCGGAGTTGTTTGCGCGATGCCGATTCGTAATCGAATTCCTCAACGCGGTTTCCGCGAACCACCACGACCCGGGTTTCCTCCGGGTGGGTGGCGTCGATCAACATTTTGTTTCCCATGGAATGACGTCCCCGGGGCTCTGCGCGGGTGAGCGAGCCGGGCAGCCTCAGCGGCTGGGCAAGGCGAACTCATGGGTGGCGAACCCCTGAATGAATGCGCGCTGTATCATCGCGCGAGGCTCCGCGGTCCCGCTTCACGGCCGCTGCCCTGCCGAAGCAGGACCGACGCGTCGCCTTGAGGGTTCGGATGGCCTTTGGTCGCGATGTTGGGCGCAAGGTTGACATTTGCTTGTTCTTTACGGTCCGGCTCAACCTGCCCTTCGGACGGGCTATGGCCGGCTCAGCCACACGAAGTGGTAAAACTCCGGAACAGGGCTTATCGCCCCGGATTTGATACTGCTGATGAGCGCTGCCGGTTGGGCCTGACCCGGACTTCCAGCCCGCTCGCCAATTCTTGTTTTTCGCTGACCGCGCGAACCGTTAGGTGCGACGGAGATCCGTCTGAGTAGAACCTTGACAGTTGCTTCTCAACACGCAGCGTACCGTTCACTAATACGGTCTGTTTGGCTTTTCGGCAAGCGCGACCTGAAGCGTTCTCCTCGCAAAATCCTTTACATCCGCTTAACGGCTCCGCTACACGATCCGCCGGGTCGAATGTCCGCATCCGCGCAAAGCGGGATGCAGAAGAAGTCCGGACGGAGAGGGGCAGGAATGTCGTTCACGCTGCCGGGGCGTCGTGCCAGCGGTTTTCTTGTAACGTTATGTATGGCGATCGCGGCTGTTTTCCAGGCGTTGTCGGCGATTTGGCCTGCACCCGCCGCAGCCCAGACCGCGATCGAGATCGGCGGCCAGATCGCGGGCGACAAGAACCGGACCCGTTTCGTCGCCTTCCTGTCGAAAGCCGAGAAATTTCGCATATTCACATTGTCCGAGCCTTACCGCGTCATCGTGGACCTTCCCGAAGTCGAGATCCAGGTGCCCGACGGACGCGGACGAGGTCTCGTGTTTTCCGCCCGCGCCGGCCTTTTCGCGGAGGGCAAATCCCGCATCGTCATAGATTTGGCGGAACCCGCGCTCATCGAAAAGGCTGAAGTCCTTCCCGCGCAGGGTCAGGTTCCGGCCCGTCTCGTGATCGACCTCGCCCAGGCCTCCGGGAAGGCGTTCGCGGCCGCCAGCCAGAAAGCTGCGGAACAGGCGGCAGCGCAAGCCAGCAAGCGTCAAGCCTATACCCGCGACGCGAAAGACACGCGGCCCGTCATCGTCGTGGACCCCGGGCATGGCGGGGTGGATGGCGGGGCCGTCGGCGCGAACGGCACAATCGAAAAGGACGTGACGCTCAAATTCGGGCAGGCCCTGAAGCAAAACCTCGAAAAGCGAGGCAAATTCAGGGTGATCCTCACCCGCACGATCGACGTCTTCGTGCCGCTCGATGAGCGCGTGGACATCGCGTCGGGCCTGAAAGCCGATCTGTTCATCTCGATCCACGCCGATGCGCTCGACCCGAAGAACCCGTTCGGCGTCAAGACGGTGCAGGACGTTCGCGGCGGCACGATCTACACGCTCTCCGAGAAAGCATCCGACGAGCAGGCGCGCGCCATGGCGTTGCGCGAAAACAAGTCCGACATTGTGGCCGGGCTTCAGAGGGTGTCCGCGCCCGCTTTTTCGGAGGAACTGGAAACGATCCTGAACGATCTCGACAATCGCATCAAGAAGAACCGCTCGCTCGGCTTTGCAAAAGCTTTGATCGCGCAGCTCAAAGGCAAGATGAATTTTAACGTCAAGCCACACCGATCGGCCGACTTTGCGGTTCTGAAGGCGCGCGGAATCCCCTCGGTTCTGTTCGAGCTTGGCTATCTGAGCAACGCCGAGGACGAGAAGCTGCTCTCCTCCGACGAATGGCTGTCCTCGATCGCGAAGGAAACCGCAGGCGCCATCGACACTTTCATTTCCGAAAAGCAGGCGAGGCTGCCCTTTTAGCGCCTCGTCAACCGTAATCGCAACCATGGCGGCGGAACGTGGCGCGGCTCGGCGCTTCATGGAACTTAATGTTGTTCCAAAGCGGTTATTATGCTTAGACAGAAGCACCCGGTTAACAGTGCCGAAATTCGCCCGCGTCACAATTTGGCTATGGGACTGTGGTCCCGATCGGGCTGATCTCTTTTCGCCCTGCCCACGGGGGTCTGGCTCCCGTGAGGCTGACGACGACACGGCGTTCAACCAGCAGGCTTGTATTTGATGGCTCGTTCCGCACCCGTACGTCCCCCCGTCAAGAAAAAGCGGCGCAAGAGCCTGACCCTGAGGTTCCTCGGCTTCGCCTTCACGGCCGGGGTTTTCGTCTTCCTCGGCGGCGCGGCCATCGCAGCCTATTTCCTCTGGCAGATTTCGCAGGAACTGCCCGACTATGACAGCCTGGCGCGCTACAAGCCGGCCGTCGTCACCCGCGTTCATGCCAGCGATGGACGCATGATCGCGGAGTTCGCGAAGGAACGGCGCATCTACGTGCCGATCACGAGCATCCCGAAGAAGGTCATCAATGCGTTCCTGTCGGCCGAGGACAAAAATTTCTACCAGCATCCTGGCCTCGACATGGAAGGCATCGCGCGCGCCGTCTACACGAATGTCGTGAACATGGGCAAAGGCCGCGCGCAGGGCGCCTCGACCATCACGCAGCAGGTCGCGAAGAACTTCCTTTTGACGAATGAGCGGTCGATCGTCCGCAAGATTAAGGAAGCGATCCTGGCCGTCCGCATCGAGCGCGCCTACACGAAGGATCGCATCCTCGAACTGTACCTTAACGAAATTTATCTCGGTCTGGGCGCGTATGGCGTCGCCGCCGCGAGCCTGACCTATTTCGGCAAGGAACTGCACGAGCTGAATGTCGAGGAGGTCGCCTATCTCGCGGCGCTTCCCAAGGCTCCGTCCCGCTATCACCCGATCAAGGACCGTGACCGCGCCATCGCCCGCCGCAATTGGGTGATCGACCGCATGATCGAGGATGGCCATGTGCAGCGGGCCGACGGCGAAGCGGCCAAGGCGCGCCCGATCACCGTCACGAGCCGCGAGGTCGGCCCCACGACCTACGCCGCGGAATATTTCGCCGAGCAGGTTCGCCGCTCGTTGCTCGACCTCTATGGCGAGGGCGGACAGGACGGCCTCTATACTGGCGGCTATTCCGTCCGGTCCACGCTGGACCCGGCCTTGCAGGCGATGGCCCGCACCGCGCTGCGCGAGGGCCTCGTCAATTATGACCGCCGCCAGGGCTGGCGCGGGCCCGTCACGAAAATTGAAGTCGGCGCTGGCGATTGGGGCGTGAAGCTCGCGGAGATCGAACCCTTGAGCGATATCGACCCCTGGCGTCTGGCCGTCGTGCTGGACGTTTCGGCCGAAGGCGCGACCCTAGGACTTCAGCCGGCGAAGAAAATCGGCGGCGTGGTCGAAAAGGAGCGCGACACCGCGCAGTTGACCACCGAGGGCGTGAAATGGGCGTTCGAGGCGCTGGCCGGCAAAACCCGCGGCAAGACGCCTACGGTCGCGGACGTGCTTGCGCCGGGTGACGTGGTCTATGTCTCGCCGCCGTCCGAACTCGACGTGATGCAGGCGCAGGCGAAGGTCAAGAAGAAAGGCGAAACCGTGACTGCCGCCGATCTGCCATGGCAATTGATGCAGATCCCTGAGATTGAGGGCGCGATCGTCGTTCTCGACCCTCATACGGGGCGCATTCTTGCGCTCGCCGGCGGGTTCAGCTTCGCCGAGAGCCAGTTCGACCGCGCGGTGCAGGCCAAGCGGCAGCCGGGCTCCTCCTACAAGCCGTTCGTTTACGCGGCCGCGCTCGATAACGGCTACACGCCGTCGAGCATCGTGAACGATTCCGTGCTTTCAATCGAGCAGGGCGGCGATCAGGGCGTATGGCGCCCGTCGAACTATGACGGCAAGATTCACGGCCCCTCCACGCTGCGCGTCGGCATCGAGAAGTCCCGCAACCTGATGACGGTGCGCCTCGCGCAGGATCTCGGCATGCCCATCATCAGCGAGTATTCGCGCCGGTTCGGCATCTACGACGATCTGCCGCCGCTCCTGTCCATGGCTCTCGGCGCGGGCGAGACCACCCTGCTGCGGCTGACGACGGCCTATTCCATGTTCGTCAACGGCGGGAAGCAGGTTCGGCCGACCTTCATCGACCGCATTCAGGATCGCTTCGGCAAGACCGTCTGGCGGCACGACATGCGCCCCTGCGACGGGTGCGCTTCCGAGGAGTGGCGCGGCCAGGACGAGCCTCGGCTGATCGACGATCGCAAGCAGATCATCGACCCGCACACCGCTTATCAGATCACGTCGATGCTGGAGGGCGTCGTCATCCGCGGCACAGGCACGAAGGTCGCCGCGGTGGGCAAGCCGCTCGCCGGCAAGACCGGCACGACCAACGACGAAAAGGACGCCTGGTTCGTCGGCTTTTCGCCGGATCTGGCAGTCGGCGTCTTCATGGGCTTCGACAATCCGCGCGCCATGGGTAAAGGCGAAACGGGTGGCGAGAACGCCGCGCCCGTCTTCCGCGACTTCTTCAAGCTCGCGCTGAAGGACCAGCCCGCCGTGCCGTTCCGCCTTCCGGAGGGCATCAAGCTTGTGCGGGTCAACAAGAAGACAGGGCTGCGCGCCTCGCCGGACGACCCGGATGCGATCCTGGAAGCGTTCAAGCCCGGCACGGAACCGGCCGATCCCTTCTCCTACGCCGGCTATGGCAGCGACGGCGGCGGATCAGCATGGGGGAGCGGACCGGGAGGCTGGGGCGCGAACCCCACACCACGGTCGGGCGGCGGATATGGCGGCTATGACGGCGGCTCTCCGCCCTTCGGACGCTCGCCTCAGGCCGGCGGTCTTTACTAGCGCCGTTGCGATTGCGATATGACGGCGGTGGCCGCTTCCCGCAGGCCGCGCCGCGCCCTTTCGGCACATCCCTTCATGACACAGAGGCCCATCTGACCATGCGCGCAGAAACACAGGTCGTCGTCGATGAAATCAGGCAGTCCCTGTCGCTGCTCAGGAGGCATCTTTGACTGGGATAAAGCGAATACCCGCCTTCAGGAACTGAACCAGCTCTCGGAAGACCCCAACCTCTGGAGCAATTCCGCGCGCGCGCAGAAGCTCATGCGCGAACGTCAGCATCTCGAAACCGCCATCAACGCCTATACGGACCTCGAAACCCGGCTCAACGATGCTATGGCGCTCATCGAGCTGGGCGAAGAAGAGGGCGATACGGAAGTTGTCGCCGATGCGGAACGCAGCATCGCCTCGCTGCGCGACGAAGCCCAGAAGCGCGAGATCGAGGCCCTGCTCTCGGGCGAGGCCGATGCCAACGATACGTTCCTCGAAATCCACGCGGGCGCAGGCGGCACGGAAAGCCAGGATTGGGCCGAAATGCTGCTCCGCATGTATATGCGCTGGGCCGACGATCAGGGCTATAAGGTCGAGCTGATCGAAGCGAACGCCGGCGAGGAAGCGGGGCTGAAATCCGCGACCCTTCAGGTCAAGGGCGCAAACGCCTATGGCTGGCTCAAGACCGAGTCCGGCGTGCATCGGCTGGTTCGCATCTCGCCTTACGATTCCAACGCACGGCGGCATACCAGCTTCGCCTCGGTCTGGGTCTATCCCGTCGTCGATGACAATATCGACATCCAGGTCAACGAGTCGGAATGCCGGATCGACACCTACAGGGCCAGCGGCGCGGGGGGTCAGCACGTCAACACGACGGATAGCGCGGTGCGCATCACGCACATTCCCACTGGCATCGTGGTGCAGTGCCAGAACGAGC
>CAZNAH010000090.1:632-3531 GCA_964570735.1 uncultured Hyphomicrobiaceae bacterium | reverse complement strand
TGTACGAGATGGAACTGAAAAAGCGCGAGGAAGCCGCGCAGGCCGCCGCCGCATCAAAAACCGACATCGGCTGGGGGCACCAGATCCGTTCCTACGTTCTTCAGCCCTACCAGATGGTGAAGGATCTGCGCACGGGTATCGTGAGCTCCAACCCATCTGGTGTGCTGGACGGCGACTTGAACGAGTTCCTTGCCGCGGCGCTCGCGCAGCGCGTTCATGGCGGGGGTCCGGCGCAGATCGCGGATCTGGACTGAGCCAGCCTCGGGCGCGTTCAGGGCAACGGCATAAGAGCCGCGGCCATCTCCGAAACGACTCTTTCGGCAGCTTCGGCCGGATCATGCGCCTGGGTAATGGGGCGGCCGACCACCAGATAATCCGCGCCTGCTGACAGGGCTTCCGCAGGCGTTGCGCTGCGGGATTGGTCGTCTGCGCGAACGGCTGAGCCCGGGCGAATTCCCGGTGTGATGATCAGGAAGTCAGGCGCGGTTTCACGGCGGATGCGCGCCGCCTCGCGCGGAGAACAGACGACGCCGTCAAGGCCCGCTGCTTGAGCGAGCTTCGCCCGGTGCAACACGAGGTCGTCGAGCTGCGCCGTGATCCCTTGTACCGGTAGGTCGTCCTGCCTCAGATGCGTCAGCACCGTCACGCCGAGAAGCTTCATAGGCGCAGAGCCACGGCCCCGCACGGCTGCGGCGAGCGTTTTCGCGTCCTGTGCGTGGACGGTCAAGAAAGCCGCTCCGAGGTCGGCGATGCGGGCTGTCGCGCGCTCAACGGTGTTGGAGATGTCATAGAGCTTCGCGTCGATGAAGACGGACCGGCCTTCTCGTGCGAGCCGCCTTGCCAGACCAGCACCGCCGCTGAACAGAAGCTCCAGCCCGATCTTGAAAACCCCGGCCCGGCCATCGAGACCCTGAACGAGATATTCCGCATCACCGGCACTCGGCACATCCAGCGCGATGATGAGCCGGCGAACCGCTTCCGCGCGGCGCTGCTCGTCCGTCGCGGGCATCAGGCGGCGAACCGCGCCGCGGTGTCGGCCAGCCGCGTGATGACGCCGTCGAGCATGCCCGCGATGCGCTCGTCGTTGATCGTGCCGTCCTCACCGAGAACCTTGTCCGCGCCGCCCACGGCGATCTGTTCCGACAGCACGAGCGCGCTCATGCCGATCGTCATTGTCTGCCGGAGCGAAATCAATCCGCGCATGCCGCCATAGGCCCCGGCCGATGCCGCACCTAAAGCCCACACGCGCGTTTTGAACACATGCAGCGCAGGCTCGCCCTCGCCGCGCACGCGTGTCACCCAATCGAGCGTGTTCTTGAGGAGCGGTGTGAAAGAGGCGTTGTATTCCGGGCTGGCGATGAAGATGCCGTGATGCTGCTGGAACAGCGCCTTCAGGTCGCGCGCGGCTTGAGGCGGCCCCTCCGCCGCTTCGAGATCGCCGTTGTAGAGCGGCATGGCGTAGTCCGCGAGGTCGATGAAGCGCGTGGCATGGCCTTTCGCCTCGGCCGCCCGCTGCGCCGCATGGGCCAGCCTCTTGTTGAACGAACCCCGGCGCGTGCTGCCCGCGAAGAAGAGAAGATTGACTGCGCTTGTCATGGTGCCCCCGTCTCGGTTGCGTCATCGATGTGGCGTGCTTCGACGCACCGCCTGTGGCCTACGGGTTCCCCATGCGATCCCAGAATGCCTTGACCCGCGCGAGGAAGCCCACCGACTCCGGGTTGGTCTGATCGGTCGAAGCCTTCTCGAACTCCTTCAGAAGATCTTTTTGCTTGCGCGTCAGATTCTGCGGGGTCTCGACTTCAACCTGCACGTAAAGGTCGCCCGTGAGTTTCGAGCGCAGCACTGGCATTCCCTTGCCGCGCAGGCGGAACTGCTTGCCGGTCTCGGTGCCTTCGGGGATTTTCACGCGGGCGCGGCCGCCGTCGATGGTGGGCACTTCGATCTGCCCGCCGAGCGCCGCGGTCGTCATGGTGATGGGGACGCGGCAGAACAGATCGGCGCCGTCGCGCTGAAAGATGTCGTCCGGTACGATGGAGAGGAAGATGTAAAGGTCGCCGGCCGGGCCGCCCCGCAGTCCCGCTTCGCCCTCGCCCGCGAGGCGGATGCGCGTGGAATCCTCCACGCCCGCCGGGATGTTGACCGACAGCGAACGCTCCCGTGTCACGCGGCCGGTGCCCGTACAGGTCTGGCAGGGCTTCTGGATGATTTCGCCGCGCCCCTGGCAGGTTGTGCAGGTCCGCTCGATGGTGAAGAACCCCTGGCTCGCGCGCACTTTGCCGGCACCGCCACACATGCTGCACACAGTGGGCTTGGTGCCCGCGCGCGCCCCCGTACCCGAGCAGACATCGCAGGCTACGCTGGTCGGCACACGGATCTGCGCGTTCTTGCCCGTGTAGGCCTCGCTCAGTGTGATCTCCAGATTGTAGCGGAGATCATCGCCGCGTTCGCGCGCCGAGCGCGAGCGTCCGGCTCCGCCACCGGCGCCACGCCTGCCCCCCATGAAGTCGCCGAACAGATCATCGAAGATGTCCGACATCGAGGACGAGAAGCCGTCGCCAAAGCCGTGACTGGCCCCGAACCCGCCCTCGAATGCGCCGTGACCGAACTGGTCGTAAGCGGCGCGCTTCTGGGGATCGGACAGGGTCTGGTATGCCTCGTTGATCTCCTTGAAACGGATCTCGGCTTCCTTGTCGCCGGGATTCCTGTCGGGGTGATACTGCTTGGCGAGCTTCCGGAAGGCGCTCTTCAAGTCCCCTTCGCTGGCGCCGCGGCTCACCCCCAGCACTTCGTAATAGTCGCGCTTTGCCATGTTGGTTCCGATCGGGCCGGGCGGCTCACGTCCGCTTCGAGACGCACTTCAGCCTGAAATGCCGCGAAACGCAATCGGCCGCCCCACCCA
>CAZNAH010000090.1:0-612 GCA_964570735.1 uncultured Hyphomicrobiaceae bacterium | reverse complement strand
TGAAACACCGAGCCCTCGTCCGGGTTGCCGTCAAGCACCGCCATGGACGAGGGCTCGAACTCCTTTCCGAGACGACCTCAGGCCGACTTCTTGTCGTCCTTGACCTCCTCGAAATCGGCGTCCACGACACCGTCGCCGCCACCGTTCTTGCCGCTGGAGGAGCCGGAAGCCGAACCGCCGCCCGCCTGACCGTACATGGCCTCGCCGAGTTTCATGGAGACCTGGGCCAGCGCGTTGGTCTTACTGACGATCGCATCCCTGTCGTCGCCCTCGAGCACCTTGCGCAGCTCCTCGACCGCCTTCTCGATCGTACCGCGATCAGAAGCCGGCACCTTGTCGCCGAGCTCGCGCAATGTCTTCTCCGTGGTGTGGATCATCGCCTCACCATGGTTGCGGGCTTCCACCAGACTGCGCTTCTTCTTGTCTTCGGCCGCGTGCGCCTCGGCGTCCTTGATCATCTGCTCGATGTCACGGTCGCTCAGGCCGCCGGAAGCCTGGATGCGGATGTTCTGGGTCTTGCCCGTCGCCTTGTCCATGGCCCCGACGTTCACGATGCCATTGGCGTCGATGTCGAAGGTAACCTCGATTTGCGGCACGCCACGCGGAGCCGGC
>CAZNAH010000089.1:0-11846 GCA_964570735.1 uncultured Hyphomicrobiaceae bacterium | reverse complement strand
GGCAGCGCGGCCTTCCCCCTGGCGCTGCTGGCGCGCGCTGGCGGCGCATCGCGCGTGGCGGCCGCTTTCGAGGGGCTTGCGCAAGCCGCCGCACAGCTCAGGCGGCCGACGCGGCCCGATTACGGCCTCTTCGATCCGAGGCCGCTCGACGAGTTTTTCGTCAGCGCCTTGCCCGATCTCGACATCGCGCATCTGGAAACGCCGTTCCTGACCGTGCTGGACGATCTCTCCGCGCGCTCCGCGGAACTTTTCCGCGCCGGCAAGGTGCGCGGCCTCGTCCGCAGCGGCATCCTTGCGCCCGGAGTTCTGCCGCCTGTCATCATCGGCAGCGGGAAAATCCTCGTTTCCGGCGAAACGCGGCCCGACCTTCTGGCGCGTCACATGGGGGCCGCCAATCCCGGTCCGCTCTTCATCCTGGAGGCGAAATCCGCGCCGCTCGGCCCGTCGAGCCTCGGCTACCGCGATCTGCTGGCCGCTCCCACATTTCGCCTGCCCGGGCGCTCGCAAGCGCAGCCCGCCGACCGCCGTCTCGCGCTCGAAGCCCAGCTCTGCGAACTTGCCTCGCGCCGCCGCGCGCCGGTCCCCTCCGGCGCAGGCATCGTCCACTGGCACATCCCCGTGCCCGAGGGCGTCACGCCGCTCGACTGGCACGCCTGGCGCGCGCTTCACGACACCGCTTATGAGTGGGCGGCCGGGCAGATCGACACGATGCGCAGTGCGAACGCGGCGCTGTTCCGCTCTCGCGCCACGGGCGAGGCCGCATGACGTTCGACATCGTCGCGCCCCGCATCGCCGCGCAGACCTCCCTTGACCGGCGCGGCGATAAACGCACCGACGCCCAGTGGATCGCCGGGCGCTTGTCCTGCCCGGAGGCCCGCCTGCTCGCCCTGGTCGATCTCAGGGTTCCGATCATCCCCTCGCCCGACCGACGCTCGACCGCGCTGCGGTGGCTCAAGCCGGGCGACCAGGTGCTCGCAGGAGCAAACCTCGCGGAGTGCGTCTATCTCGGCGAGCAGGGGCAGACGCCCGTCTTCGCGATCAACCTGCCGCCGCACGAAGCCATCGGGTCCGCTCTGGCCGAAGCGATGCACCCGCTCGTCGATCTGCGCTCGCTCGCCCTGCAAGGCGTCCTGCCGCAGGATGACCTGCTCATCGCGGCGCAGGCACGCGCAATCTGCGCCTGGCACGCCGTGAACCGATGCTGCGGACGCTGCGGCGCGTGCACGAGGCCCGCGGACGGCGGATGGCGCCGCCATTGCCGGGCGTGCGGGCTTGCGGCCTATCCGCGAACCGACCCGGCCGTGATCATGCTCATCACGCGCGGCGATTTCGCCCTGCTCGGCCACGAGCACCGCTTCCCCGAAAACATGTATTCGACGCTGGCCGGTTTCATCGAGGCGGGCGACGACATCGAGAACGCCGTGCGGCGCGAGGTGATGGAGGAGGCGGGCATCGCCGTGGGAGCCGTGCGCTATGTGGCGAGCCAGCCCTGGCCCTTCCCGCATTCGCTCATGATCGGCTGCTGGGGCGAGGCGCTGCCGGGCGATATCCGCATCGACGCAAGCGAGCTTGCCGATGTGCGCTGGTTCAGGCGGGAAGAGCTTGCCGCCATGATCGAAGGCCGGCACCCGGACGGGCTTTTCGCCCCGCCGTCGATCTCAATGGCTCACACGCTGATCCGCGGCTTTCTTGCGGGCGCCCTTGGCTGACCCCCCTGGCCTGCGGCCCGCATCGCCGAAGGTCTCGTCGTCTTCCTGCTTGAGCGTTTCGCGGAACGCACTCATCGGATAGGTGCCGAGCAGGGTGACGTGCTTCGAATAGAAGTTCAGTTCCTCCAGCGCGAGCCGCAGAGGGCGGTCGTCCGGATGGCCCTCCACATCCGCATAGAACATGGTCGCGTTGAACGATCCGCCGAGCTGGTAGGATTCGAGCTTCGTCATGTTCACGCCGTTGGTGGCGAACCCGCCCAGCGCCTTGTAGAGCGCCGCGGGCACGTTGCGGACCTTGAACACGAAGGTTGTGAGCATCGGGCGGCCGTTCGCGGGCGGCGTTTCCGCTTCCCGCGCCAGCACGAGGAAGCGCGTGGTATTGTGCTCCGTGTCCTCGATGTCGGATTTGAGGATGGCGAGGCCGTAGAGTTCCGCCGCGAGCTTCGACGCGATCGCGCCTTTCGTCAGGTCCGCCGCCTCGCGCACCATGCGCGCCGAACCTGCCGTGTCCGCCTCGGGCACGGGCGTCAGGCCGAGCGCGCGCAATGTGTTGCGGCACTGCCCCAGCGCCTGCGTATGGCTGTGCACGGTCTTCAGCGTGTCGAGCGTCGCGCCAGGCAGCGCCATGAGCTGATGATAGATGCGCTCGAAATGTTCGCCGATGATCTTGAGGCCAGAGTCCGGCAGGAGGTGATGGACATCCGCCACGCGCCCGGCCACGGAATTCTCGACCGGGATCAGGGCGTAACGCGCCTTGCCCGTGCGGACGGCGGCAAGCGCGTCCTCAAAGGTCGCGCAGGCGACCGGCTCCATTTCCGGATTGAAGTTCCGGCAGGCGATATGCGAGTTCGCGCCGGGCTCGCCCTGATAGGCGAGGCATTCGGCATGGGAAGCGTTCCGGTCTGCGCGGGTTCGGGGTCCGGCGGTCATCGTCTTACCTCAGGGCGTCACGGGCCGCGCGGCGATCATCGCACGCGCCTTGTCGAGATCGGCGGGCGTATCGACGCCAAGCGGCACGCCGTCCACCACCGCGACCGCGATCGTCATGCCATCTTCGAGCGCGCGCAACTGCTCCAGCTTCTCGCGCCGTTCGAGCGGCGATGGCGGCAGCGACACGAAGCGCTCCAGCGCGGCGCGCCGGTATGCGTATAAGCCGATATGATGGTAGAGCGGTCCCGGTCCATAAGGAGCATTCGCGCGCGTGAAGTAAAGGGCGCGCAGCAGGTGATCGCCGCGCGGCGAGCCGATGATCTTCACCACGTTGGGGTCAAGGGCTTCCGACCGCTCGCGGATCTCGGCGGCGAGCGTGGCGATGTCTGCATCGGCCGAGGACAGCGCGGCTGCGCAGGCCCGGATATGACGCGGCGCGATGGTCGGCAGATCGCCCTGCAAATTCACGATGTGGTCGCATTCGCCGCGCGGGTCGATCGCTTGCAGAGCTTCATGAATGCGGTCCGACCCGCTTGGATGATCCGCGCGGGTCATGACGGCCTCACCGCCCGCGCGCTGCACCGCGTCGCGCACCTCGGGCGAGTCGGTCGCGACAAACACCGGCCCGAGTTCCGCTTCGACGCCCCTGCGCCAGACATGCACGATCATCGGCTCGCCCGCGATCTCCGCGAGCGGCTTGCCCGGCAGACGCGTCGCCTGCATGCGCGCGGGGATTAGCACCACGCCTTTCATGGCCAACACCTGCGACAATTGGACATCGCCCCCGTCTTGTCTCGCCAGCGGCTAGTAGGCAGATTGCAAACCTTGAGGTCTTAACGCTATAGAAGGCGAGCTTTCAGCCCTGCCTCACTACCCTTAAGCGAACTGGAGAGACGGCTATCGATGGATAAGTTCACATTCAACAAGATTGCAGGGGCCGTACTGTCTGCGCTTCTTGTCATAGTCGCCTCCCGGACCTTTGTCGATATTCTCTATCCGCCGGGCGACCATGAAGCCGGCACCGCGATCCAGGTGACGCAGAACCCCGTGCCGGCGGAAGGCGAACAGGTCGCCGAAGCGGAGAAGCCCGCCGAAGGCGACGCGGCGAAGCCGGATGCGCCTTCGCTCAGCGTTCTCCTCGCGAGCGCGAACCCGGACGAGGGCCAGAAATCCGTGCGGTCCTGTGCGGCGTGCCATGGCTGGGAGCAGGGCGGCGCCAACAAGATCGGCCCCAATCTCTACGGAATCGTCGGCAAGGATATCGCGAGCGTGCCGGGCTTCTCCTATTCGGCCGCTCTTCAGGAGAAAGAAGGCGCGTGGACGTTCGAAGCGCTCGATGCTTTCCTGCTCAACCCCAAGGGCTGGGCGCCCGGCACCAAGATGGCCTATGCTGGCCTGAAGGACGCCGAGACGCGCGCGAACATCATCGCGTTCCTCAACCAGCAGAGCGCCAATCCTCTGCCGCTGCCAAGCGCCGATGCCACGCCGGGCGAGCCGAAACAGCAGCAGGCGGGCGGCGAGCCTGCCCCGGCGGCCGATCAGCCTTCGCCTGTCCAGCCTGCTCCGACGCTTGCGGCGCCCGTTCCTGCGGAAGCCGCCCCGGAGACGCCGCAGCAGGCCCAGAGCGAGCCGGGCGTCAGCACGCGATAGGCTTGGCGGCTTGCGCTCCCTGCGGGCTGTGTCGGCCGCGCGCGGCCACGGCCCGCTTCATTCCGCCTCAACGGTCTGCCCGTTCACGATGAATGATGTTTAATTTGGCGCACAGCTTGCGCCGCCCCTAGTGTAGCTCCAACTCACATCAAACATATGGGGCGAAGGAGGCTTTGATCACTGTGGCGCAAAGGTTTTCCGGTGTCGTTCTGGCGTTATTACTCGCCGTCGCAGTCTTTCCCGCCGCCGCACAGCCCCCGTCAGAGCCGGCGAAGCACCATGCGCTGTCGCTGATCCGCCCCCCGAAATACCCGGCCGACTACAAGCATTTCGGCTATGTCAACCCGGATGCGCCCAAAGGCGGGGCCATCAAGCTGCGCGCCATCGGCACGTTCGACAATCTCAACGCGGCGATTTTCCGGGGAAACCTCGCCGCTAATCTCGGCCTGATCTACGATCAGCTCATGGCGCCGAGCCTGGAGGAACCTTCCACTGAATATTGCCAGCTTTGCGAGTGGGTCAGCTATCCGGACGATTTCAGCTCCGTGACCTTCAAGCTGCGCGACAACGCGAAGTGGCATGACGGCACGCCGGTGACCCCGGAAGACGTGATCTTCAGCATGGAGATCGCGACGGGCAAGGATCCGAAAACAGGCCAGTATTACAACCCGAACACGGCGCAGTATTACAAGAACGTCGTGAAAGGCGAGAAGACGGGCGAGCGCGAAGTCACCTTCACCTTCGATACGAAGGGCAACCGGGAACTTCCGCTCATCACGGGTCAGCTCATCGTCTACCCGAAGCATGACTGGACCGGCAAGGACGCAAACGGCAATGCGCGCGACATCGCCTCGGGCACGCTGGAGCCGCCGCTGGGTTCCGGTCCGTACAAGGTCGCCGAGGTTCAGCCGGGCCGCATGATCCGCTATGAGCGCGTGCCGGATTATTGGGGCGCAGACCTGCCCGTGAACCGCGGCACGAACAACTTTGATTCCATCCAGGTCGATTACTACCGCGACCTGACCGTCTCGTTCGAAGCCTTCAAGGGCGGCCAGTTCGATTTCTACTATGAGACGAGCGCGAAAAGCTGGGCGACGGCCTACGACTTTCCGGCGATCAAGGACGGGCGCGTCGTCAAAAGCGACGACATCGAATTGAAGACGCCGGAGCCGATGCAGGCTTTCGTGCTCAACCTGCGCCGCGACAAGTTCAAGGATCCGCGCGTGCGCCGCGCCTTCAACCTCGCCTTCGATTTCGAATGGGCCAACCAGAACCTGTTCTATGGCCAGTATCGCCGCACATCGAGCTTCTTCGAAAATCAGGAGCTTGCGGCGCGCGGCCTGCCCGGCCCGGACGAGTTGAAAATTCTCGAACCGCTGCGCGGCCAGATCCCCGAGGAAGTGTTTACCCAGGAATACAAGAACCCGGAGAACAAGACGCCCGCAGACTTCCGCAACCATCTGCGCGAGGCCGCCAACCTGCTCAAGGAAGCCGGCTGGGAAATCAAGGGCGGCGTGCTGCAGAATGCAAAGGGCGAACCGTTCAACGTCGAGTTCATGGTGGAAAGCGAGGCGTTCGTGCGCGTCGTGCTGCCTTACGTGCAAAATCTCCAGCGGCTCGGGATCAACGCGACCGTGCGTCAGATCGATGACATCCAGGCGAAGCGCCGGATCGACGATTTCGACTTCGACGTAACCATCGGCGTTTTCCCGCAGTCGGAATCGCCGGGCAATGAGCAGCGCGATTTCTGGGGTTCGGCCGCCGCCGATACGCCGGGCAGCCGGAACATCGCCGGCATCAAGAACCCTGCCGTGGATGCCATCATCGACAAGATCATCTTCGCCGCGAACCGCGACGAACTGGTCGCGGCCACCCGCGCGCTCGACCGGGTGCTGCTCTGGAACCATTACGTGGTGCCGCAATGGTACGCGCCGACTGAGCGCATCGCCTACTGGAACAAGTTCGGCA
Organism: uncultured Hyphomicrobiaceae bacterium; assembly: GCA_964570735.1. GTDB lineage: Bacteria > Pseudomonadota > Alphaproteobacteria > Rhizobiales > Rhodomicrobiaceae > CAZNAH01. The sequence goes on along the minus strand of CAZNAH010000089.1, from coordinate 5,589 downwards.
GGCCGGACCCGCTGCCGGAACGCTCCATCGGTTTCCCCACCGTCTGGTGGTACGACGCAGAGCTTGCGGCCAAGCACGGATTGAAATAGGAGGGCGACGGCAATGCGCTGGCTAAACCCTTCTCTCCTCGTGCTCGTCTTCCTCGCGGTTCCGGGGCTCGGCGGCACCGCCGAGGCGGCCGAGCGGCGGCACGGTCTCTCTGCATTCGGCGAGCTGAAATATCCGGCCGATTTCAAGCACTTCGACTACGTGAACCCCGATGCGCCCAAGGGCGGCAAGCTTTCGACCATCGGCGTCTCCGCGATCCTCACCTTCAACAGCTTCAACGCCTTCATCCTGAAAGGCGATGCCGCCGAAGGGCTGGGGCTCATCTTCGATACGCTGATGACCCGCGCGATGGACGAGCCGGACGCGGTTTACGGCCTCGTCGCCCACGCGGCGGAAGTCGCGGATGACGGCCGATCCGTCACCTTCTTCCTGCGGCCCGAAGCGCGCTTCCGCGACGGCACGCCCATCACGGCGGACGATGTCGCCTTCACCTTCACGACACTGAAAGACAAAGGCCACCCCCGCCTCGCCATCCAGTTGAAGGATATCGCCGAGGCGGCCGTGATCGACCCGCACACCGTGCGCTACACCTTCAAGGGCGAGCACACGCGCGACCTCCCGCTGATCATTGCGGGGCTGCCGGTCCTGTCGAAGGCATATTACACCGCGAACGACTTCGAGAAGGATACGCTCGACCCGCCGCTCGGCTCCGGTCCCTACGAGATCGCCGATTTCCGGCAGGGCACCTTCGTTAGCTACCGCCGCAGGGCCGATTATTGGGCGGCGGACCTGCCCGTCAATCGCGGGCGGTTCAATTTCGACGAAATCCGCTACGAATACTACCGCGACCGCACGGCTTCTCTCGAAGCGTTCAAGGCCGGCGCCTACGATCTGCGCGAGGAGTTCACCTCGAAAAGCTGGGCGACCGAATATGACATCCCGCAGGTGAAGGACGGGCGCATCAAGCTGATGACCCTGCCCGATGAACGTCCCTCCGGCGCGCAAGGCTTCTTCCTGAACACCAGACGGGAAAAGTTCAAAGACCCCCGAGTCCGCGAGGCGCTGAACTACGCCTTCGACTTCGAGTGGATGAACAAGAACCTGTTCTACGGCCTCTATACCCGCACCGAGACGTTTTTCGAGAACTCGGACCTGAAAGCATCGGGCAAGCCGAGCGAGGCGGAATTGGAGCTGCTCGACCCGTTCCGCGACAAGCTGCCGGCCGCCGTGTTTGACGAGGTCTACCGGCAGCCCGTCACAGACGGCTCGGGCCGATACCGCCCGCATTTCAAGAAGGCGGCCGAACTGCTCGACGCGGCGGGCTGGACCCTACAGAAGGGCACGCGCGTGAACGCCAAGGGCGAGGCGCTCGTCATCGAATTTCTCATCGAAGACCCTGTGACGGAACGGATTGTCGGCGGTTATGCCCGAAACCTCAACTTTCTCGGCATCCGCACGGACCTGCGCCGCATCGACCACGCTCAAGCGCAGGAGCGCCAGAAAACCTACGATTTCGACATCGACATGTCGCGGCTGAGCCTGCGTCTGACGCCGGGGCCTGAACTTCGCGCGTTCTGGAGTTCGGAAGCCGCCCGCTCGAACGGAAGCTTCAACCTGGCGGGCATCCAGGACCCCGTGGTGGATGCGCTGATCGACAAAATCCTGACCGCGCGCAATCGCGACGAGCTTCGCACCGCCTGCCACGCCATCGACCGGGTGCTGCGCGCAGGCCATTACTGGGTGCCGCAGTGGTACAAGGCCGCGCATCACCTCGCCGTCTGGGACAAGTTCGCCGCGCCGGCCACCAAGCCGAAATACGATCGCGGCATTGAAGATACATGGTGGTATGACAAGGAAAAAGCTGCGAAGCTCGGCGGATGATCCGCCAAAGGCAGCGGCAATAACAAGCGTAAGCCGATGACCGCCTACATTCTGCGACGCCTGCTCTTGATGATCCCGACGCTGTTCGGGATCATGGTCATCAGTTTCGCCATCATCCAGATGGCGCCAGGCGGCCCGGTCGAGCGCATTATCGCGCAGCTCACCGGGACAGACCAGGACGCCAGCGCGCGCATCGGCGGCTCGCCGACCGGCGATTTCGGCGCGGGCACAGCGCCCGGCGCAGGCACGGGCGACGCCTCCATCACGTCGCGCTATCGCGGCGCGCAGGGCCTCGACCCGGAACTGATCGCAAGCCTCGAAAAGCAGTTCGGCTTCGACAAGCCGCCGATCGAGCGTTTCCTCTTGATGATGGGAAATTACCTCACCTTCGACTTCGGCGAGAGTTACTTCCGAGATGTCAGCGTGCTCAGCCTCATCGCAGAGAAGCTGCCGGTGTCGATCTCGCTGGGCCTCTGGCTGACGCTCATCACCTACGGCGTGTCGATCCCGCTCGGCATCCGCAAGGCGGTCAAGGATGGATCGAGCTTCGACATCTGGACCAGCTCGGTCATCGTGATCGGCTATGCCATTCCGAGCTTTCTGTTCGCGATCCTTCTGATCGTGCTGTTCGCGGGCGGCTCTTTTCTCGACTGGTTCCCCTTGCGCGGCCTGACCTCGGACAACTGGGACGAACTGAGCTGGCCCGAGAAGATCATCGATTATTTCTGGCACCTTACCCTGCCCCTGACGGCCATGGTGCTCTCGGCCTTCGCCACGACGACGTTCCTCACAAAGAATTCCTTCCTGGACGAGATCAAGAAGCAATATGTGATGACCGCGCGCGCGAAGGGGCTCACTGAAACCCGCGTGCTCTACGGCCATGTGTTCCGCAACGCGATGCTGCTGATCATCTCGGGCTTCCCGGCGGCGTTCATCGGCGCGTTCTTCACCGGCGCGCTGCTGATCGAGACGATCTTCTCGCTCGACGGGCTGGGGCGGCTCTCCTTCGAGTCCGTCCTGAACCGGGATTACGCCGTGGTCTTCGCCACGCTCTACATCTTCTCGCTGATGGGTCTCGTCGTGAACCTGATCTCCGACCTGACTTATATGTGGGTCGATCCCCGTATCGACTTCGAGACGCGCGAGGTGTAACGCCATGGATGTGCGCGCCGAAGACCGTGTGAGTTTCGAGGCCGCCCGCGGCCGGGACGGCGCCGCCAGCCCCGCCCCCCGCCGCTGGTTCCAGCTCTCGCCGCTGAACAAGCGCCGCTGGCGCAATTTCAAGGCGAACCGCCGCGGCTATTACAGCCTCTGGATCTTCCTGTTCCTGTTCTTCTTCACTCTGTTCGCGGAGTTCATCGCGAACGATAAGCCTTACCTCGTGAAGTATCAGGGCGAATACTACACGCCGATTTTCAACTTCTATCCCGAGACGACCTTCGGCGGCTTCTTCGAGACGGAGACGAACTATCGCGACCCCTATGTGCGCGATCTCATCAAGGACAGCGGAGGCTGGATGCTCTGGCCGCCCATCCCCTACAGCTACGACACGATCAACCTCGAACTCCCCTCGCCAGCGCCGTCGCCTCCCGACTGGAACAATCTGCTCGGGACCGACGACCAGGGTCGCGACGTGCTCGCGCGCGTGATCTACGGGTTCCGCATCTCCGTGCTGTTCGGGCTGACGCTCACGCTGTTCTCGGCGCTGATCGGGGTGACCGCCGGCGCGATCCAGGGCTATTTCGGCGGCTGGACCGACCTCACCTTTCAGCGCTTCATCGAAATCCTCACCTCGATCCCGCAGCTTTATCTGCTCATCATCATCTCGGCGATTCTCGGCCCGAGCTTCTGGGTGCTGCTCGGCATCATGCTGATCTTCAGCTGGGTAGGCTTCGTGGGGCCGGTGCGCGCCGAGTTCCTGCGCGGGCGAAACTTCGAATATGTGCGGGCCGCGCGCGCGCTGGGGCTGTCCGACGGCAAGATCATGTTCAAGCACATCCTCCCGAACGCCATGGTCGCGACGGTCACCTTCATGCCGTTCATCCTGAACGGCTCGATCACCGCGCTGACGGCGCTCGATTTCCTGGGCTTCGGCCTGCCGCCCGGCTCGCCCTCGCTGGGTGAATTGCTGAAACAGGGGCAATCGAATTTGCAGGCGCCGTGGCTCGGCCTCACCGGCTTCTTCGTGGTGGCAACCATGCTGAGCCTCTTAGTCTTCGTCGGCGAGGCCGTGCGCGATGCGCTCGACCCGCGCAAAGCGTTCAGCGGTTGAGGTTCGCCATGGCCGCTCCTCTCATCGAAGTCAAAAACCTCAGCGTGGACTTCACCGGCGGGGGCAATCGCGTCCACGCCGTGCGCGGCGTGTCGTTCGATATCAGACGCGGCGAGACTGTGGCCCTCGTCGGCGAATCGGGCTCGGGCAAGACCGTTTCCGCGCTGTCGATCATGCGGCTGCTGCCTTACCCGGACGCCTCGCACCCCTCCGGCGAAATCCTCTTCAAAGGGCGAGACCTGCTGAAACTGAGCGAGGACGAGATCCGTAAGGTGCGCGGCAACGATATCTCAATCATCTTCCAGGAGCCGAAGACCACGCTCAACCCGCTGCACACCGTCGAGCGGCAGGTCTCGGAAGTGCTGAAAATCCATCGGGGCATGTCGAACGGGGCCGCGCGCGAGCGCACGCTCGAACTGCTCGACAAGGTGGGCATTCCCAACGCGGCGGAACGGCTCGGCTCATATCCGCATCAGCTTTCTGGCGGCCAGCGCCAGCGCGTGATGATCGCCATGGCGCTCGCCAACGAGCCGGACCTGCTAATCGCCGACGAGCCGACCACCGCGCTCGACGTGACCATTCAGGCGCAGATTCTCGACCTGTTGCAGAGCCTTCAGCGCGCACTCGGCATGGCGCTGCTTCTCATCACGCACGACCTTGGCATCGTCGCGAAGATGGCGAACCGCGTCTCCGTGATGAAGGACGGCGAGATCGTGGAGCAGGGCACGCGCGACGAGATTTTCAGCAGCCCGAAGCACCCCTACACGCAGCGGCTGATGGCGGCCGAGCCGAAGGGCAGCCCGCCGAAAAGCGATCCCTCCGCCCCTGTCGTCATCGACGCGAAGGACGTGAAGGTGTGGTTCCCGGTCAAGCGCGGCTTCTTCCGGCGCACGGTCGATCACATCAAGGCCGTGGACGGCCTCTCCTTCACGCTGCGCGCCGGCCAGACGCTGGGCGTGGTGGGCGAGTCCGGTTCGGGCAAGACCACGCTGGGCCTTGCCATCCTGCGGCTCGTCTCGTCGCAGGGCCAGATCGCCTATGTCGGCAAGCGGATCGACGGCCTGCGCTCGCGCGAGATGCGCCCGCTGCGCCGGGACATGCAGATCGTCTTCCAGGACCCTTACGGCTCGCTCAGCCCGCGCCTCTCCGTGAGCCAGATCATCGAGGAGGGGCTGCTGATCCAGAATCCGTCGATGAGCGCGGAGGAGCGGCGCGCGCGCGTCTCCCGCGCCATGGACGAGGTTGGTCTCAACCCGGACTGGCAGGACCGCTATCCGCACGAATTTTCCGGCGGCCAGCGGCAGCGCATCGCGATCGCACGCGCCATGGTGCTAGAGCCGAAATTCGTGATGCTCGACGAACCGACCAGCGCGCTCGACGTATCGGTG
>CAZNAH010000088.1:0-12036 GCA_964570735.1 uncultured Hyphomicrobiaceae bacterium | reverse complement strand
CGGCGGCATCGACACGATCGACGGCGGGGACGGCAACGATGCGATCAGCGGCGGCGCGGGCGACGACATCATCGCCGGCGGCGCGGGCCTCGACAACATCCTCGGCAACGGCGGCAACGACACGATTGCGGGCGGTGCGGGCGCGGACTTCCTGTCCGGCGGCGGCGGCAGCGACGTGCTCTCGGGCGACGGCGGCGCGGACGAGATCCACGGCGGCACCGGCGCCGACATCCTCAATGGCGGCGCTGCCGGCGATCTCCTCTTCGGAGAAGGCGGCAACGATACCCTCAACGGCGACGGCGGCAATGACGTGCTCGACGGCGGCGCCGGGCGGGATGTCCTGAACGGCGGTAACGGAGACGATGTCCTGATCGGCGGGGCGGGTGTCGACAGCTTCGTGTTCGCCGGAAACAACTTCGGAAACGACACGATCGTGGATTTCGACGACGTGGGCGGCGGACAGGACCTGATCGACCTGACCTTCTTCAACCTGACCGGCATCCAGGATCTCACCATCGAAACGCACACGGTTGGCGCGATCATCACGGTCGGGACGACTGCGAACCCCGCTGGCACCATCGTCGTGCAGGGGCTGAACCCTGCCGATCTGGACGAAAACGACTTCACCTTCGCCTAAGGCGGGAACAGCGGGAGCGGCAGAGCCGCCGCTCCCGGCAGCACTCTGCGGGCCTCATTGCTGGGGACGGATCATGGCGGCGGACACAAGTCTTGAACAGGTCGAACAAATCCTCTGTGAGGAGGCGTTGCTGGACCCAACCTGCGCCGAGCCGAAAGAGGCCACATCGGAAGACGAACAGTCCGAAAATGAGAGCGATCAAGGCGGCCTGACGTTTATCAACCTCCGCAACCTCTTCATCAGCAAACTGAAGCGCATCGATTCCGCCAACGGGTCTTCGGACGGCAAAGCGGGGTTTTTTCAATCCCGCGGCGAAGGGCAGAGCGCTGCGACCCTGCCATTTTACGCAACGCTCACCGCTCTGATCGCGGACGGCATCCAGGCTGCGAAGGCGGCCGCCGGAAAAGACGGCAGCGCCCCAGCCGATCAGGGCGAGGCGTCTCCTGGCACGTCCCTGCCCGAACAGGGCGAGCAGCAAACGCCCGAAAAGGCTGGAGGCCAATCAGCCTGGCATGGCGAGGCGCAGGGCGGCCGTGCCTCATCCTCTCATGAGGGTCATGCCGGACAGGCTTCCGAACGGCACACCTCAGAGGACCAGCAACCGGCTCCGCCGCCCGCATCTCATCATGGCGGCGGCGGTTCGCTCTTCGAGACGCTTCTGCAAGCCTCGAAGTTTCCGGGCATTTGGGGGAACGCTCAGCTTCAGCGTGGCGAGGACGCGATCCGCGGGACGGATGGCGATGACCGGGTCTATGGCACGGCGCACGACGACACGATCTATGCCGGGGCGGGCCATGACCAGGTATTCGCAGGAGCCGGTGACGATCATGTCTTTGGCGAAGCCGGCGACGACCGGCTCTTCGGTGAAGCCGGCGACGATATTCTCGACGGGGGCGCAGGCAACGACGCCCTCTTCGGCGCCATGGGCGACGACGCGCTGAGCGGGGGTGCGGGGAACGATGCGGTGTTCGGAGGGGCCGGTCAGGATGCCCTCTCAGGCGGCGAAGGCAAAGACACCCTGCACGGCGAAGCGGGACATGACGTCCTCGACGGCGGGGCGGGCGACGACATTCTCACAGGCGGCGCCGGGAACGACATCTTCGTCTTCGGCAATGCCTACGGTCACGACAAAATTCTCGATTTCGAAGAGAATTGCGACGAGATCCGCTTCGAGTGCGACGATTTCAGCGTCACGCAGACCGCTTACGGCCGCACCTATGTTCTGAAGGACGGCTCGATCCTCGAAGTTCACTCGAACAGTGGCAAAGGATCCTGGGACAGCGGCGAGCGTTTCGAGTGGGACGACGAGTTCGACTTTTCATGCCTGGACGCGCTGGCGGACGACAACAGTGGGTCCGGCTGCTTCGACGATGGCGACTGGGCGGAACTCGTGGCGCTTGGGGTGATCGAACTGTCCGATCAGGCTCTGCCGCCGCTGAGCGAATCGAGCTTCGCTTCCGACTGGAACTGCGACGCCGACGCCCCGACGCTGCTCAGCGTGAGTACGGTTGCGCTCAGTCATGAAGATTATAACTTCTTCGGCTGAGCGGCTGCTTAACGACTTACCAAGTTTTATTTGATAACGGATGGACCTTGCATTACGGTAAAAGCTCAGTACGCGTAGCAAGTGGCCATTTGTTTTAATGATGCGTAAAAAAATCAGCGGTGAACTGCGAGACACATTCTACGCGGCGCGCTACATATTTGCTGCAATTGCGGTATTCAGCTTTTTTCTGAATTTGCTGATGCTTGTCTCGCCGTTTTACATGTTGCAGGTCTACGACCGTGTCCTTACATCGCAAAGCAAAGACACGCTCTACTTGCTGACAATCCTTGCGGTCGGTCTCCTGGGCATCAGCGCAATCCTCGAACTGGTCCGAGGTCGCATCCTAGTGCGTCTCGGCGCGCGGCTCGACCGGCACGTGACCAACGACCTCTTCGCCGCGCTCATCGAGGACAGGATCGCCACGCGCCGGAATGCCGGCAGCCAGCCCATCCGCGATCTCGAAACGCTGCGGTCCTTCCTCACGGGCCCCGGCCTTCTCGCCTTTTTCGACGCGCCCTGGATCCCGCTTTTCCTGGGGCTCATCTTCCTGTTCCACCCGCTGCTCGGCGCGGTCGCCTGCGCCGGCGCTCTCATCCTGCTCGTCCTTGCGATCCTGTCGGAGTTTTCGACGCGCGTCCCCTGGCAGCGCGCCTCGGCCGAGAACATGCAGGCGCATCGCTTCGCCGAAACCTCGCTGAGGAATGCCGATGTGATCTGGGCGCTCGGCATGTTGAACGATTTGCGCCGCAAGTGGCAGCAGAAGCATCTCGCGGCCCTCGTCCACAGCGGCAAGGCAACCGACGTGCTGGGCACGTTCTCGGCCATCGCCAAGTTCGTGAGGCCGCTCTTGCAGATCGGCGTTCTCGGCTGCGGCGCTTATCTCGTGATCGAGGGCGAGATCAGCGGCGGCGTGATGATCGCCGCGTCGATCGTGATGGGGCGCGCGCTGGCGCCGGTCGAAGCATCCATCACCCACTGGCGCTCCTTCGTCGCGGCGCGGGCCGCTTATGGCCGCCTCGCCAATCTGCTTGGTGAATACGATCTCCATCGGGAGCGCCTCCAGCTTCCGGCACCGCGCGGGCAGATCAACGTCGAGGGTATGACGCTCGTCCCGCCGGGCGCAGCCAAGCCTGCCCTGATCAATGTCACGTTTCAGCTTGCGCCCGGCGAGCTTCTCGGCGTGATCGGCCCGAGCGCTGCGGGGAAGTCCTCGCTCGCCCGGGCCATGATGGGGATCTGGGCGCCGAAAGTGGGACATGTCCGGCTCGACGGAGCGGATATCGCCGAATGGGACCGGAAAGACCTGGGCCGTTACCTCGGCTATCTCCCGCAGGACGTCGAGCTGTTCGACGGCACGGTTGCAGACAATATCGGCCGGTTCGAGGCTTATAAGGCCGAGGCCATCAACCAGGCCGCGCAGATCGCGAACGCCCACGACATGATCCTGCGCCTGCCGGAAGGTTACGACACGCAGATCGGCGAAGGCGGCTGCGTGCTCTCCGGCGGTCAGCGCCAGCGCATCGGACTGGCGCGCGCAATCTATGGGCTGCCTTGCTTCATCGTGCTCGACGAGCCGAATGCCAATCTCGACAGCGAAGGGGAGGCCGCGTTGCGCGTGACGCTGAGGCGGCTCAAGAAACTTGGCAAGACCGTGATGATCATCTCGCATAAGCGAAGCACGCTCGCCGACATGGACAAGATGCTGGTTCTCGATGCGGGCAGGGTCAAGCTGTTCGGCCCGAAGGACGAGGTTCTTCAGAAATTGTGGGCGCCGCAGGCCGTTGCCGGTCGCGGCGAGGTGGATGGCATCAATCAGGTGGTACGGGCAGAGCCATGACCGGGAGCATGCAACCCGCGCAATCGCCGGTGCCGGAGACGAGTGCCCGGTTCTGGATCGTGTTCGGCTTGTGCTGGGTCGTCATGATCTTCGTGGGCTTCGGCGGCTGGGCGGCCACCGCACCGATTGCGAGCGCCGTCATTGCCCAGGGCATAATGACGGTCGACAGCAAGCGGAAGGCGATCCAGCACCTCGAAGGGGGCATCGTCGAAGCGCTTCTTGTGCGCGATGGGGATAAGGTCGCCGCCGGCGACGCGCTCGTAAAGCTGGATCCGACCCGCCCCCGCGCCATGCTCGCGATCCTGCAAAGCAGCCTGCGCAAGGAACTGGCCAGCGAAGCCCGCCTGCTCGCCGAACGCAACGGTGCGGACAGCATAACTTACCCGCCCGAACTCGCCGACCACCGCGACATCCCCGAGATCCGCACGCTGATCGACGGCCAGGACGCGATTTTCAAGGCCCGGCGCAGCTCCCTGCAAGGCGAGATCGAGATCCTGAAGCAGCGCATCGCGCAGCTCGGCGATGAAGCCAAGGGGCTGCAAGCTCAGCTCGAATCGAAACGCCGTCAAAAAGCGTTCATCGAAGAAGAACTGTCGGGCCTCAGAACGCTGCTCGCCCAGGGACAGACCACGAAGCCGCGCATCCTTGCATTGGAGCGGTCTGCGGCGGCGCTCGTCGGCGAGGAGGGCGAGCTTCTGGCAAGCCTGGCGCGAGCCCAGAAGACGGTCGGCGAGACCGAACTCGAAATCATCCAGCGTGAGAAGGATTTTCAGAAGTCGCTCACCGAAGAGCTGGAGGCGGTCCAATCCCGGCTTCGCGATCTTCAGGAGCGCGAGGTCGCCGCTCGCGATGTCCTTCAGCGCGTGACGATAACGGCGCCGGTCAGCGGCACCGTCGTCAGCATGGCCGCGCATACGGTCGGCGCAGTCATCAAGGCCGGAGAAACCATTCTCGAACTGGTCCCGGGCCAGGACAGCCTGATCGCGGAGGTCTCGATCCGCCCGCAGGACATCGACAATGTCATACTGGGGCAGACAGCCGTGGTCCGTCTTCTCGCCTTCAAGCAGCGCACGACCCCTCTGCTGAACGGCGAGGTCATCTACGTTTCGGCGGACAGCCTCGAAAACCCCGTTACGCGAGAGCAATATTACGTCGCGCGGATCGAACTGCCCATGAGCGAAGTGGATCGCCTGGGCGGCCTGAAACTCCAGCCCGGCATGCAGGTCGAGGTGATGATCCGGACCGGCGACCGCACGGCGTTCGAATATCTCATCCAGCCGATCGTCGATAGCGTCAATCGGGCCTGGCGGGAGGAATGAGCCATGGTTGAAGGGCTCGAAGGAGGGTGCGATGACCGAGCAGCGCGCGGCGCCCGGCAGCGTGTTGAACGCAGGGCCTAAAGCCCCCCGGCAGATCACGGCGAGCCAGATGTCGGCGCTCTTGCGCTCCGCGGCTTTCGGCGATGTAGTCCGCATCCTGATGCGCGCACCCAAACACCGTCACATCTCCCTGAAATCCCTCGAAGCCCTCGTTCTGCCCGCTCTTGCGAACAACCAGTTTCTCATCGCCCGGGCGAGCCGGGAAAAAGGCGCGCGCACGTTCTCCGCGGGTGTGGCCCTGTGGGCGAGCGTGTCGGACGGCGTGCATGAGCGTCTGAAGCACGCGGCGAACCAGCGGATCAAGCTCGCGCCGGACGAATGGAAAAGCGGACCGCATCTATGGCTTGTCGATCTCGTCGCGCCGTCGGTTCTTGCCCCGGCGATGCTCAAGGACCTCGATGAGAAAGTGGCCCGGGGCCGGCCGATGCATGCGGTGGTTCTGTCGGAAGGGCAAGGCTCCCGGACCCTGACGATCAAGGAACTTTACGCGGAAATCCGGAAGAAGCTCGGCTAGTAGCTGCGTCGTCTCCGCCGCGCAGTCCCGTCTGCCGGGACGCCAGGCCAGACAGAAAAATGCCGCATCGCGCTGCGATATGAGAATAATCGAATACGGACTTAGGTATCCGACCTAAGCACCTACCCTCGCGAAAGCGTTGCCGGTACCATGGTTGCGCTTCGGATGCTGTCCCGTGCGTCGGATGCGGTCCCGTGCGATGGACGCGGCATGAACCGCGCTCCGGTGTCGGGGGCTGGCATTCTGTTCGGGGGAAAGTGAGAGCGAGACGATGCAGATACATAACCCGTTGGCAGCATCCTCGTGGCAGAACGGAAACACCGATCCAGCCGATCCCGCCCAGCTCGCCTCAGCGCCCCCTTCCCCGATCCGCGTCGCCATCGTCGATGATCATCCCATCATGCGGCAGGGGCTGATCTACACCTTCCAGCGCGAGCCGGGCTTTGAGGTGGTGGGGCAGGGGGGCAGCGGCGCGGATGCGCTGCGCATCGCGGAAATCGCTCTGCCCGACGTCCTGCTGCTCGACATCAGCATGCCGGGCAACGGGGTCGAGGCGGCGAAGGCGATTTCGCGGAGCTTCCCGGCGGTGCGGATCGTCATGCTGACGGCTCTCGACAGCGAGCAGCATGTGACGGAGGCGTTGCGCGGCGGTGCGTGCGGCTTCGTCGTGAAGGGAATTTCATCGAACGAGCTGATCGGGACCGTGCGCTCGGTTTATGAGGGCGCAGGCTATGTCTCGCCGGCCCTTGCGGCGAAGCTGCTCAACCGGCGGGGGACCACCCCGGCACAGCGGGCCGCGCCGCGTGTCGTTGACCTGATCTCGCGGGAGGAAGAAATCCTGAAGCTGGTCTGCGACGGTCACACCAACCGCGCCATTGGCGAGCGGCTGGGCTTGAGCGAGAAAACGATCAAGCATTACATGACGAACATCCTGCGGAAGCTTCATGCGCGCAACCGCGTGGAAGCCGCTCTGATCGGACGGGAACGGCTCAGCAATTCGGCCTGATGGCATGGCGGTTGCGCTCGGCCGTCCCTGCGGAAGCCGCGGAGGCTTTGCGCTGCCGCGCTTTGAGCGCCGCTTCGACCCTGTTCCTCACCTGCAACTTATGCATGATCGTCGTCATATAATGTTTGACGGTCTTTTCGCTGATATGCAGGTGGATGGCGATTTCCTTGTTGGTCTGCCCGACGGCCACGCAATCGAGAATGTCCTCCTCACGCGGCGTCAGGATAAACGCGCTTTCCGCCCTCTGCGCCGCGGGCCGCTGATGGATATTCTTGAGAATGCGCGCGGCCAGCTACGGCGTGACGTAGACCTGGCCGGTGAGCACGGTCTTGAGGGTGAGAAGAAGATCGCTGCCGCTGATGCCTTTGAGCAGGTAAGCGGCTGCTCCGGCCTCCAGGGCCGCGGCCACGTGTTCTTCATTCTCGGATGCGGTCAGCATCACGACCTTTGTCGGGCACGCCATGCCGCAGATCGACCTGGCAGCCTCGATGCCGCCGCCCGGCATCTGGATATCGAGCAGGAGGATATCGGGTCCGGTCTGCTTCACGATCTGAATTGCGTCGTCATAGCTCGCGCCCGTCGCAACGATATCGACCTCGCGCGAGTTGCAGAAGGTTTGCGACACGCCGTCCCGGAACAACGGATGGTCATCCACGACAGCCACACGAATACGTCCCACCATTGATTTGCCCCATCAAGTCATTTTCAACGAAAACGATGCGTGGAGCCTTGCGCCCTGCCCCTCCGCACTGTCCGCAATCATTGAACCGCCCAACGATTCTATTCTATCTCGCAAGCCGGCCAAACCCATGCCACTTTTTTGCCACAGTTGTCCTTTTCCGGCAAAGCCCGGTCCGCTGTCGGCGACCTCGAACGAAAGACTGCGGCCATCCCACGCGATGGCGACGCGCTGACCCAGGCCGTTCGCGTGCCGAAAAGCATTGTTAAGCCCTTCCTGGACAAAGCGATAGGCACAAGTCTTGATCGAGGCGGGAATATCCGGGAGGGACTCCGGCACGATGAGATCGACTTGCGTTCCCGTGCGGCGCTCATGGTTCGTCACCGCAAGTTCGAGGGTTTCGGAAAGCGACAGGGTTTCGATCTCGGGCAGGGCCAGGCCACGCGATATGTCGCGAATTTCCGACATGGCATCCTGAAGAACGCTCCGCACAATCTCTAGCGTATCGTTGGCGTGGCAGTCGTCTGCCGGTGCGAGCGGCCGAATGCCGTCGAGCCGCAACAAAGCAAGGCTAACCAGTTGCACGGGGCCGTCATGGAGTTCCGCGCTGACGCGCCGGAGGAAACGCTCATTGCTTTCGCTGGCGCGGCGGTTCGCGTCGTTGATCCGCTTCCGAAGTTCGACATTCTGGGCGAGCGAGACCGAAAGTTCCGCAATGCGATCATTGAGCACCGCCTGCTGTGTCACGATCGTCCGGTTGCCGCGGGCCACGATACCGATGAGCCCGCCCAGCATCAGCAAGGACAAGCCGCCCACCATGAGCATGCTCTCCCGCCTGACCTTGGCCAGTTCCTCCGCAAGCTCATCGGCGGTCTGGTAAAATTCAGCGACTGCAATGATTTCATCACTCTGGGCCGCACGGATGGGTGCGTAAATTTCGAGCAGCGGCTTGCTGAGCACGCGCTCGTCGGCGTTCTCGTCGTCACCGAAGTCGTTGAACTCCGGCGCCACCGCTCCGCTGAAGGCTTTATCGAGGCTCTCGCTCACGGGAAGCCGCATACCGATCAGATGCTGATCGTTGCTGTAGACGATCGTGCCGTCACGTCGCCAGATCTTGACCTTGATGACATGCTGCCGGAATCCGGCTGTCTTGATGATTTCAGACAGCGCGGCTTGGGAGGCGTCGCTCAAGGTGCGCGCGGATGTGAGATCCTGCACGTAGGGTTCGACGAACCGGTCCATGTAAAGCGCAGCCGAGGCGGCAGTATTTCGGATGACACTGCTCTCGATCCGCGCGGACGCCCAGCGTCCCAGCGTGATCATGACGATCGCGACAACCACAGCCGCGACGATCGTAAACTGCGTGACGAGGTTCAGCTTTCTCCATAGCTGAAATTCGAACCATCCTGGCGGATGACTTTGCTCCGCCCCGCCCATCGACATATGACTTAAACTCAACTCACGCATCACGCATCTCCGCACGCGCGGGGTACTTAAACAAGTCTTGGGCCGAAAGGCTTAACCACGTCCGTCCGATGTAGGACTTTATACCGCATTCATACACTTTTGTGTGATGAATCTACTTTAGGTTAATGCAACCTGCGGCTGGGTTGAGCGGGCCTCAGCATTCTCCGGATGTACCAACCGGGGCCAATCCATCCGACCCCTCAGCGAGTGCGCCCTGCGCCCACTTGAGAAACATCACCGCATTGGACGTCCGCACGCCGAGATCGACCACGGCCTCTCTCACATAGACGGCGCCCGTCGCTGTCCGCGCTTCGGCCCTCACGGAAAAGAAGCGGCGCGGCGAGGCAGAGGCGAACATGGCCGGCAACGCAGTTCTGGGGTCCGCTTCCGGAAAGCTTGCGAACGCGCCCGCGCTGGCGGTCACGCCATCGCGAAGAAGGCCGGTCAGCGCGCCGCTCGCAACGGCCATGTCGATCCCTTCCAATCCTGTATAGACGGTCAAGTGCGGTCGAAGCCGCGACAGAAGCGCGGGCTCCATGCCTTGAACCTGTTCGACCTCTCCGACCGACTGGAGCGGACCGTTCTTGGGCGGCCATCCCATGCCTGCGGAGGTGTAGGCATCGCGTTCCGCTCCGTTCGGCAGGGGGATATCGTCCGCGTCCCGGAAATCGACGATGGCCTGCGCCAGAGCGGCCGCGGCATCCGGTGCGGCACCTGCTCCGGCAAGAAGGGTCTGGATCAAGGGCAGCCCGGCCGTATTCACGTCGACTTTGCCAGCCTCATCGGTCACATGGACCATGAGGGCGCCTACCCCCGGCACGGAGCAGCCGAACGCGCCGCCGGTCTGGGAAAGACGCGACCCGTATCCGTTGCGCGCGGCCAGCATGTCATGCAAGGCGAGTGAAACGCCTGCATCGGCCAGCGCTTCGGCCTGCGCGTTGGCGATGATGTTGCCCGTGACGCGCAGCTTCGTTTGCACGGCCGAGGCGAGCGTGGCGGCCAGGGTCGCCAGCAGTCCGGCGATGAGAAGCACCGTGACGAGCACGAACCCTCCGTCGCGCCGGTTCGGCACGGTCAGGCGGAAGGCGTCAGGCATGAATGGCATGAACCTCTCCCCACCTCGGCAATCGCCTTAGCGGGCGAGCCGGTTGAGGTTCTCCTTCTTGTCGGGCGGCCCGCCCCGTTGCGGGCGCGTGGTGAAGTTGAGCCGGTCGCGGAATTCGTCTGCGATGCTCCGTACCTGCCGCGGGTCCCGCACGATATGCGGCGTAATGGCGATCAGGAGTTCGGTCCGGGAAATGTCGTCGTCCTTGCTCTTGAACAGGTTGCCGACGACCGGAATGTCCCCCACGAGCGGCACTTTGTCTTGAAGAACCTCGTTGCGGTCGCGCATCAGTCCCGCCAGCACGATGCTCTGGCCATCGCCGACGGCCACAGAGGTTTTCACGCGCCGCTGCGAAATGGTCGGGCTGTCGAGGTTCGAGGTGTCTGTGCGTTTGACGTCGCTCACTTCCTGCTCGATCTCAAGCTGGATGCGGCCGTTGTCGCCGATGCGCGGCGTGATCCCAAGGATCCCGCCCGTGCTGCGGCACGAGATGGCATTGACGATGGGCGCCCCTGGGGTCAGCACGCTCGTCGCCTGCTGCGTGGCGATCGGCACCTCGTCGCCGATCTGAAGCACCGCCTTCTTGTTGTCGAGCACCATAAGGCTCGGCGAGGAGACGAGGTTGACCGTGGTTACGGAATTGAGCGCGTCGAGCGCAACCTGGACGTTGGGCGTGTTGAGGAAATAGGAAAAGCCCGGAAAGCCGGACACCACCTCTCCCAGCGGATCCGTGGTGAAGGTGGCGCTGCTCTTGCCCTTCTCGAAAAACCATTTCAGCCCGAATTTCAGGCGATCGGTCAACGTCACTTCCGCGATCGTCGCCTCCAGCAGGATCTGGCTGGCGGCAATATCGATGCTCGCGAGAATGCGCTGGAGACGCCGGTATTCGAGGGGCGTGGCCGTGATGATCAGGGAATTGTTCGGCTCGTCGGCGACGACGCTGAGCGCGCCGGGCGGCAATCTCGTATCGCGCGCCTCGCCGGCCGGCTGACCGGGTTCCGCGACCGGGGGAAGGTCGCCGGCCAGCGCCGAAACGGTCCGCTGCGGCACGCCCTGCGCGATGGCCTGCGCAGCCGGCAGGCCCTGGCCCGCCGCGAAGTCGTCGCCCCCCGCCGAAGAGAGGACGACAGCGGCGGCATCGGGCTGAGTCAAGCCTGTTTCGGTCTGCGCCGTCACCTGCGAGGCGTATACCTTGCGGAGCAGGTCGGCGAGTTCGGCGGCTTGCCGGTTCTTCACGCGATAGACGTGAACCTGCTTCTCTGTCGCCTGGCCCGCGATATCAAGGCGCTTGGCCCAGCCGGTCGCCCGGCGCAGATATTCCGGCCGCGACGAGATGACGAGCACCGCCTTCAGCCGGGTATTCGGGATGAAGCGGATGATGCCGCTGGCGGGGCTTTCGCCGTCCTGTGTGAAAACGGTTTCGAGTTCGCGCGCGACCGCTTCCGGATCGCCGCTTTCGACCGGAACGAGGGCGAAGGACATCCCGCGCATCCAATCCACATCGAAGGTTTCGACCGTCGATGTAACCGAGTTCAGCTCATCGCCCGCCCCGGAGACCAGCAGAAGATTGCGGGCCGTATCGACACGAAGAATGGCGATTTGCGGCGCGACGGCTTTGATGATGCGCTCCATCTCCGCCGCGGAGACATAGCGCAGGGGCACGATGGCCGTCGAGGCGCCGCCGCCCGGTCCCCGCTTGCCGGCCCACCGCGTGCCGCCGCCGACCGACGCGTCCGCCGGCACGATATGGTAGACGCCATTCCGTTCGGCGACCTTGATGCCTTCCGACTGAAACACCGCTTCGACAATGGCGAGCAATTCTTCCTTTGCGACCGGGTTGACGGTGTTGAGCGTGATGGAAGCCTT
>CAZNAH010000087.1:6140-12406 GCA_964570735.1 uncultured Hyphomicrobiaceae bacterium | reverse complement strand
ATGCGGCGCGCTGATCGAGCCCTCGGCCCTGCCGGATTCATTCCGCGAACGCATGGCGCAATGGCGTTGCGGCTCCGGCACGTTCCGCATGAATGTCGCGCTGTCGCAACTGCCGGATTTCACGGCGCTGCCCGGGCGCGAGCCCGCCGATCACCACACGGCGGGGATCACCATTGCGCCGAGCCTGCGCTATATGGAGCAAGCCTATTTCGATGCCCGCACGCACGGCTGGTCGCGCCGCCCGATCATCGAACTGATGATCCCCTCGACGCTGGACGAGACCCTCGCGCCGTGCGGATGTCATGTGGCGAGCCTGTTCTGCCAGCACGTCGCGCCGGCGCTTCCCGACGGCTCGTCCTGGGACGATCACCGCGAGACCGTCGCCGACCTCATGATCGAGACCGTGAACCGCTATGCGCCGAACTTCCGGGCCTCCGTCATCGCGCGGCAGATCCTGTCGCCGCTCGACCTCGAACGCACCTTCGGCCTTGTCGGCGGCGACATCTTCCACGGCGCGCTGGACCTGGGGCAGCTCTTCAGCGCGCGCCCGATGCTCGGCCACGCCGATTATCGCGGGCCGCTGCCGGGACTTTACATGTGCGGCTCGGGCACCCATCCCGGCGGCGGCGTGACGGGCGCGCCGGGCCACAACGCGGCGGCCGAGATTCTGCGCGATGTCCGCCCCTGGCTGTTCCGCGTGCGCCGCCGTGCTTAATCCGCGCTCACGCCATGGTTGCCGAAACGTGAATTCCCTCAAGCGAATGGCACAAACATTTGAGGCGATTGGTTAGATAAGCCGGGGCATAATCCCAAGATGAGACAATGCCTGCGACCGACGGCCATGACCCACGCTCAACTCGTTCTCGAAACCGTGCCGCTCTTCGCCCGGCTCTCCAAACGGCACCTGGCCTCGCTCCTTGCCGTTGTCCGCATCGCGGAGTTCCGTCCCGGCGATATCATCATGGCCGAGGGCAGCCGGGCGAGCGGAGCGGTCTATGTCGTGGTGGAGGGCGTGGCTGCGGCTCTCAAGAAAGGACATTCCCCGGTCGATGACACGCTGGTGGATTACGAAGTCGCCGTGCACGGCCGCCACGAGGTGCTGGGCGCGGTCTCCCTTGTCGATGGAGAGCCGCTCGATTTCAGCGTCACGGCGAAGACGCCGCTCAAGGTGGCGATCCTCGACTTCACGGCCGTCGCCAGCGGCCCGGCCCTCCGCCTGAAGCGGCTCGTCATTGCGGAAGTGCGGCGCCATCTCGTCCGCCATATCCGCCTGACCATGGCCAGCCGCGTCGATACGCTGCGCCGCGAAGCCGCCTTCTCAGGCTATCGCGCGGCCGTTGGCCACAGCGTGGTGGCCGCCTTGTCGCTGCTCTCGTTCTACACGCTGGCGCTCAGCCTGCTGCCCCAGGTGAAAGATGCGCTGAACGTCAATTTCGCCGTCAGCCCCATCGTCATCCTGTCCTTCGCGATTTTCTTCCTGCCCGTCATTCTCTACAGCGGCTTCCCGCCCGCCTTTTTCGGCATCCGGCTTGACAATCTTCGGGCGGCGCTCCGATTTTCCCTCCTGGCGTCCGCGGCGTTCCTCGGCGTGCTGGTCGCGGTGAAAGCCGTGCTCATCGCGCTTCATCCGGACCTCGCGGGCCTGACGCTCGTCAGCTTCGCCGATGTCCAGATCGGTGATTCGTCGACGATGGACTGGTCGTGGTATCTCGCGGCCCTCGGCATCTACGCGCTCTTGACTCCGTTGCAGGAATTCGTGGCGCGCTGCGGCATTCAGGCGCCGCTCTACGCCTTTCTGCCCGGGAGCGAGATAAAGCGCCACGCATGGTCCATCCTGGTGTCGAGCCTCGTCTTCGCGGCAGCCCACGCCCATATCAGCCTGACCTTCGCGGTCGCGGCATTCATTCCCGGCTTGTTCTGGGGCATGGTCTTCGCGCGCACGAACTCGCTCGCCGCGGTCTCGCTGTCCCATATCATCGTGGGCGGCGCGGGCATCTTCCTCTTCGGCATCGAGGAATTCGTCCAGAAACTGACCTGAGCGAAGGTCGGCCCTACGGCTTTATGGCGGATCGGCCGCAATTACATTATAGGTAAAGCGCAAGGGAATGAGGGAGGCGTGACGATGGTTGCCCGCATCTATCAGCCATCGCGGACAGCGACGCAGTCCGGCCAGGCCAAGACGAAGGAATGGGTGCTCGAATACGAGCCGCAGGTGCGCCGCGAGATCGAGCCGCTGATGGGCTGGACGAGCTCAGCCGACATGAGATCGCAAATCCATCTGTCCTTCCCGACGAAGGAGGACGCGATCGCCTATGCCGAGCGTAACGGCATTCCCTACCGCGTGTTCGAGCCGCGCCGCAGGGGTTTGACGAAGAAGGCTTACGCGGACAACTTCCGCTACGGCCGGATCGGAAGCTGGACGCACTGAAACAGCGCGCCGAATGGGCGGCATCGGTTTACAGCCCGCGCCGCCGGGCGTATCTCTTTGCGGAACGGCCCCGTAGCTCAGCCGGATAGAGCGAGTGCCTTCTAAGCATTAGGTCGCAGGTTCGAGTCCTGCCGGGGTCGCCACTCGCGCCGCTCACTGCCTCTCTTCTGACTATCGGAAAGATAATTATTAACTTTCTTTCAGGGTAGACCCTGCCGCCCTCTCATGCGTTTGCCTGTGGTGCTCAAACCGAGGTCGCGGCACTCGATCGCCGGCCCCTGTTAAGGGGATGCCGCACGCCCGCGATGGCGCGACCGCAGCGATATGAGAGTGTGACATGCAGCCCCGAGTTTCTACCGCTTCCGCCCGATGGTCCGCCGCCGCGCCAGTGCTCGCGCTCGCGATGCTCTTCTTCCACGCGGCGCCCGGCGCAGCTCAGCGCGCGCCCGCGCTCGACGTGCCCTTCGTGCCCACGCCGCCGGAGGTCGTGGAGAGGATGCTCGATCTCGCCCTGGTTTCGGAGGGGGATTACGTGATCGACCTCGGCTCGGGCGACGGCCGCATCGCCATCGCCGCGGCGAAGCGGGGCGCCAAGGCGCTCGGCATCGACCTCAATCCCGTCCGCGTGGAGGAAGCGCGCGCGAACGCGCGGAAAGAGGGCGTGCCCCGCGCTCTTCTGCCTGAGTTGCGGCTACATGCTCTATTCGAGCCTCGCTTACACCGGAGCCGGCGCTTTGGTGGGCATCGGCGTGCTGCTGCTCGGCGCACCGCTCCTGCTGTTGACCCGGCGCGAGCTGCTGCCCGCTCCCGCCGCTGAATAGCCTAGGGCTGGCTCGCGAGCGCGGCGAACCCGCGTTCGAGGTCGCGCTTCAGGTCGCCGATGTCCTCCAGCCCGATGTGAAGGCGCAGGCACGGCCCGTCGCCCGCCCAAGGGACGGCGCTTCGATAGGGCCGGGGATCGAAGGGCACGATCAGGCTTTCGAAGCCGCCCCAGGAAAAGCCCATGCCGAAGAGCTGCAACGCATTCAGCATCCGGCACACGGCGGCCTCGTCGCAGGGTTTGAGGATGATGGAGAAGAGCCCGGACGCGCCCTTGAAATCGCGCTTCCAGATCTCGTGGCCCGGCGCGCCCGGCAGGGCAGGGTGGAGCACTGCGGTAACTTCCGGCCGCTCCCGCAGCCATTCCGCCATGGCGAGCCCCGCGCTCCAGTGCCGTTCGAGCCGCACGGACATGGTCCGCAAGCCGCGCAGGGCCAGGAAGCAGTCTTCCGGTCCGGCGCAGACGCCCAGCGCCTCATGGGTCGAGCCGATGACCGGGGCGGCGCCGGCGTCGCAGGCGATCGTGCCGAGCAGCGCATCCGAGTGCCCGACGATATATTTCGTACCCGCCTGGATCGAGACGTTCACGCCGTGTGCCAGCGGCTTGAAGTAGAGGGGGGTCGCCCAGGTGTTGTCCATGGCCACGGCGATGCCTGCCGCCTGCGCGGCGGCCGCGAGCGCCGGAATGTCGGGCATCTCGAAGGTCTGCGATCCCGGCGCTTCGGTGAAGAGAAGCCGCGTTTCGGGCCGGAAGAGGCTCGCGATCGCGCCGCCGCAGAGCGGATCGTAATAGGTGACCTCGACCCCCAGCCGGCGCAGCATCCGCTCGGCGAAGCGCCGCGTCGGCTGGTACACATTGTCCGCGATGAGGATGTGCCCGCCCGCCTGTGCGTAAGCCAGAAGCACGGTCGAGACGGCGGCGAGGCCCGACGGCGCGAGATAGGTTCGCGCCGCGCCCTCCAGGGTCGAGACGGCATCCTCCAGCGCGCGGCTCGTCGGCGTCGCGCGGCGGCCATAGGTGTATTCGACATCGCCCGTCGTGATGGACTCGGCGGTCGGATAGAGCACGGTCGAGCCGCGATAGATCGGCGTGTTGACGAAACCCGCATGGCGTTCGGGATCGCGCCCGAGCTGCGCGAGCAGGGTGTCAATATTCAAGCCGTTGTCGTCGGTCATCAGCCAGGTCGCGTGTTTACGGTCTGCCGTCATCGCCCTTCATCGTGATCGCGTCAAGGGCTTGACCTTCCGCGCTCTATTTCGTGTTATCCGGCAGCCTTCGCACCACGCGAAAACCGTGTCCCACTCTGAGCGAGTTGACCCCCATGAGATTTCCCCTTCTCGCCCTGATCCTCATCCTCGGTTTTCTGCCGGGAGCGCGCGCGGCGACCCTCGACGAGGTGAAAGCGCGCGGCGCGATCCATTGCGGGGTGAGCCAGGGGCTGCCGGGCTTCTCGTCGCTGAACGACAAGGGCGAATGGGTCGGGCTCGACGTGGATTTCTGCCGGGCGCTCTCCGCTGCCATATTCGGCGACCCCGCGAAGGTGAAGTTCGTGCCGCTGTCGTCGAAGCAGCGCTTCACGGCCCTCCAGTCCGGTGAGATCGACGTTTTGTCGCGCAACTCCACCTGGACGATGCAGGCTGACACCGCGCTTGGCATCACCTTCGTCGGCGTGATCTATCATGACGGCCAGGGCTTCATGGTGCCGAAGAAGCTCGACGTGCAGAGCACGCTCGAACTGTCGGGCGCGGAAATCTGCGTGAACACCGGCACGACCACGGAACTCAACATCGCCGATTACTTCCGCTCGCGCGGCATGCCCTATACGCTCGTCGCGTTCGAGAAGTCCGACGAGGCACTGAAAGCCTACGAGGCGGAGCGCTGCGACGTTTATTCGACGGATGCGTCGGGGCTTGCCGCGCAGCGCGTGAAGCTCGCCAAAGCCGACGAGCACCTCGTGCTGCCCGATACGATCTCCAAGGAGCCGCTCGGCCCGGCCGTGCGCCAGGGCGATCCCGCCTGGGAGAGCCTGGTGCGGTGGACGCTGTTCGCCCTCATCAACGCGGAGGAACTCGGCGTGACGCAGGCGAACGCCGCGATGCTCGCGCAAACCTCGGATAATCCCGCCATCCAGCGGCTGCTCGGCAAAAGCGGCGATTTCGGCGCAGCCATGGGCGTCGGCGCGGACTGGGCGCTTCATGCGATCACGGCGGTCGGGAATTATGGCGAAGTCTTCGCGCGCAATCTGGGCGAGGGTTCGCCGCTGAAAATCGAGCGCGGACTCAACAAGTTGTGGTCCAAGGGCGGCATTCTCCATGCGCCGCCTATCCGCTGAGCGGTCCTGACGATGGGGCGGCTTTTCCGGCATCCGGCCGCGAAAACCGTCATACAAGCTGTCCTGCTGCTGCTCGTCGCATGGCTCATCTTTGCGGTCGCGGGCAACGTCGCGGCGAACCTCGAACGCTTCAACTTCCGCTTCGATCTCGGCTTTCTCGACCGACCCGCAGGCTTCGGCATCGTGCAGACGCTCGTGCCCTATTCGGAAGCCTCGTCCTACGGGCGGGTGTTCGTGGTTGGTCTCCTGAACACGCTGCTGGCGGCGAGCCTCGGCATCGTGTTCGCCACGCTGCTCGGCTTCGGGCTCGGCGCGGCGCGGCTGTCCGGCAACTGGCTCATCCGGACGCTGGCCGCCGCCTATGTCGGGCTGTTCCGCAACCTGCCGCTGCTGCTCGTGCTGTTCTTTCTCTATTTCGGCGTGCTGAGGCAGTTGCCCGCCCCGCGAACGGGCTTCGTGCTCGGCGAGGTCTATCTCAACAATCGCGGGCTGTTCGTGCCATGGCCGGAGCCGGGAGCGGCCGTTCTCGCGTTGGGGGTGGCGTTCGCCGTGGCACTCCTGCTGTCGGGGCTGGCGCGGGGAAGGCTGCGGCGCGCGGCGCGGCTCGGGGCGGCGGGGCTGGGGCTTGCCTTCGCCATCGCGCTTGCGCAGGGCGCGTGGAGCGTACCGGAACCGCGCGGCCTCTC
>CAZNAH010000087.1:0-6099 GCA_964570735.1 uncultured Hyphomicrobiaceae bacterium | reverse complement strand
GGCCTCTCGCTCTACACCGCCGCTTACATCGCCGAGATCGTGCGGGCGGGCATCGAGGCCGTACCGCGCGGTCAGGGCGAGGCAGCGGCCTCTCTCGGGCTGACGCGGCGGCAGACCCTGTGGCTCGTCATCCTGCCGCAGGCCATGCGCCTGATCGTGCCGCCGCTCACGAGCCAGTATCTCACGCTGACGAAAAATTCCTCGCTCGCCGTCGCCATCGGCTATCCCGACCTCGTCGCGGTCTTCGCGGGAACGGCGCTCGCGCAGACGGGCCATGCGGTCGAAATCCTCGCCATGACGATGGCCGTGTACCTCGCGCTTTCGCTGCTGACGGCCGCGCTCCTCGACCGCTGGAACCGGGTGCGCTGGGCATGATGCGCGCAGCGCGATGGGCGCGGCAGAACCTGTTTTCCTCGCCCGGCGATGCCGCGCTCACCGTGGCGGGTGTGTCGCTTCTTGCACTCGCGGCAGAAGCTGCCTTGCCGTTCCTCGTGACGCAAGCCGTGAGCCTGATGGGCGATGTCGAAGCCTGCCGCTCGGCGCAGGGCGCGTGCTGGCCCTTCATCGCCGCGAAGCTCGACCAGCTTCTCGCGGGGCGCTATCCGGAGGATGAGCGCTGGCGCTGCCTGGCGGCGGCCACCCTGCCGCTCGTCATGCTCGGGATCGCTTATGCGGGGCGGCGTTTCCTCGGGATGGCGGGGGGCATGCTAGGCATCGTGGCGGGCATTGCAGGCGCATTCGCGCTTCTGGGGGGCGGCGTCGCGGGGCTTACCCCCGTTTCGACCGAGCAATGGGGCGGACTGACGCTCACCCTGATGATCGCCTATGTCGGCATGGCGGCGTCGCTTCCGCTCGGCATTCTGCTCGCGCTCGCACGGCGGTCGAGCTGGCCCGTGCCGCGCCTTCTCGCCATCGGCTTCATCGAGTTCTGGCGCGGCGTCCCGCTGGTCACCGTGCTGTTCATGGCGAGCGTGATGCTGCCCCTGTTCCTGCCGCAGGGCCTCGATCTCGAAAAGCTGACGCGCGCGCTGATCGCGGTGGCTCTGTTCGCCAGCGCCTATGTCGCCGAGATCGTGCGCGGCGGCTTGCAGAGCATCCCTGCGAGCCAGTTCGAGGCGGCTCAGTCGATGGGCTTTTCATGGCCGCAGACGCTGCGGCTCATCATCCTGCCGCAGGCGCTGCGCAATGCGCTGCCCGGGCTGACGGGCGCGTTCATCGGGCTTCTGAAGGACACGACGCTGGTGCTCGTGATCGGCCTTTTCGATTTCCTCGGAATGGTGCAGCTTGCGGCGGCCGACCCGGATTGGGCCGCGCCGTCCACCGCCTTGACCGGCTATGTCTTCGCGGCGGCCGTGTTCTGGATGCTCTGCTTTGCGATGTCCCGCGTCGGAGCGGCGATCGAGAGGCAGGTTCCAGCTTCCGGGCGATGATGCGAAACTGGGTGCAAGAACAGTTCGAACAAGGAAACAGAGGCCCGTATGGATCCGGATCTCGTCAAGCAGCAGAACGAGGAAGAGCGCATCAGCTTCGGCAAGGCGATCCGGGCCGCGCCCGCGGAAACGGAAAGTCCGGTGCCTTTTCTGGCCCATGCCACGCCCGCGGTTAACCCTTCTCCCTCGGCGCGCGGCATGGCTGAAAGCGCGCGCCCATCCCGGCTGGCACGGTTCCTGCGCTGGATCAGGCGGCCTCGCTAGGCTTCTTTGCCGCTGCCCGTCTCGACCGGCGCATCCTCGGCATGGCTCCACTCGTACCAGGAGCCATCGTAAACGGGCACATGCTCGTTGCCGATGATGGCGAGGCCGAGCGCGAGCGTGCAGGCCGTGATGCCCGACCCGCAGGTGGCGACAACCGGCTTCTCCGGCGCAATTCCTGCTTTCTCGAACAGCGCGCGGATCTCCTCGGCGGGGCGGAAGGTGCCGTTCCCGTTCAGAAGCGAGGAGAACGGCATGTTGTGAGCGCCCGGCATATGCCCGAGGCGCGGCACGGGGCGCGGCTCGCCGTCGCGTCCTTCGAAGCGCCCGGCCGCGCGGGCATCCGCGATCTGCGTCTTCTGCGCCCGCACGGCGGCCATCATGTCGTTGAGATCGCGCACGAGCGCCGCGTTGAAGCGGGAGGTAAAATGGCGCTCCGAGCGCGGCGCCGGCAAGCCCGCCTCGACGGGCAGCCCCTCCGCCTTCCACTTCGGCAGGCCGCCATTGAGAACTGCGACATCCTCATGGCCCATCACCCGGAACATCCACCAGGCGCGCGGCGCGCTGTAGATGCCGCGGGCGTCGTAAACGATGATCTTCATGCCGTCGCCGATGCCCATCTTGCGCATCCTGGAGGAAAACTTTTCCGGCGAGGGCAGCATGTGGGGAAGCTTCGATGTCGTGTCGGAAAGCTCCTCGATATCGAAGAACAGCGCACCGGGGATATGCTCGTCGCGATAAGCGTCATATGGGGGTTTGGCATCGCCGCCCGCGGGCAGGGAGGCATCGAGCACGACGAGGCCCGGCGATCTCACGCGCTCCGCGAGCCAATCCGTTTCCACGAGCCATTTCGACGAGAAATCCGTCATGCACTCCTCCCGGTGATTATCATGGGCCGCGTCTCAGGTGGGCACGTCCTCGAACACGTCCGGCAGGTCCGCCGTCCGCGTCAGCCATGATGGCACCGGCAGGCCCTTCGCGCGAAGAAAATCCGGATTGAACATCTTGGACTGGTAGCGCGTGCCGTAATCGCAGAGAATGGTCACGATGGTGTGGCCGGGGCCGAGGTCGCGGGCAAGCCGTATCGCGCCGGCGACGTTGACTCCGCTGGAGCCGCCGAGGCAGAGGCCCTCTTCCGCGAGCAGCCGGTAGGCAAGCGTGAGCGCCTCGTCATCGGCGATCTGATACGCGCGATCGACCGTGACGCCGGTGAGGTTGGCCGTGATGCGGCCCTGCCCGATGCCCTCCGTGATGGACGAGCCTTCCGCTTTCAGCTCGCCATGCGCGTAGTAGTGATAGAGCGCCGAGCCCATGGGGTCGGCCAGCCCGATGACAATGTCCGCGCGCTTCTCCTTCAGGCCGATGGAGACGCCGCCCAGCGTGCCGCCGGTGCCGACAGCGCAGACGAAGCCATCGACGCGGCCCTCCGTCTGCCGCCAGATCTCCTGCGCGGTGGTGCGGACATGGCCTTCGCGGTTGGCGACATTATCGAACTGGTTCGCCCATTGGCGCACCTGCGGCGCCTTCGCCCAGATTGCGCCCTCAGGCGAGGTCCGGTTCAGTTCGTCCGCAAGGCGCGCGGAGTATTTCACGTAGTTATTCGGGTTCTTATAAGGGACGGCTGGAACCTCGACCAGGGTTGCGCCCATCATGCGCAGAGTGTCCTTCTTCTCCTGGCTCTGCGTTTCCGGGATGACGATGACGGTTCTGTAGCCGAGCGCGTTGGCGACGACGGCGATCCCGATGCCCGTGTTGCCCGCCGTGCCCTCGACGATGGTGCCTCCGGGCTTGAGCGCCCCGCGCTCTTCCGCATCTCGGATGATGAACAGGCCGGCCCGATCCTTCACCGATTGGCCGGGGTTCATGAATTCGGCCTTGCCGAGAATGGTGCAGCCCGTCTCTTCGGATGCCCGCCGCAGCCGGATGAGAGGCGTGTTGCCGATCGCCTCCAGCACCGACGCCCTGATATCCGCCGACTGAGACACCATGCCTGAACCCCTTTGTTGCAAGACGAGGCCAACAGGATTGGACGCTTCACGCCGCGAAGGCAAGCCCTCCTTCCCCTTATGCGGGCGCGAAAGGGCTGGCGGGACGTGCGGCCGCTTTGTTATAGATGCTGCCGACGGCACATCACGCGGACGTGGCGGAATTGGTAGACGCGCTGGATTTAGGTTCCAGTGACGAAAGTCGTGGGGGTTCGAGTCCCTTCGTCCGCACTACATCACTCTTCAGAACAATCCAAAGCAGCCAGAAAATTCCATAAGAGTCAGTCGCCTAGCCTTCCACGTCGTTTCACAGCATTCCACAGAAGGCCCCTTGAGTCCGGGGGTATTGGGGGTAGTTTTGGGGGAACCGGATACCCTCAGAATCGCGATACCCCCAATGCCGCTGACCCACCTCGCCATCCGCAACGCCAGGCCCCAGGACCGGCCCTTCAAGCTCAGCGACGCTAAAGGGCTTTTCCTGCTCGTCAGTCCCAGCGGGTCGCGCCTGTGGCGGCTGAAATACCGTTACGAGGGGCGGGAGAAGCTGCTCGCGCTCGGCGCCTATCCCGAGGTGGGGCTCGCGCAGGCCCGGGCGCGGCGCGATGACGCGCGCGCCTCGCTCGCGCAAGGGCTCGACCCGTCGGCGACAAGAAAGGCGGCGAAGCGCGCAGCGAAGATCGCCGCCGCCAATTCTTTCGAGGCCGTGGCGCGCGACTACACGCGCAAGCAGGCGAACCGCTGGACGCCCGAGCACGGCCGCCGCTTTGTGCGGCGGCTCGAAAACGACCTCTTCCCGGCGCTGGGACACCGGCCCGTCGCCGCGATCGAGCCACCGGACTTGCTGGCCGTCCTGCGCCGGGTCGAGGCGCGCGGGGCGACCGATCTGAGCCATCGCCTGCTGCAGGAGGCGAGCGCCGTCTTCCGCTATGCGATCGCCTGCGGGCTGGCCCGCCGCGATCCGGCCGCCGATCTCCGGGGCGCGCTTCAGCCCCATGTGAAGTCCCACCGGCTCGCGGTGAAGCCGGATGAACTCCCCGAGTTGCTTCGCCGGATCGACGCTTACGACAGCGAAGAGTATGGGGGCGATCTGCAAACGCGCCTGGCGCTGCAATTCCTGTTCCTGACCGCCGTGCGCACGAAGGAACTGCGCGGCGCCGAATGGCGCGAGATCGACCGCGGCAAGGCGCTCTGGATCATTCCAGCGGACCGCATGAAGATGCGGAGCGAGCACGTGGTGCCGCTCAGCCGGCACGCGCTCGCGATCCTGGACGAGCTCCACGCCCTGACCGGCCGGGACCGGCTCGTCTTCCGCGGCGAAGGGCGCAAGGGCGTGCTGAGCGAAAATACGATCCTCTTCGCGCTTTACCGGCTCGGGTATCGCTCGCGGATGACGGGCCACGGCGTGCGATTGCTGTTCTCGACCATCGCCAACGAGTCCGGCCTGTTCAGCGCGGACGCGATCGAGCGCCAGCTGGCCCACCGCGAGCGCAATGCCGTCCGCGCCGCCTATGACCGCGGCCAGCGCCTCGACGAGCGGCGCGGGCTCGTGCAGTGGTGGGCCGACCATCTCGACGCTCTGCGCGCGCCGGCCTGAAAAAACGAGGGGGGCAGGGGGTGGGGGTAGACCCTCGTCAGTCCTCCGGCCGGGGGTGGAGCAAAGCCGCGAGAGCTGCCGACAAACCGCAGCAGCATTGACTGGCGCTCTTCAATGTCATGTGCATGACACAGTACGCTGTTGCTTTCGAGCAACTTCCTGGTCAAAGTGAAGTGGTTTGGATCAAGAAAAAAAATACCCCCATCTCCCGGCGTTCTCTGATCAGAGCCGTGTTTCGAGCGCTGATGAGCCGTTCAAATCATGCAATTTGCACGGAAGACTTCGGTCTGTAAGTTAACTGGAACGGAACCCCCCCCTCTTGCACGGCGCGGCCTCGCGACTCATTGTCGTGCCCATCGCATTTAACTTGAAAGGGGCAGAGCATGAGCACGGCAATTCTCCGGCTGCGCGACGTTACAGCGCGCACCGGACTCAAGAAGTCTGCGATTTACGAAAAAATTCAGCGCGGAACCTTCCCGCGGCCCGTCGCGCTCGGCGCGCGCGCGGCTGGCGCGAGGCCGACGTGAGCATCTGGATCGATTTGCTCGAAACGGCCGAGGCGCGGGCGGAAAGGCGCCACCGCACCACCCGAGAGCGCGTGGAACGGGCGGCGCGATGACGATCGAGGTCGAACTCAATCTGCCGGGCGGCGGCGGACCGGTGCTCGCCACCTTCCCCGACGGCACGCCCCGCGACGCGATCGAGGCGCAGCTGCGCCGCTTCGTCGCGGTGCCGGCACAGCAGCGCTACCAGGGCAGCGGCGCGCCCCAGCCCGTCACGATCGATCTGCCCGGCGGCGGATCGGTCACGATGCCGTCGACCGTCTCCC
>CAZNAH010000086.1:10838-12539 GCA_964570735.1 uncultured Hyphomicrobiaceae bacterium | reverse complement strand
GAAGCCGTAGCGCTCGTAGACTTCCGAGATCGTCTCGATCATGGAGCGCAGCGCGCGCAATTCGCTCGCGTCGATATCGCGCATTCCCTTCGGCAGGCGGGCCGAAGGCCGTGACGTTTTCTTGCTTTCGGACATGGTCGGCTGAGCGCGTAACGGGTTTATGCGCGTGACCGCGCAGGACTGCCGTTTTGTACTGCAAGCCGCACCGGGAAGGCAAGGGAGGGGCGAATTGTGGGGCGGGGAGGTGAGAAATGCACAGCCCGGGCGATGGGGCCGAACCGGTCGAGCGCCGTTTGCGGCTGTTCGCCGGTTCTGCACATCGCCCTTCCTGCGGTCGGCTCAGGGCGCTTTGGCCTTGAGAGCCGGGATCAAGCGACCTGACGGGTCGCCTTCAGCCGCTGGATGCGGTCTTTCAGTCGGAGTTTGCGTTTCTTGAGTTCAGCGATCCTCAGGCTATCGACGAGTGGCCGCGCCATTTCGCCCTCGATCTGGCGTTGCAGCATGCGGTGTTTTTCGGACAACTCCTCGATATGCGCGGAAAGGCTCATTGCCGTCCTCCTCCTTGTTGACCCTTCTATGCCAACTCCCAAACATGTCCAAATCATGACAATTATACGTCATAAAATCGTCTGAAACAAGGTTAACTTGTGAAGAAGATAGAGAACAGCGCTTCGCTCCTTGTTTAGGCAAAGAAGCGTTCTTAGAATTGGTTTGCGCTTAACCGTTTCGTGTCTCCGCACGGTCTTCCACACCCTGGATGCTTCCGAGCGCTTATTATATTTTGTCAAGCGCGCGGCGGTGTGTTAAGGAGTTGGTCACACTGTTGCAACGGCGCACCCTTCCTGCGACGTCCCTCGGTTTGTCTCTGCGGATTGTGCTATGATGACTTTGATCGGCGATTTATCCGGGCCCGCCTCCTATGGCGTCATCACCGGAGGTTTGATGGACCAAGACGAGGACCGCAAACTGCGGCAGCGGCTCTCCCAGTTGAAACGCGACCACCGCGACCTGGATGAAGCGATCAGCGCGCTCGAAGCGGCGCAGTGCCGCGATCAGCTGATGCTCACGCGCCTCAAGAAGCGAAAGCTCGGGCTCAGGGACGAGATCGCGCGGATCGAGGATCAGCTTTTCCCCGATATCATCGCGTGAGCCGTGCGGAACACGCTTCCAGACGCCAAGAATACCGTGGGCAAGTGAAACTCAAAGCAAAACCGGCTTTCGTCTCAGGGCTTTCCGTGCTTCGGTAAGGCCATGACACCTCCTGTTCCCCCCGTCGCCATCATCATGGGAAGCCAGTCGGATTGGCCCGTCATGCGAGCAGCCGCGACCGTTCTCGACGAGCTTGCGGTGCCCTACCGCGCGCTCGTCATCTCGGCCCATCGCACGCCGGAACGGCTCTATGCGTTCGGCCGGGCGGCCCGCGATCACGGCTACAAAGTGATCATCGCGGGCGCTGCGAATGCGGGCCTCCTCGCCGCGCAGATCCTCGCCCTGTCCGATCCCGATCTCGCCGCGCGGCTCACGGCCTGGCGGGAAGCCCGCACCCTCGGCGTGCCGGAATATCCCCATGCAGACACCGCCCCCGCTTGAACCCGGCGCCACCATCGGCATTTTCGGCGGCGGCCAGCTCGGGCGCATGCTCGCGATGGCTTGCGCGAAGCTCGGCCTGCGCGCCGGCATCTACGCGCCCGAAGCGGACAG
>CAZNAH010000086.1:0-10737 GCA_964570735.1 uncultured Hyphomicrobiaceae bacterium | reverse complement strand
ATCACCTTCGAGTTCGAGAACGTGCCCGTCGCGACGCTGCTCGCCGCCGCGGCGACCGCCCCCGTCTGCCCGCCGCCGCGCGCCGCGGAAGTGGCCCAGAACCGCATCCGCGAGAAGGCGTTCCTCACGGAGGCCGGGTTACCCGTCGCGCCTTACCGCGTGATCGAGACGGAGCATGACCTGCCCGGCGCCGCCGCCTTTCTCGCGAAGGAATGTCCGGAAGGCGCCATCCTGAAGCGCGCGGCCTATGGCTATGACGGCAAGGGGCAGGTGCGGGTGCAGACGGCAGAATCGCTGGAAGCGGCGCATCGTGCGCTTGGCGGGCCGTGCGTGCTGGAGCAGCGGGTCGCGTTTCTGGCCGAGGCATCGGTCATCGCGGTACGGACCGCGTCGGGCGCTTTCCACGCCTATGACAGCCCGCTGAACCGCCACGCCGACGGCATTCTGAAGCGCACGGAAGTCCCCTCCGGCCTCGATGACGCCGCCATGCGGCAGGCGGCGGAGATGACGAGGCGCATTGCAGAAGTGCTCGGCTATGTGGGCGTGCTGGCCGTCGAATTCTTCGTGATGCCCCATGGGGTTGGCCAGTCCGTGGTCATCAACGAAATTGCGCCGAGGGTGCATAACAGCGGGCATTGGACGCTCGATGCGTGCGCGGTGAGCCAGTTCGAGAACCATATCCGCGCGGTGGCGGGTTGGCCGATCGGCTCGACGGAACGCCATTCCGATGCGGTCATGACCAATCTTCTAGGGTCCGAAATCCTGGGCTGGCGTGACCTGCTTGAAAACGATCCTGCCGTCTCGCTGCATCTTTACGGCAAAAGCGGCACACAGGCTGGCCGGAAGCTCGGGCATGTCACCCGGATAACACCACGGCGGGATGGAAGCGCAGGATGATGTGCCAAAATCCGCGCTGGAAATGGACAAGAATGGCCGACGTTGCTATATCTTATGCAAGAAGCGCGCTCTGAGTGCGCTAAACGTGTTTGAAGCCCCCTATACAGAGCGAAGGAGCAAGCGTGCAGGTCCACGTTCGTGACAATAATGTCGATCAAGCCTTGAAGGCGCTCAAGAAAAAAATGCAGCGCGAAGGCATTTTCCGTGAAATGAAGCTGCGCAACTATTACGAAAAGCCGTCCGAGAAAAAGGCGCGCGAGAAGGCCGAGGCGGTGCGCCGGGCCCGCAAGCTCGCACGCAAGAGAGCGCAGCGCGAGGGTCTCGTCGCCGGCCGCAGCCGCGGGCGTTGATCGCGAGCACGATGCCCGCGCATCGAGGCGTGACGCCGGTTTTGTTCCGGGTTTCGTGGGCGAGGCCGTATTAACGCCTCACTATTGGCTGAAACAAGCATCGGTCCAACAACAGCGTCTCGGGTTCGACGATGGCGGTTCAA
Source organism: uncultured Hyphomicrobiaceae bacterium (assembly GCA_964570735.1). Taxonomy (GTDB): domain Bacteria; phylum Pseudomonadota; class Alphaproteobacteria; order Rhizobiales; family Rhodomicrobiaceae; genus CAZNAH01. Next base: position 9,347 of record CAZNAH010000086.1, on the reverse strand, counting down.
CGCTCGGCATACGCGATAACGAAGGCGGTTGTCATAGGCGCTTTGGCAGCTCTGCTGTCAGCCTGTCAGACGGCCAGCGTCACGAGCGAGCTTGCCGAGCAGGAGAAAAAGGGGCTTCAGGCGAGCCAGAAGAACAACATCGCATCGCTGTCCGCGGTGATCCAGCAGAACCCGCGCGACGCTGACGCCCTCAATTTGCGCGGCTCCGCCTACGGCCAGATCGGCGAATTCCAGAAAGCCATCGCCGATTTCAGCGCGGCTATCGCCATCAATCCGCAGTTCCATCAGGCTTACAACAACCGCGCCCTCATCTATGCACGAATGGGCAAGACCGAGCTTGCGCTGAGCGATTACAATCAGGCCATTGCCATCAAGCCGGACTATCATTCCGCTTACATTGGCCGGGGCAATATCTATAAGTCGCAGAAGAATTTTCCGCTCGCCATGGCGGATTTCAGCAAGTCGATCGAGCTGCGCCCCGACGAACCGATCGCGTATTACAATCGCGGTCTGCTTCATCAGGCGGTTTCGGACCACCGGAATGCCGTCGATGATCTGACGGTCGCCGTGAACTATCGCCCCGATGCGCCCGATCCGCATTTCGCGCGCGGGCTGAGTTACATGGCGCTTCAGGAATACCAGAAGGCGCTTGAGGATTTCCAGGTCGCCGGGACCAACAAAGTCAATAATGTGGAAGCCTGGGCGCTCGCGGGTCAGGCGGCGGAGGCGGCCGGGGATCGCAAACAGGCTTCGCGCGCCTATAAGAAGGCGCTTCAGATCAATCCGTCCCACAAGGTGGCTTATGAAGGATTGCGCCGGGTCGGGTCCGACGAGGCGTAATCCATCTCCGGGCGGCCGTCGGCCTGAGCCTTGGTACCGCCCGGCCCCTGCCTTATTCCGTGAATGAACCGCAGGATGACATCCCACGCACCGAACACGTAAAGATCGCAGTGGACGGCGGACGGGAAGCTTATCATCTGCTTGGGCTCAGGCGCCGCATCAAAGAGCGCGCGCCCGAGCGCGACGGGGATCGTCTCGTCGCGTGCGCCGTGGAGGACGAGCAAGGGCGCCCTCACTGCGGCGATTCGCGACAGGCTGTCGAAGCGGTCGTGCAGAAATGGCCGCACAGGGATGATGGGGTAAAGCGCCTGCGCCACGTCGGCGATCGACGTGTACGGCGCTTCGAGAATGACGGCATCGGGTGTGCGCTGCGCGGCCACCTGCACCGCCACGCCCGAGCCGAGCGATTCGCCATAAAGGATCAGCGGGCCGCTCTCCCGCGACCGCAGCCCATCGTAAACCGCAAGCGCGTCGGCGATGATGGCGCGCTCGGATGGCTCGCCTGAACTCCCCGCATAACCCCGGTAACTCATCATATACAGGCCGAGTCCCGCAGCCGCGCAGCGCAGGAAACGGTCGCGCCGACCCGCGAGGTCGCCGCCATTGCCGTGGAAATAGAGAAGCGTGGGCTGACCAGGCGCGGGCGGAAGGTGCCAGCAGATCAGCGTTTCGCCATCGGCGGTGCGGAATTGCTCCTCGTGCACCATGGGCAGGCCGACACGGGCCGGAGCGATACGCTCGCGCATCGGGCGGTACAGCAGCTTGCGCTGGAACGCGAACAGAAGAAGCGCGAAAACGAGGTAGCCGGCGACCAGAGCCGCTGCCGCATAGGCGATGACCTGCATTCGCTGTTAGCCGTAGCGGCCATTCCGGATCGCGCGGTGCGTGAGCCAGGTCTGCGCGATGGCCGCGATGGCGCTGATGATCGAGGACGCGATGGAGATCGTCAGCGCGAGGCTTTCGCTCTGCACGGCGGGTGCGCTCTGGGCCGCGCCATCGGGGCGCAGCGAGCGCGTCGCGGGTGCGCCGCCGGGGGCGCTTTCCGTGCCGATGCGCGTGCCGTCCGAGAACTCGACCGTGACAGAACGGGTGCGGTCGCCCGTGACGTAGAGGTATCCGAAAACGGCCGTCGCGATGATCGACAGCACCAACCAGACCTGGATGAAACGGCGCATGGCATCCTCGCTTTTCAGAAGCGCGCTCAGAACGACTTAACGATCTCTTCCGTCATTTTCTTGGCATCGCCGAACAGCATCATCGTGTTGTCGCGGTAGAAGAGCGTATTGTCGATGCCCGCATAGCCCGACGACAGCGACCGCTTGATGAACATCACCGTGCCAGCCTTCCAGACTTCGAGCACCGGCATGCCGTAGATCGGCGATGTCGGGTCTTCCTTGGCGGCGGGGTTCGTCACGTCGTTCGCGCCGATCACGAAGGCCACATCCGCCTGGGAGAAGGCGTTGTTGATGTCCTCAAGCTCGAAGACCTCATCATAAGGCACATTGGCTTCCGCGAGGAGCACGTTCATATGCCCCGGCATCCGGCCCGCGACGGGGTGGATGGCGTAGGAGACCTCCACGCCCGCTTCCTTGAGCCTGTCGGCCATCTCGCGAAGGGCGTGCTGCGCCTGCGCCACCGCCATGCCGTAGCCCGGCACGATGATGACTTTCGAGGAATTCTTTAGGATGAAGCCCGCATCGTCCGCGGAGCCCTGCTTCACGGGGCGCTGTTCGCCTCCGCCCGCCGCCATTGCGGTCTCTCCGCCGAAGCCGCCGAGAATGACCGAGATGAACGAGCGGTTCATGCCCTTGCACATGATGTAGCTGAGGATCGCGCCGGACGAGCCGACCAGCGCGCCCGTGATGATCAGCGCCGTGTTGGAGAGCGTGAAGCCGATGCCCGCCGCCGCCCAGCCGGAATAGGAATTCAGCATCGATACGACCACGGGCATGTCCGCGCCGCCGATGGGAATGATGATCAGCACGCCGAGCACGAGCGCGAGCGCCGTGATCGCCCAGAAGATCATTGGGTCCGCAGTCTGGCAGAACAAGACGATCAGCACTACGAGCGCGAGTGCAAGCGCGATATTGATGAGATGGCGGGCGGGCAGCAGGATCGGCTTGCCGGACATGCGGCCGTCCAGCTTGGCGAACGCGATGATCGAGCCCGAGAAGGTGACGGCGCCGATAGCCACGCCCAGCGACATCTCGATGAGCGTCGCGACCGCAATCCGCCCGTCCGCGCCCGCAATGCCGAACGCTTCCGGCGCATAGAGCGCGGCGGCTGCGACGAACACGGCGGCAAGACCGACGAGGCTGTGAAACGCCGCGACGAGCTGCGGCATCGCGGTCATGGCGATCCGGCTGGCGGTATACGCGCCGATGCCTCCGCCGACGGCGAGCCCGCCGACGATCAGCAGCCAGCTCAGCCCGGTCTGCGGCTCGGCGACGCCCAGCGTCGTCGCGATCGCAATGGTCATGCCGAGCATGCCATAGGTATTCCCGCGCCGTGAGCTTTCCGGGCTCGACAGGCCGCGCAAGGCGAGGATGAACAGGACGCCCGCGACGAGATAGAGCAGCGCGACGAGATCAGGCGACATGGCCGCTCCTATTTCTTCTCTTTTTTCTTATACATGGCGAGCATCCGGTTGGTGACCAGGAATCCGCCGAAGATATTCACCGCCGCCATGACGAGCGCGAGGAACCCGAACACTTTCGCGAGCGTGCTGCCGTTGCCGGCCGCGCTCGCCGCATCGGCGGCTTCAACCGCAACGGCAAGCAGCGCGCCGACCACGATCACAGACGAGATGGCGTTCGTCACCGACATCAGCGGCGTGTGCAGCGCGGGCGTCACGCTCCAGACGACGTAATAGCCGACGAAAATCGCCAGCACGAAAATGGAAAGCTGGAACACGAACGGGCTGATCGCATCGCCGGATTGCGCGGCGGCAAAAGCCGGCACCGCGGCCGACGCCAGGGCCAGCGCCACGCCTCCGCACAGCGCGGCGGCTCTCGAAAGCTGCATCATGACTGCCCTCCCTTGAGCCGCGGATGGACGATCTGGCCGTCGCGGCAGATCAGGGTCGCGGCGATGATCTCGTCGTCCCAGTTGATTGCAAGCGTGCTGTTTTTCTTGTCGATCATCGGCTCGACGAACGCATAGAGATTGCGGGCGTAGAGGCTCGATGCGTTGCCGGGCACGCGTCCGGGGATGTTCAGGAGCCCCATCACGGTGACGCCGGCGTGCTCCACGACCTCGCCGGGCTGGGTGACCTCGCAATTGCCGCCGCGTTCTGCCGCGAGGTCCACGATGACCGAGCCGGGCTTCATGCTTTCGACCATCTCGCGGGTGATGAGGCGCGGCGCGGGGCGGCCCGGAATGAGCGCCGTGGTGATCGCGATATCCTGCGCCGCGATGTGGCTCGCGACGAGTGCGGCCTGCTTCCGCTGGTATTCGGGCGACATCTCCTTCGCATAGCCGCCCGCGGCTTCGGCCTGCTTGAACTCCTCGTCTTCCACCGCAATGAACTTCGCACCAAGCGACTCAACCTGTTCCTTCGCGGCGGGGCGCACGTCGGTTGCCGAAACGACAGCGCCGAGACGGCGCGCCGTGGCGATGGCCTGCAAGCCCGCGACGCCCGCCCCCATCACGAAAACGCGCGCCGCCGGAACCGTGCCCGCCGCCGTCATCATCATGGGCAGGGCGCGCCCGAACTGGGCGGCGGCATCCACCACGGCCTTATAACCCGCGAGGTTCGACTGCGACGAAAGGACGTCCATGGACTGCGCCCGCGTGATGCGCGGAATGAACTCCATGGCGAAGGCCGTGAAGCCCTTGCCGGCAAGGGCCGTCAGGTCTTCGCTCGCTCCGAACGGATCGAGCATCGCGGCGAGAACGGTGCCCGTCTTCGCGGCGGCGAGATCGTCGGCGGAGGGCCGTCCGACCTTCAGCAGGATGCCGGCCTGTTCGACGGCCGCGCCGGCGCTGGGGACGATCTCCGCGCCGGCTTCCGCATAGAGCCGGTCGGGGATGAAGGAGCGGCCGCCGGCCCCGCTTTCTATGAGGATGCGGCAGCCCAGCCCCTTGAATTTCTTCGCCGTTTCGGGCGAGAGTGCCACCCGCGTCTCGTGCGGCGCTTCCTTGGTCACGGCGATCGTTATCATCCCCGCCTCTGAGTGAGCAGTTATGGATTTCGGCTGATGCAGAACGGGTCTTAGAGCAGGAAGACGGCCATGCCGACGAGGATCAGCACGACGACCGCGATGCCGATCTGTGTCAGCCGGATGAAAAGATTATAGGTCTGCTGGTGGGCCTGCATGTCCATGTTCGGATTGCTGCCGCTCGGATCAACGCCCATTTTCAAGCTCCCCAAGTCAAGGTTAAAGCGGTTCACCTTGGACATATACACAAGTTCACGCGAGCGCCAAGCCTTCCCTTTTGGCGGCTTGAAGTCTGGAAGCTCCGTGCTACAACGACCCGCCATTAACGATCCGGCGCGGCGATGGCTCAATGCGGCCCAAGTCGCCCCGAGCAAGTCATAGGGAAAGCGGTCGATGACGATGCGTGCGCGGAGTGTGTATTGCGGCGGACTGAGCGCTGCGGCGGTGTTGGCGCTGGGCGTCACCCTGGTGTCGCCGGTGCTCGCCGAAAGCGCGGCGGACACGGAGAAGCAGGTTCTCGCCAAGTGTGAGCGCGATATCTGCTCGGTGCTAGCCGAGAAGAATAAGGAAGGGGCCGACGTCACCTGCGATCTCACCAAGACCTGGCAGAAGGAAGAGATCGAAAAAGGCGCACAGGAAAAGAAATTGACCTGGGGTTTCGGCCGCGCCCGCTGCAACGTCAAGCTTTCGCTGAGGCGCGCGGATCTCGTTGATGCGCTTGTGCAGGCCGATTACACGCTGAAGGTGGACAAGCAGCCGGTCGATTGCGAGATCGAGCGCAATGAGGAAAAATATCCGATCACAATGACGCTGGCGCCCGAGCTGAAATTCAAGGGCGGCAAGGTGGCGGAAGCCGATCTCGGCGTCGATAACATCGAGGGAACCACCCTCATCAAGGGCGTTGTCTGGACCGCCGCCACGCTCGAACAGAATTTCGGGCTGTTTGAGGGGGACATCGTTCGCGAAGTGAACAAGTTCATCGAAAAGCAGTGCCCGAAGCGGCTCGCCGAAAGCAAATAACCCGGCCCGCTAAGCTTACGGGGCGGCCCTGATCCGGCCGCTCCGCCTTCGTTTTTCCCCTTGCGCCCCATTGCCGCCGTATCTCGACTGCATATAGGGCTACTCTGCGGTGGGTCGTGACGCTGGCGGATTGGGGCCGCCGGCACTGGGCATAACACGCAATCTCCATTATCGCCGCATGAGCCGGGTGAGCCATGCTGACATATTACGATATGCTGGGCGTCAAAGCCGATGCCTCCGAGCAGGACATCAAGGCCGCATATCGTAAGCTCGTGAAGCAGTATCATCCCGATCGATCGGGGGGCGGCGCGGCCCGCAGCGAGGAAGATTTTCCCACCTTCCATGACGTCACCGAGGCGTATCAGGTTCTTAAAGACCCCGAAAAGCGCGCGGCCTACGACAGGCAACTGCGCCGCAGCGTCGCCGTGCATGAGCCCGAGGCGGGCACGAGACGCTCGGGGCGCACGGGGATCTTTGTGGCGGGCGTCTCGCTGGGCGTCGCCATCGCCGCGCTTGTGTTCGCCGATCCCCGGACGATGCTGTCAGAGGGGTTCCTCGCCAAAACCATCGAGCGCGCGCCGGGGGCCGGCGGCGAACCCGAGACGGCATCGCGCGCGGAGCCATTGAAGGATGCCTCGCAAGCCGGCGCGGCCGATCATTCCGCTTCTCCCGCATCGCCGGCTGCACCGCCGCAGCAGACCGCCGCCGAGGGGGATCGGGTCGCATCCTACGGCAAGGGCTCGCAACCGGCTGGCGATAGCAGGTCCGAAACCGTCTCTGTTGCCGCCAAGTCGGATGACGCGCGGCCCGCCACGGCGTCCGCCGAGCCTTCCAGTCCCGAGGCGTCGCAACCGGCCCTGGAGAGCAGCACGCCGGTCACGGGCGCCCTCCCCGAGCGAACGCCTGCGGAGGAGACAAAGCTGGCCGAAGCGACCGTATCGTCCGACGAAAAGTCCGATATCAACGCGGCGGAAGAGCTCGCAATGAAGGACCGCGCATCGCCCGCAGAGGAGCCGCGTGCCCCGCGAGACCAGGTTGCGGCCTTGCCGACCGGCATCGCGCTTGAGGCGCGCCGCGCGGAAGCCTGGGCCACGGCCTCGAAATCGGGTCTGCCCTATGCCTTTCAGGCTTATCTTAAATCCTATCCGCAAGGCCCTTGGAGCGACGAGGCGCGCGAGAGGCTTCGCCGTGCGGGTTTCGTCGAGACGCCTGTCGGCGAGAGCCAGAACGCCGCCCCGGCCTGGATCAAGCCCGGCGATCCGCGCGCAGGGCGCTTCCGCGATTGCGAGCAGTGTCCGGACATGATCGCCGTTCCTGCGGGCCGGTTCGAGCACCGCGTGCCGCGCTGGTGGACGGGGATGCGCGGCGGCCGCTCCGCGACGGATATCCGCATCGGCAGTGCCTTCGCGGTGTCGCGATCCGAGGTCACGGCCCGCGAATGGGCGGTATGCGTCGCCGATGGCGCCTGCCGCGCGGGCGCGCGCTCGGTGCATAACAAACCCAGCGGCGATGCTCCCGTCACGGCGGTCAACTGGCACGACGCGAATGATTATGCGGCCTGGCTGACGCGGCGGACGGGCCGGCGCTATCGGCTCATCAGCGAGGCCGAATGGGAATATGTCGCACGGGCAGGAGGCGATGCGCCCTTCCATTGGGGCGCGACGGCGTCGCTCGATCCGCCGCCCTATCGCGACGGTCCCGGCGGCCGTGATGGCGCAGCCTATGGCCGTGTGAGCCCGCCATCGTCGAATGCGTGGGGCTTCGTCAACCTCGACGGCAACATCGTCGAATGGGTCGCCGACTGCTGGATGCCGGCCGGGGAAGGACTGCCCGCCGACGGCCGCCCGTGGCTCGCGCGCGATGGCGGGGATTGCGCCCGGCGTGTGCTGAAAGGCGGCTCCTGGGTGATCGGCCCGCGCCGGAAAGCGAACCGCTTCGCCGATTTCGCCGAAGAGCGCGACATCTTCACCGGCTTCCGCGTCGCGCGCGATTTCTGAAAGCTGCACGGCGGGTGTTCCGGCCAGACCATGGCTGACCGGAACGGATTGCAGCGGGATTACTGCGCGGGCGCCACCTCGGTGAGCCGGTACTGCTTGTCGACGCCGAGCTTGATCTTGAAATTGACCTTCTCTCCCTCTTTCACGCCGGAGAGATCGACCCGTTTCGTCACGGGGAAATCCATGGTCATCTTCGGCCAGCCGACTTCGGGCATCGGCTCGTGGGTCACGGTGACCATGCCCTTATCCGCATCGACCTTCTCGATCACGCCGACCCCGGCCGCCTCGGCTGGCGCATTCTCAATGCCCGGAGCCGAGCCGGTGCCATGCCCCTGATGTTGCGCGAGCGCCGGCTGCACCCCGGCGAGCCCCGCCGCGAGAACCATGGCGGCCGTCAATTTGATGATCATTGGCTTTCTCCTTTTTGGCTGGGTTGATCATTCCGCCGGCTGAAGGGCAGCGCCCTGGCCTGACGCACGCATCCGGTCCGGGCTGAAGCGCCGCCCTTCCCAGACGAAATAAAGGACGGGAATGACGATCAGGGTAAGCAGGGTCGTGGTGACCATGCCGCCGATCATGGGCAGGGCGATGCGGCGCATCACATCGGCCCCGAGGCCGTCGGTGAAGAAGATGGGCAGAAGCCCCGCGACGATGGTCAGCACCGTCATCAGCTTCGGGCGCACGCGCATCACCGCGCCCGCCATGATGGCCTCGCGCAGTTCGGCCTTCGTGCGCGGCGGGTGTTCGCGGATCTGGGCGTCGATGTAGAGCAGCATCACCACCGCCGTCTCGACCGCGATGCCGCCGAGCGCGATGAAGCCCACCGCCACGGCCACCGACATGTTGTATCCGGCGAGGTAGACCGCCCACAGCCCGCCGATCAGCCCGAAGGGCAGCGACGTCATGATGATCAGCGTGCGGTCGAGCTTGCCGAAATGCAGCATGAGCAGGACGAAAATGGTGAGGACCACGGCGGGGATCGCGATGGAGAGCCGCTCCTGCGCCTCCAGCATCTGCTGGAACTGGCCCGACCATGCGATGGAAACGCCCGGCGGCAGATCCACCTGCTCCGCGATGGCCTTCTGCGCGTCGGCGACATAGCCCCCGATATCGCGCCCGACGATGTCCACGAACACCCAGCCGTTCAGCCGCGCATTCTCCGAGCGGATCATCGGCGGGCCGTCGGTGAACGCGATGGCCGCCACCTCCTTGAGCGGGATGTGCTGGCCTTGCGGCGTGGGGATGAGAATGTCGCCAAGCTGCTCGGGCGTCTCCCGGAACGGCCGGTCGTAGCGCAGCATGATGGCATAGCGCTCGCGGCCCTGCACGC